>JBBKXQ010000168.1:0-47528 GCA_037969565.1 Acidimicrobiales bacterium | reverse complement strand
TCGTGCGGCGCCGTAGGTTTTGGCGATGCCGAGGCATTCGAGGCCGTCGGCGCGGTTGAGGGTTCCGCTGAGGGCTTCGCCCACGACGCGGCGTGCCTCGCAGAGCATCACTCGGATCGGTTCAGTTTCCCATCGAAGGTCTTGGGCCATGTTGGCAGAGTCGGTAATCGGGCCGATCCGGACAGGCAATCGATCGACACTCACCACCATTGGTAGGTTCGCGACAGCCTCGACCTACCACGGTGGGTAGTCCTCGGCCTCGATCCTCACAACGCAACCGTCGAGTTCCGACGCTTGCCCCATGGAGCGCACGCGCCTACCACCAGCGACGGTGGAACGAACTCGAGCGAGAGCAAGCTTCGCTCGTCGTTTCTTCTCGACGAAGACGATGCTGCGGCGTGCGGTGTTCATTCCCCTCATTGCGGCTCCTGTTGCGGCCGAATTGGCCACAACACGATCAGGCCCGTCGGCTCAGCGGATGCAGGGCAACACCGTTGACGTCGACCTGCTGCCCGTGACGATTCTCTTCTTGATCCTGGCCGTACTGATTCTCCGCCAGAAGCATGTGTGGCGGACACATCTCATGCGAAGTCAAGTCGTTCGGGTGGACCGAGTACGCCCTGAGGGCCGGGCTATGTGAGTTTGGTCCGAAGTCCGATCCTACATTCGTCGGATCGTCGGTCTCCTGTCTCGGGGCAGTGGGGAGCGGACTGGGCAACAGCCGCTTCTTTCTGGCAGCACTCCGAGCAATCGACGATTCGACGAATGTGGGATTGCGACAGTCCTGAAGGACGTGGCAGAGGATGGCATCGTGGGCCACACTTCGGCCATGGCAACGTGCGCATTTCTCGGTCTTGGCAACATGGGCTATCCGATGGCCGGACACCTGGCGGCGGCCGGACACGACGTGCGCGTCTTCAACCGCACATCGGCGAAGAGTCGGCGATGGGCTGAGCAACACAACGGCACCGTCGCAACAGATCCGGCCGAAGCGGCCATCGGAGCCGACTTCGTTTTCGTCTGCGTCGGGGCCGATGACGACGTCAGATCGGTGATCTACGGCGACGAGGGAGCGCTCGGCGCACTCGCACCCGGCGCGATCATCGTCGATCACACCACCGCCTCGGCGTCGCTGGCCGAGGAACTCGCAACGGCCGCAGCCGAGCGCGGGGTCGGATTCATCGACGGGCCGATCTCGGGCGGTCAGGTGGGTGCGGAGAAGGGAACGTTGTCGGTGATGTGCGGTGGCGAGCCGAAGCACTTCGACGCCGCGGCTCCGATCATCGACGCCTACGCCGACTCATCGGTGCTGGTGGGACCAGCCGGATCCGGCCAACGGACCAAGATGGTGAATCAGATCCTCTGCGCCGGCGCGATCCAAGGGGCGGCCGAAGCCCTCGCCTTCGGGCAAAAGGCGGGGCTCGACATGGCCAAAGTGTTGGATGCCGTCACCAAGGGAGCCGCCGGCTCTTGGTATCTGAGCAATCGGGGCCAAACAATGGTGGCCGACGAATTCGACTTCGGCTTTGCGGTTGACTGGATGGCGAAGGACCTCGGACTCGTTCGAGACGAAGCCGCTCGATTGGAGTCTGAGGTCCCGCTCACCGAATTGACGTCGGGCCATCTGGGCGTTCGACAACGGGCGGGCGACAACCGCTTGGACGCAACATCGATCATCCGCAACTACCGCCGTTGATCGAGGACGCCCCTGGCCGTTGTCAGGACCCGCCCTCCAGAAGGGTCACCTCCGTTGGTGTCCAGCTCGCGCCGACGGCATCGATGTCGAGCAACGCGTTCGCCGCTTCGGCATATTTCGTCGTGTAGGCATCAGCATCGGGAGCCGCAGACAGCACACCCTCGGACGTCGCGACTTCGATGGTCTGATCCCAGAGCCCCTGGTCCATCACGCCGGCGCCAGCAGGTGAAGGCCAGATCAACTTGTTGATTTCGTTGAGCTGCCATGCCTGGTGTGATTCGCCCAGGGTCGATCCATTGGACAGAACGACGGCGACGCACGCGTCCGCGTTGTCCCTGCACCACGCCCAACCTTCGATTGATGCGGCGATGAAGCGTGTTGTCTGGTCGTCGTAGGCAGCATCGCCGAGCTTCGACCCGTCGGCCCAGATGGCGTCCTGCAACATGGCCGTTCCGACATCGTTCCAGTTGATGACCGACAGATCATCGGCCGTGAAGAGTTCGCCCGTGTCGGGGTTGACCGTTTCGAGGACCTGGGCGTATTCGTTGTAGGTCATCGCCTGTGCCGCATCGATCTCACCACTGATGAGGGCCAGCATGTCGAAGTTCTGCTGCACGATCTCATAGTCGGTTCCCGGCTCGACCCCGTTGGCTCGGCTACCGGCCAAGAGTTCGAACTCGTTGCCGAATCCCCAACTGCCGACTTTCTTGCCCGCCAAATCGGACGGGCTCGTGATTCCATTGTCGACGAACGAGACCTGCAGGGTGCCTGACCGCTGGAAGATCTGGGCCACATCGACGATGTCGATGCCTTCTTCTCGCGACACGAGCGCCTTCGGCACCCAGGAGATCGCATAATCGGCGGCCCCCGATCCCAACTGCTGCTGCGGGACGATGTCGACGCCCCCTTCGAGGATCGTGACGTCGAGACATCGATCAGCGTAGAAACCTTCCGCCACGGCGGCGTAATAGCCGGCGAACTGAGCCTGCGCGACCCATTGCAGTTGGAGGCTGACCTCGTCGACCGTTTCGCAGGCGACATCGTCGCCGGTGCCACCGTCGCCCGCACCGTCGACCGCCACATCGGCGTCGTCGCTACCGCAAGCGGCGGCGACCATGGCCAACGCCATCGTTGCTGCGACCAAACGCCACCATCCGGACCTTTTGATACTGTTCATTTATCTCTCCCTTTTGGTGATCAACTGCTCGAGGATTTCACGAAACGAAGTGGGTGGACAGACGGCTTCAGGTTTTGTTGTCCCGGCGCTTCCAGGGCATCGCCACACGTTCGACGAGGACCGCCACCAGAAACAGACCCAAACCCACCGCGCTCGCAACCACGATCGCGGCCCATGCCACGTCGTAGCGGGCAAAACTCGCGTTCTGGGTGATGACCGGGCCGAGACGGCTGGTCGGCCCGCCGAAATATTCGGCAACGATCGCGGCGATCACGCTGAGCGGAGCCGCGATCCGGAGTGAGGTGAGAAAGAAGGGCATTGCGTTGGGCAAGCGAACCCTGCGGAGGACCGTGAACGGCGATGCTCCGAACGAACGCATCAGCTCGATCTGGTCGGGATGCACTTGCGTGAGTCCCTTGGCCGTGTTGATGAAGACGGGAAAGAAGACCACGGCAACGACCACTGCCTGATTGCTCTTGACGTCGGTGAGACCGAACCAGGCGTTGAAGATGGGCGCCAGCGCAACAATGGGCGTGGCGTTGACAGCGACGGCGACGGGTGTGACCGCCTCGCCGAACCGGGCGAAGCGGGTGACGACCAGAGCCAGGAGAACCCCGAGCAAGACACCAACCAACAAGCCCGAGATGGCGATCCCGGCGGTGTTCAAGCCTGCCTGCCGGAGCGGCACCGTACCGAGGGTTCCCCCCTCGGACCCATTCCATTCGTCACGCAGAGCAAACCAGATCGACGAGGGCTTCGGAAGAAGAAACTCGTCGATTGAAAAAACTCGAACGAAGAGTTCCCAGAGCCCGAAGAATCCTGCCCCGACCACCAAGGGAGGCGCGCTTCGTTCAAGCCTGCGCATGGCGGAAGCAATCACGATGCGACGCCGACGGAGCGCAGCGACTCGCGGATCTCGGTTGCCTTCTCGAAGAACTCGGGGTCTTCCCGGGTGTCGTCGGAGCGACCACTGATCCCGACGTCGATCGTTGCGTGCACCCGACCCGGTCGAGGCGACAACACGACCACACGATCCGAGAGGAACGCCGCCTCGGATATGGAATGGGTGACGAACACCACGGTCGTTCCGAGTTCGGCCACGATCCCGAGCAATTCGTTCTGCATGTGTTCGCGAGTCATCTCGTCGAGCGCCCCGAACGGTTCGTCCATGAGCAGGAGCTGAGGCCGAAACGAAAGCGCTCGCGCAATCGCAATTCGCTGTTGCATGCCGCCCGAGAGTTGCCAGGGATAGTGATCGCCGAACTCGGGCAACTTGACCAGCTCGAGCATCTCGGCCGATCGCTGCTGACGATCCGATTTCGACCAGCCCATGAGTTCGAGCGGTAACTCGATGTTGGCCGCAACCCGGCGCCATTCGAACAGTCCGGCGCTCTGGAACGCCATGCCGTAGTCCTGATCGACCCGGGCTTGGGCTGCTGGCTTGCCGAAGACTTCCACCGAACCAGCAGAAGTCGGCAGGAGATCGGCGATGAGTCGGAGGAGCGTGGACTTACCGCATCCCGACGGCCCGATGAGCGACACGAACTCGCCCGGAGCGATGTCGAGATCGATGCCGGTGAGCGCGCAGACTTCGTCCTTGCTCCCTTCGTTGAACGTTTTGCTCGCGCCCCGAATCGCAACCGCCGTTGGCCCGGTCACGATGCACTCGCCGGAGCGAGAACCCGCCTGGCCAGACCCAGGATCGTTTGACGGGGTCCGGAGCCTCCCGAACGAGAACCGTCGGACGAAGTACCCGGCCCCTTGACGACCATTCGCTCGACGGCGTTGGTGAGGCCGAAGACGAACATTCCGAGAAGACCGGCGGCGATCACTGCGGCGTACAGCTTCTCGGGACCGGTGGTGTAGCGACCGGCGAAGTCGAGGATGACCCGACCGAGGCCACCGCGGACACCGGCCGAGATCTCGCCGACGATCGCACCGACCACGCTGAGGGTGGCGGCCAACTTGAAGGCTGGAAAGAGGTAGGGGCGAGCTGCGGGGAGTCGGAGCTGGATGAGCGTTCGGTGCCAAGGAGCGGCAAACGACCTCATCAACTCGAGCGACTCTTCACTCGGAGATTTCAGTCCGGCCAATCCATTCACGGCAACGGGGAAGAAGGTGAGATAGGCGGCGATGAGAGACACAGCTTGCGTGTCGCTCAGGAACGTGTTGCGACCCCAGGTGACGACGATGGGGGCCAACGCAATGAGGGGGACGGTTTGACTGATGTTGATCCACGGCACCAGACCCCGATCGAGGAAGGTCGACCGCAGCATCACCACGGCCAGGGTCAGGCCAAAGGAGGCGCCGAGGATGAACCCGAGGGCGGCCTCTCTGAATGTGAACCAGGCCGACTTCAACAAGAAGACGGCGAGGATCTCACTGCTGCCCCGCTGCACCGGCTCGAAGAATGATCCAATGATCTTCCACGCATGAGGCATCGTGAGATCGTCGGTACCGATCGGGAGTTCCCAGCCCGTGCTCTCACCGAAGAACTTGTAGAGCTCCCAGCCGCCGACGATGACCCCGAGCACGGCCAGAAAGGAAAGGATCCGACGCATCAGATCCCGAATCCTCTCACGGGAATCGGCTCGATCGGCGGGCTGCTCATCGGAGGCTCTTCATCGGAGGTGAGGGATGATGCGCTGCCCATAGGCGTTGAGCGTTTCGTCCTTCTGATCATGCATCAGATAGATCGCGAACTGATTCACGCCGAGAGCCTCGAGCTCCTGCAGCCGCTCGATGTGTTGCGCTTCGGTGCCGAGGATGCAGAAACGATCGATGATTTCGTCGGGCACGAAGTCGGTGTGGTCGTGACCCGCTTTCCCGTGGCCCGAGTAGTCGTAGCCCTTGCGCCCTTTGATGTAATCGGTGAGCGCCTGGGGCACCAAGCCGCTCTCGTCGCCGTATCGATCGACCAGGTCGGCCACATGGTTGCCGACCATCCCGCCGAACCAGCGGCACTGGTCTCGTTGATGTTCGATGTTGTCGCCGACATAGGCCGGGGCGGCGACACAGATGTAGAGCGAGTCGGGATCGCGTCCGGCTTCCTCGGCGGCCCGGCGCACGGCAGCAATGGTCCATTCGGCGATCTGCGGGTCGGCGAGTTGGAGAATGAAGCCGTCGGTTTCGCGACCGCAGAGGTCCAACGCCTTCGGCCCGTAGGCGGCCATCAACATCGGCAACTCGGAGTGCTTGGCCCAGGGGAATTGCTGCTGCGTGCCGTTGTAGGTGACTTCCTCGCCCTCGGCCAAGCCCTTCATGACTTTCATGGCTTCGCTGAGCGTCGACAGTTTCGCCGGCTTGTGCCCGAGAACTCGCATGGCTGAATCGCCACGACCGATTCCGCAGATCGTGCGATTGCCGAACATGTCGTTGAGTGTTGCGAACAGCGAAGCGGTGACGGTCCAGTTTCGAGTGCCGGGATTCGTGACCATCGGACCGACGATCATGCGATCGGTGGCAGCCAGCATCTGGGAATAGATCACGTATGGCTCCTGCCACAGAATGTGACTGTCGAAGGTCCATCCGTGGGAGAAGCCAAGAGTCTCGGCCTGCCGCGCGAGTTCGATGACGCGCGACGCAGGCGGATCGGTTTGGAATACGACGCCGAAATCCATGGAGAGCAACCTTCTGTTCGGGAGCGAGTTGAGAAGTCAGGACACCGCTGACGGGCCCGGGCAGCGTTGGCAGGGGCCGGCGTTGCGAGGTCAGGAGAGCGTGGGAAATCCGAGATTGACCGAACTCGTTGCGGGGTCGGGCCAACGTGAGGTGATGACCTTCGGTCTCGTGAAGAAGCGCACGCCCTCGGGTCCGTACATCGCCGTGTCGCCGAAGAGCGAATCGTTCCAGCCACCGAAGCTGTGGTATCCGACGGGGACCGGGATGGGAACGTTGATGCCGACCATGCCGGCATCGACTCGTTCCTGGAAGGCCCGTGCTGCCCCACCGTCTCGGGTGAAGATGGCAGCACCGTTGCCCCACGGGCAGTCGTCGATCAGCTGAACGGCCTCTTCGTAGGTGTCGAGCCGGACCACTCCGAGGACGGGTCCGAAGATCTCGTCGGTATAGACCGTCATGTCGGTGCTGACGTTGTCGATCAGCGAAGCTCCCAGGAAATATCCGTCGCCGTCGAACGTTTGCTCTCGGCCGTCGACGACAAGGGTTGCACCGGCGTCGGCGCCGGCCCCGATGTAACCCGCAACCCGATCGCGATGCTCGCCGGTGATCAACGGCCCCATCTCGGAGTTGGGGTCGGTGCCATCGCCGATCTGTAGCTTGCCCATTCGCGAGCTGATGGCCGCCACGAGCGGATCGGCAACCGACCCGACGGCGACCAGGACGGAGATGGCCATACAGCGCTCGCCTGCAGATCCGAATGCGGCCGAAACGGCGGAATCGGCGGCGAGTTCGACGTCGGCGTCGGGCAGGACAATCATGTGGTTCTTCGCCCCGCCGAGGCCCTGGACACGCTTGCCGTGACTCGTTCCCTTTTCGTAGACGTACTTGGCGATCGGCGTTGAACCGACGAAGGAGATGGCCTTCACGTCGGGGTGTTCGAGAAGACCATCAACCGCCACCTTGTCGCCCTGCAGGACGTTCAGCACGCCAGGAGGGAATCCTGCCTCGTGGAAGAGTTCGGCGATGAACAACGGGGCCGAAGGGTCGCGTTCGGACGGCTTCAAGATGTAGGCGTTGCCGGCCGCGATGGCATTGGGAATCGTCCAGAGCGGCACCATGGCCGGGAAGTTGAACGGGGTGATGGCGGCGACGACACCGAGCGGTCGTCGAACGGTGTAGACATCGACTCCGGTCGAGGCGTTCTCGTTGTAGTCACCCTTGAGCGTCTCGGCGATACCGCACGCGTACTCGATGTTTTCGAGGCCGCGCGCCACTTCGCCGGCGGCATCGCTCAACACCTTGCCGTGTTCAGCCGTGAGCCTCCGAGCAATCTCGGCCTCGTTGGCCTCGACCAGATTGCGGAAGCGGTACATGAGCTTGGTGCGTCGGGCCACACTCACGTGTTGCCACTCCTGGAAGGCGGCGAGCGACGACGCCACGGCGGCATCGACGTCGGCCGCCGATGCCAAACCGAGCTCTCCGGTTTGTTCACCCGTCGCCGGATTGAACACCTTGGACGTGCGACCGGATGTTGCGGCGACGGATTGGCCGTTGATCAAATGCTGGATCTGTTTCACGAGCTTCGATTCTGAGAGGTGGTCTGGCTGATGCTGGATGCAGTGCTGTTACATCAAATACTGTGACAATCCCCGCTTGACGTACTGTCCGTCGCCCTTCGATCCGAGATAGGCCGAGTTCTCGACGACGACCTTGCCCCGAGAGATCACGGTGTCGACCTTGCCGGTCACGTCGAAGCCCTCGTAGGCCGAGTAGTCCATGTTCATGTGGTGATTGTCGACGCTGATCGACCAGGTGGCATTCGGGTCGTAGAGAACGATGTCAGCATCGGCGCCGGGCTGGATCACGCCCTTCTTGGGGTAGAGGCCGAACATCCGGGCCGGCGTTGTGGAACAGAGCTCGACCCAGCGCGGCAACGTGATTTCACCGGTGACCACCCCTTGGTAGATCAGGTCCATGCGGTGTTCGACGCCACCGATGCCATTCGGAATGGCTCGGAAATCGCCCACCCCCAATTCTTTCTGGTCTTTCATACAGAAGGGACAGTGATCGGTGGACACCACCGAGAGGTTGTCGTTGCGAAGACCTCGCCACAGATCACGAGCGTGATGTTCGTGTTTCGTCCGCAGGGGGGTCGAGCAGACATAACCAGCGCCTTCGAATCCAGGCTTGCCCAGATGTTCCTCGAGGCTCAGGTAGAGGTATTGCGGGCAGGTCTCAGCGAAGACGTTGGCCCCGTTGTTCCTGGCCCGGGCCACCTCTTCGAGCGCTTCGGACGCCGACAGGTGAACGATGTAGAGAGGGGCCGCTCCCACCTTCGCCAGTTTGATGGCCCGATGGGTGGCTTCGCTCTCGAACTCTTCACGACGAACAATGCCGTGATAGATCGGATCGGTCTCGCCCCGGGCCACAGCTTGCTCGGCCAGCACGTCGATGGCGATGCCGTTCTCGGCGTGCATCATGATCATCCCGCCGTTGCCGGCCGCAGTTTGCATCGCCCGCAGGATCTTGCCGTCGTCGCTGTAGAAGACGCCGGGGTAGGCCATGAACAGTTTGAAGCTGGTGATGCCCTCGTCGACCAGGATGTCCATCTCTTTGAGCGACGCGTCGTTGACGTCGCCGACGATCATGTGGAAGGCGTAGTCGATTGCACACTCGCCCTGGGCCTTGGCCATCCACTCGTCGAGACACTCCCGGATCTGGCGTCCATAGGTCTGCACGGCGAAGTCGACGATGGTGGTGGTGCCACCCCACGCCGCAGCCCGGCTGCCGGTTTCGAATGTGTCGGACGCACTCGTGCCCCCGAACGGAAGTTCCATGTGTGTGTGGACATCGACACCGCCCGGAATCACATACTTGCCGGTTGCGTCGATGACCCGGTCGGCTCCGCGCTCGGCGCTTTCCGCCAAGCTCGAGCCCGGCTGGAGAAGGGCAACCACCCGCTCACCATCAACCAACACGTCGGTCTCATCAGCGCCGATGGCGCTGATCACCAATCCGCTTTTGATCAACATGGTCATCGTGTCATCCCCTTGTCGTTTCCGATGTGAGTCGTTCGTGCGACCCCATTCAGATGCGGTCTCGCTCCCATGCCTAGCCGATCGAGGCCGCTGCGGTACGAAGGACCTCGAGTCCTTCGTCGATTTCGTCGGCCGTGACGTTGAGCATCGGCGTCATCCTGATCACGTTGCCGTAGAGCCCGCCCTTGCCGACCAAGAGTTTGGATGCCTTGGTGGCCTCGAGCATCTCGGCGGCGTGGCGGGCCGACGGTTCGAGACTGCCGGGAGCGGTCGTTTCGAACGCCTGCATCAATCCTCGACCGCGAACTTCGGCGATCCAGGGTGCGTCCTTTGCGATGTCTTCGAGGCCGGCTCTGAACCGGTCGCCCATCACCTTCGCGTTGCGCTGGAGGTCGTTGTCGAGGACATAGTCGATCGTGGCGAGGCCGGCCGCCGACGACAACGGGTTTCCACCGAACGTGGAGAAGTTGAGGACCTCGATGGTGTTCATGATGTCGGCCCTAGCCACGATGCCGGCCAGGGTGATGCCGTTGCCGACGCCCTTGGCGAACGTGAGCATGTCGGGCACGATCCCATGGGCCTGGTAACCCCAGAAGTGATCGCCGGTTCGGCCCCAACCGGTTTGGACTTCGTCGGAGATGAAGAGGATTCCGGAATTGTCGAGTTCCTTCTTCATCGAACCGAAGAAGCCATCGGGCGGAGTGGCAAAACCACCGACGCCTTGAATCGGCTCGGCGATCATGGCGGCAACGTTGCCCGACGAGGTCATCGTGAGCAATTGCGTGAGATCGTCGACGCAAGCGGCGGTGTAGTCGTCGCCTTCGAGATCTCGGAACGGACTGCGCAACTGATATGGGCCCTGCACGAACGTGACCTGGAGACCGGACAACGATGTGGACGACCAGGAACTGTGGGACGTGATGGCCTGGGTGGTGAAAGACCGACCGTGGTAGCTGTTTCGCATCGCCAGGATCTGATTGGACTTGCGGTACGACGTGGCCAACAGGATGGCCGTGTCATTCGCCTCGGTTCCCGACGGTGTGAGGAACACCCGGGCATCGGGAATGCCGGACAGCGCAGCGATCTTCTCGGCCAGAGCGATCATCGGCTCGGAGAGATAGAGCGACGAGGTGTGCATCACATTGGCGGCTTGGGACTGCACCGCAGCCGTCACCGATGGATTGTTGTGACCGACCATGGTGGTGAGGACGCCACCGAAGAAGTCGAGGTAGCGGTTCTCCTCACCATCGAAGACGTAGCTGCCTTCGCCTCTCGTGATCTCGATCGGCTCGGCGTAGTACGGATTCAGGAACGAGGGCAAGGCCTTCTTGTACCGCTCGTGAAGTGACGCATTCATGGGGCCTCAGGCCTCGCTGATCTTGCCGTACATGTCGGGACGGCGATCGCGGTAGAACGCCCACTGCTCTCGGACCTCACGCACGAGGTCGAGATCGAGATCGCGCACCACGAGCTCTTCGTTCTGATCGGAGGCAACATCGCCGACGAATTGGCCTCGCGGGTTGGCGAAGTAGCTCGTGCCGTAGAAATCATTGTCGCCCAGCGACTCGACGCCGACCCGGTTGATGGCGCCGACGTAATACATGTTGGCCGCCGCCGATGAGGTCTGTTCCAGCTTCCACAGATACGCCGAGAGTCCGCGACTGGTGGCCGACGGGTTGAAGACGATCTCGGCCCCGTTGAGACCGAGCATCCGCCAACCTTCCGGGAAGTGGCGGTCGTAACAGATGTTGACACCGACCTTGCCGACCGCCGTGTCGAAGATCGGATAGCCGAGGTTGCCGGGCCGGAAGTAGAACTTCTCCCAGAAACCCTTCACCTGCGGGATGTGGATCTTGCGGTACTTGCCCAGGTAGGAGCCATCAGCGTCGATCACAGCTGCGGTGTTGTAGAGCAGGCCCTCCTGCTCCTTTTCGTACATCGGGAGGACCAGCACCATGCCGTGCTTTGCTGCGATCTCCTGGAAACGCTTCGTCGTTGGTCCATCGGGGATCGCTTCGGCGTAGCTGTAGTACTCGGCCTCCTGGACCTGACAGAAGTACGGGCCATAGAACAGCTCCTGGAAACACATCACCTGTGTGCCTTGAGCCGCGGCCTCGGCGACGTATTTCTCGTGGAGGTCCATCATCGACTCTTTGTCGCCGGTCCATGCCACCTGGAGGATTGCGGCCTTCACGTTGTTTGCCATCGTGTTGCTTCCCATCTTCGTCCGCGGACGAGTTTCGGTTGCCTGCGCTGGTTCGCTTGCTCGTTGCGCTACAGAAAGCGAGAGTATTGTTTGGCCCAACGTCAAACAAGAGGGTCTTTGTTGTACGCAAAAGTTCTCTCCCTGCTCCAGACGGAGATCGTCGAGTCGGCCGACTCCTTTGCCGATGGCGCTTGCTCTTCACCCGTCGGCGGTCGCGACGCGGCAGGCATCGCCCGTGCGCTGGGCGCTCTGGTGAATCGCAACGTCATCGACGCCGGCGACAAACTGCCGCCCATTCGGGCCGTGGCGAAGGCGCTGGGCGTGAGCACCGCAACGGTTGCCGAGGCCTGGACGCTGATGCGAGCCCACGGTCTCATCGACACCGACCGTCGACGGGGCACCACAGTACGGCCCTTTCCTGGCCATGGCCGAAGCCGCTACTGGCGGGTTCCGATGCCGCCGGGAACGCTCAGTCTCGATCTGAGCACCGGCATGCCCGACCCCCTGCTTCTTCCTCCACTCGCCCCGATCTTGGCCAGAGTCAACGCCGACATCGGCATGACATCGTACCTCGACCCACCGATGCTGCCCGATCTCGAGATCGAACTCCGGAGTCAGTGGCCCTACGAACCACCCGCCATGGCCATCGTCAATGGGGCCAACGACGGTCTCGACCGAGTCATCCGTTCGACAGTGCGGCTCGGCGACGTCGTCGTCGTGGAAGACCCCACCTACCCGCTCCTCCTCGATCTGCTGGAGCTGGCCGGGGCTCGAGTCGTCGGCCTACCGCTCGATCGCGACGGACCCGACCTTGCCGCCGCCGCGGCGGCCATGTTGCTCAACCCGAAAGCCGTCATCATCCAAACCGGCGCTCACAACCCAACGGGTGTGTCGCTCACCCAGGATCGAGCGGATGCCCTTGCCGAACTGATGCGAGAAACGAACACGATCGTCATCGAGGACAACCACGCCGGGGCCACGGCCGACCGCCCGGCCGTGAGCCTTGGGGCGCCCCTCCCTTCCCAAGTCTTTCGGATCCATAGTTTCTCGAAGACCCACGGCCCCGATCTTCGAATCGCCGCCATGTCGGGCCCGGTGGAAGGCATCAAAGAGATCGAGCAGCGAAGACAGCTCGGGCCGGGTTGGACGAGTCGGTTGATTCAACGGATTCTGCTCGAGATGATTCGCAGCGCTGAGGTGAACGATCAAATCCGTCGGGCGTCGGGCGAATACCGAAGACGACGCATCGAATTGACCGGCGAGCTCAGCAGTCGGGGTATCCACATCGCGGAGAGTCACGGACTCAACATCTGGGTGCCCGTCGCCCAAGAGCAAATGGCCACCGTTGCGCTGGCTTCACAAGGTGTCGGGGTCGCACCGGGCGAGCCCTTCCGGGTGGGGCGAAACGGGCAACATCTCCGGGTCACTGCAGCGAATGTGCGGAACGACTTCGACGGGGTCGCTCAGCGCATCGCCCATGCGGCGGCCACCCCGGGGGCCACCCGCTAAGAGCTCGCCGGTGCCTCAGTGCTCGCCGGTGCCTCAGTGCTCGCGGGTATCACGGTGCTCGCCGGGGCCTCGACCGGACCGAAGTACAACACGGCATAGGCCGAGAGCCCGAGACCAAGCGAAACGATCAGGGCGGTGAGGTAGCCGGCCTCGTCGATCACCCAGCCGATGATCGGGGGGCCGAAGAGACCACCCACACCGGCTGCGGTGTACAACGCTCCAAGCAGTGCACCAAGCCCGACGGTGCCATAGATCTCGGCCACCACCGCCGGACCGAGGGCAATGATTCCGCCGTAGGAAACTCCCATGACCACCGTGAACACGAGCAACATCCAGTAACTGGATCCGGCGAAGATCCACAACAAAAAACTGGAGCCCAGAACGAGGAAGGAACCTTCGTAGAGCCGTCTCGCACCAACAACGGCCGCCATCCGGCCGAGGGCGAGCCTTCCCACCACGGATGACACACCGATGGACCCGACAAGCCAGCCCGCAGAACCCGAGATTCCTTCGGCTTCCAGGTAGTCGGGCAGAAACACGAACGGCACGAACAGGGCCATCGCCATGACCATCAAGGACACGTAGAGCGCGCCGAAGGACCATGAGTGCCGAATCAGGCTGAGCGAAGATGGTTGTTCCGGGAGGTGGGCCTGGTCCGGGGGACGGCGCGTGAGAATCACGGCGATTCCGAGAAGAACGGCGGCACCAATCGCACAGATCTCATAGGTGCGTCGCCATCCGTAACGACCGACCAGGTATTCGTTGAGCGGGGAGACGGCCAGTGTGCCGACGCCGATTCCGGCGACCGCGGCACCGATCGCGGTGGTGCGGGAATGCTCGAACCAACCGCCGACAGCAGCCACCAGCGGCACGTAGCCACAGGCGACACCGAGGCCGACGCCGAGTCCGTAGGTGATGTAGCCAACCCAGATCGACTGGACACGAGCGGTGAGAAGGAGCCCGACAACCAGACAGACGCTGCCGAAGATCAACACGGGCCTCGGTCCGTGGCGGTCGGCCACGTGGCCGGTGACGATGCCGAGGGCGAAGTAACAGAACGTCGTGATCGAGAAGAAGAGCGCAGTGGCGCCACGATCGGTTCCGAATTCGTCGGCCATGGCTCCGAAGAAGGCGCCAAAGCTGTACGCGACACCGAACACGGTGAAGGTCGAGATGAACGCGGCCGCCACCATCAGCCACCCCGTGCGCGAGTCCTTCCCGGCCTCCGGACGCGAGGCGGCGGGCACATCAACTCGCACTCGAGGTGTCATCGTCTCCCCAATCACCGAATGGAGGCGAACGCTACCGCGGCGCTCGGAAGCGACCGAAATTGTGTTGTCCGACCGTTGGTGTTCGGCGGCCTCTCGGTCGGCATGATTCGAAGGGCTCAGTCGGCGGCCCATAGGGTGGCAGAGATGGACGCACCACCGCGGCAGAGCGGCTTCGCTCACGGCATGCGCGCTTTCCGGCATCAGAATTTCCGGCGTTTCTGGGTCGGAGCCCTGATCTCCAACTCCGGCACCTGGCTTCAGAACTTGGCCATCCCATTCGTGCTCGTCGAAATCACGGGCGGTGCAACGTGGGCCGGGATCTCGGCCTTCGCGTCGCTCTTTCCGGCAACGCTGCTGGGCCCACTCGCCGGCAACGTCGCCGATCGATACGACCGGCGGAGGGTCTTGATCGTGGGCCAGAGCGGCGCCGCTCTCGCCGCGCTTCTGCTCTACGGAATCTGGACGGCCGGTGTCCGCGAGCCGCTTGCGATCGTTGGTGTCGCCGCCATCGGCGGAATCATCAGCGGCTTCACCATCCCGACATGGCAATCATTCATCCCCCTGCTGGTCCCGCCCGAAGATCTCCAATCGGCCATCTCCCTGAACAGCCTCCAGTTCAACACCGCCAGAGCGGTCGGCCCGGCCCTCGGTGGAGCGTTCATCTTCGCCGCTGGGCCGGAGACGGCGTTCCTCATGAATGCCGCCAGTTTCGGGGCCGTGCTGATCGCACTGCTCGTGATCGACCCGGGCCAGACCAACCAACAGCGGCAGAAACGACCGGTGTTCAAGGGCTTCGCCGAATCGCTGCGTTACATCCGCAGTCAACCCGGCATCGGCGTCGGAATCTCGCTGGCGGGTGTTGTCGCTTTGCTCGGTTTTCCGGTGGTCCAGTTCGTGGTCGTGTTCGCCGCACAGGTCTACGACGTCGAGGCCTGGGCTGTCGGCCTGCTCAGCGCCATGCTCGGGTTCGGCGCCATTCTCGGTGCGCCGATCGTCAGTGGTGTCTTCGGAGATTTCTCCCGTGCCTCGCTGGCCCTCGTGTCCCTGCCGCTGTACGGCATCTCGATCATGATCTTCGGCACGTCGACCACTCCCGTGCAGGGAGCGATCGGGCTCTTGCTGGCCGGGGCCTGCTTCATCACCATCGTGGCAACGAGCAACACGGCCGTGCAGTACATCGTGGCGGATCAGATCCGAGGTCGAGTGATGGCCACCCGGATCATGGTGTTCACCGGCGCCTACCCGATCGGCGCACTGGTCCAGACACGACTCTCCGACGCAACCAATCCACGGCTGGTCGTCACCACCGCCGGTGCGATTGTTCTGTTGCTCGGAATCTTGCTGCACACCAACAAAGCCTGGGTGGCTCGACTGGATGACCCCCGCGACACGAGCCTCATGACGGTCAGTCTCGATCCACTCGAGCAGTGAGGCCCGGAGCGGCGGGCCCCGCCATCGACCGGCTGGTTCAGGTTGGCTGCCTCTGGGACCACTTCGAGTTGACCGCTTCCGAGTCGACGAAATAGACGTCGGAGATCTCGTCGATCATGAGGTTGTCCATGACGGGCGGTTGCCGGCGATAGTGACAGATCCCGCGGAGCAGATCGCAGAAGTCAACGGCGATGTAGGGCCGTAGTTCGCCGACCCAGCGGATGGCCACGGCCCGGAGATGGCTTGCGGCTCCGTCACTGACCGAGATGCCCATGTCCGACGCCGACTTGGCCAGGATGGCATCGAACGCGGCGTCGGTGCAGGGACCCACGAACACCTTGTTGCGAAGTCGGCGGAGAAAGGCGTCGTCACCCAGGCGGTTGGGATCGAAGTTGCTCGAGACCACCAGTTTCACGGCGAACGGCACCGTGATCTTGGCGCCGTTGTTCAGCTTCAGATAGTCGACGTTTCGGGAGAGAGGGACGATCCATCGGTTGAGGATTTCCTCGGGAGTGATCGTCTGCCGACCGAAGTCGTCGATCACGAGGATGCCGTTGTTCGCGAGCAACTGGATCGACGGGCTGTAGACACCCGCGACCTGCTCGAAGCTGAGATCGAGCATTCCCATCCCGAGTTCGCCACCAACGATGACGAGCGGGCGTTCGCACAACACCCAGCGAGGATCGAGACCTTCGGGTTGTTTGGCGACCGGCTTGTGAACGACGGGATCGAACACCATCACCACCTGGCCGTCGGCCTCGATGCAGTGGGGAACGAGAATGTGGCTGCTGAACACACCGCCCATTCGTTCGGCGATGCTGGTCTTGCCGGTGCCGGGCGGCCCGTAGAGGAACATGGCGCCATCGTTGAGCAGGGCAAATCCGATCTTGTCGATCAGGCGATCCGGCATCACGAGGTCGGCAAACAGATCGCGAACCGCCTCCTGATCGAGATCGAGGTGGGCCCGTTGGCCCTCGACGACGTGGTGGTACTCGAGCAACGAAACCGGAACGTGGCTGGCGTAGAGCGAGAGCTTGGTCCGTTCGAGGGTCGCCGCGTGTCCGGCTTCGGTCAGCCCGAACCGGTAGTCGCGCCCATCGAGACCCAGGTATTCCAGGTAGCCCTTGTCTCGGAGTTCGTCTGCCACCTTCTGGGCCACTTGCAGGCTGATCGACAGTTCACGAGCCACCTCGGTGGTCGTTGATCGTTTCACCAGGAGCAGTCGCCGCATGAAGATGTCTTCGACGAGTCCTTCGGGTATGCCGAGCTCCATCAACTTCTGAGGCGCACTCGGCAGCTCCAGCAGCAAGTGACCCCGAGGCGGCTGGCGGCGTTCGAAGGGGACCCCGGTCGAACTCGTCCGCCTGGTCTGGGTCGGGTGATGGGGCGTCCGATTCGAGTCAGTCGCGTCGTACCCGGTCGGCTCACGTTCCGATGTGGGCGCACCGCCCATCAGTTCGTTGCGGCGCATTCGACGAAATTGCGGCTCGACATCAAGATTCACCCAATGCCCATCGACCGACTTGGGGGTTTCCTACACCTCCGCAGCCCAAGTTCTCGAACAATTGAGACCGATCGGCCCTGTGCCAGTGGGCCAAATGGCCCACTGGCAACCGAATGCTGACGGTTGAGCGCCGGCGCTGAATCCGACCGAACTACGGCCGGCCGGCGTGTGGCGACTCCACCTTCACCACGATGATCTGGCCGTCGAGGTTCTTCTTCGCTTCGTCCGGATGTGAGTTGGACGCGGTGAGAACGAAGAGAT
Organism: Acidimicrobiales bacterium; assembly: GCA_037969565.1. Taxonomy (GTDB): domain Bacteria; phylum Actinomycetota; class Acidimicrobiia; order Acidimicrobiales; family SZUA-35; genus SZUA-35. The sequence goes on along the minus strand of JBBKXQ010000168.1, from coordinate 29,814 downwards.
GGTGTCCCTCCGGCCCACCGAGCATGCAGGCGAACGCCAACTGGTCGGTCGGCAATTCATCGAGAACCTTGCCTCCCTCGGCCACCCGGACGCATCCGCCGTTCACCGGATCAGCAAACCAAACGGCATTCTCGGCATCCAAGCAGATGCCGTCAGGCACTCTGCCGTCGAGATCGGCCCATTGTCGGCGCCCGGACAACGATCCATCCGAGGCTCGATCGAAGGCGACGAGATCTCGTCCGAACGATTGGGCGACGATGAGCGTGTTGCCGTCGGGCGTGATGACCGAACCGTTGGGAAAGGCCATGAGCGAATCCGCCACGTGGGCCCTCCCATCGGGCTCGACGATGATGAGTTCGGCCGGCGCGAATTCCATGGGGGAATCACCGTGGAGATCGAACCCGAAATTGCCGACATAGATCCGACCATCGCCGTCGACCACGAGGTCGTTCACATACCAACTCGCCAGGTCGGAGAGGTCGGCGTGGACCACGACCTCACCCGTGGTCTCCTGCCGAAGGATCGCTCGATCGCGCATCGACGCGATCACGAGCCGTCCGTCGGGAAGCCAACCCAGCCCCGACGGGTCGTTGGGGACATCACAGACGTGTTCGACGACGCCGTCGAGCGTGACCGACTCGACGACCTGGCGGTGCATGTCGGAGTAATACAGCCTGTCATTTCGCCAACGTGGGCCCTCACCAAAGGCGAGCCCATCGACCAGAACTGTCGGCTTGTCCATCACTTGCTCCTCACGCGCTTCGATCGGATTCGGGTTCCCACCATTCATTACGACGCTGAGACTGACACAATCGAACCTGTGGACCAACTGCCCGTCGACCGATTGCCTGTCGACAAATTGGCCGTCGACCGGATGGCCGCGCTGGACCAGCATTCGCAGGCAATCGAGGAACTCGTCGATGTCACGCCCGACATTGATCCGTGGTGCTCCACCCTCGACTGGATTCTGCCTGCGCACATCGCGTTCGCTCCCGAAACCGAGCCCCTCACCGTTCTTGAAGAAGGTGTCGGCGCCGCGCTCCTCGCCCGCTATCGCACCGCCGACGATCGAGGGGCGATCGCCGGGCTCGAACCACTGTGGGGCTTCGCCTCGCCGATTCTCGGGGTCGACGGGCGGGCCATGTCCGCCTTGCTTCTCGCAGAACTCGACCCGATCCCGGATTGGCATTGGCTGGTCTTGCCCGGCCTCCCCCGAAGTCGGTTCACGGCCGATCTCGCATCCGAACTCGCGGCTCTTGGATCGGTTGGAGCCAACGAAGGCATCACTCGGCAACACGCGTTACTCGGGGACGGACCCGATGCTTGGCTTCAACGGCGAAGCCCCCGCTTTCGGCGATCGCTACGTCAGGCGCAAGCGAAAGCCGAGCGCGAAGGGGTCTCGGTGGTCGACATCTCGCAGGACCCGTCGGCGTACGAGCGTTGCGTCGCCATCGAACGCCGGAGTTGGAAGGGCCTGGAGAGCGATGGAATCACGTCCCCACCAATGCATCAGTTCTACGAGTTGATGATCGTCCGCCTTCAGAGGCAAGGACGATTCCGAGCGTCGATTGCTCGACTCGACGGTGAGGATGTGGGATTCATCTTCGGCGGGGTTCGGGGCTCTCGCTATCGCGGACTTCAGTTGAGCCATGTCGAGACGGTCCGAAATCTGTCGGTGAGCCATCTACTCCAACTCCATACCATCAGGGCGTTGAGCGGCGAGCCAGACCCGATCGAGATCTACGACCTCGGCATGGACATGGACTACAAGCGGCGCTGGGCCGATCAGGCGGAAACGTCGATCACCCTCGTGGTCGAGCGGTCCAAACGAAGTCGGCCAAGCCGTGGAAGGTCACGTCGTTAGGCATTCGGCTGCGTTCTGGAGTCGCCTACCGTCGATTTCGGCGGTAGGCGACTCCAGAACGGTGAGGACGAGGGATCGGTCGCACACTAGGTTCGGGCAGATGATCGACATCGGCAAGGTTGGTATCTGGCAGGGCGTGCTCGACGCTCATCCCACCTCGGAAGTTCGCGAGGTCGTGGCCGAACTGGACGAAGCAGGGTGGCCCTGCTTGTGGATCCCGGAAACCGTGTCTCGCCACCCGTTCGTCTCGGCCGCCGTCATGCTCTCCGCCACCCAGAATCTTCGGGTTGCAACGGGCATCGCCTCGATCTGGGCTCGCGATGCCACGAGCACGGCAAACGGGGCGAAGACACTGAACGAGGCGTTCGATGGTCGATTTCTGCTCGGCCTCGGGGTCAGTCATCACACGATCACGGAGTGGGTTCGCAAGCACGACTACACGAAGCCGCTGTCGAAGATGCGCGAGTACCTGGCCCAGATGGACGCCGCCATGTTCAAAGGAGTGGAGCCCGCCGAGCCCACCACCGTCCTGCTAGCCGCACTCGGGCCCAAGATGCTCGAACTCTCGGCGACAGCCGCCGACGGCGCCCACCCCTATTTCGTCCCGGTCGAACACACCCCCATTGCCCGAGCCGCCATCGGACCCGACAAGTTACTGGCCGTCGAACAGATGGTGGTGCTCGAAACCGACCCGAGCATCGCCCGCGACATTGCCCGCAAGAGCATGGCCGTCTATTTGAAACTGCCGAACTACGCCAACAATCTGATCCGGCTGGGGTTCAGTGAAGACGAGATCAAGAACGCCGACGATCGGGTCGTCGATGCCATTGTTGCCTGGGGCTCGCTCGACGATGTCCTCGCCCGAGTGAAGGCCCATCACGATGCCGGTGCCGATCATGTCTGCGTTCAGGTCCTCCAAGCCGACCCAACCGCAGTACCGCTCGAGGCGTGGCGTCTTCTGGCCGATGCGCTTCTGCCGTAGCGCTCGCAACGTGTTGCCCTACGATGGATCGCTGTCATGACTGAAAACGTCGTTTTCGAACTGATCGGGGCCGCCATCCTCTTGGGGCTGCTGGCCGTCCTGATCGACCGCATCAATTTTCCCCAGAATCGATTTCGACCCAAGGCGGTCGCCATCGGGCGCAGGACTGGTACGGCCCGGGATCGCACCGGTGCCCACATCATCGATCTTGACAGCGACGAGTTCGACGACGAGATGAACTGATTTCTCACCCCTCGACGACCTGAACTCCGAACCACAAGGCAGAGCATGACAACGGCAGCGGCACCAAAACAAACACTCCTGAGCCGGGCGAGGGAGCTGGCAGACCGCATCAGCGAACACAATGTCGTGGTCATCGCCGCCGGAATTGCCTTCTACGGGTTGCTCGCCCTGATCCCAACATTGGTGGCGATCATCTCGGTCTATGCGTTGGTCACCGATCCAGCGCAGATCGCCAGCCAGATCTCCGATCTGACGAAAGGGATGGAGAGGGATTCAGCTGCGCTCATCAACGACCAACTGGCCAACGCCGTCGAAGACGCCAAGGGCAGCGGAGTCGTCGCTCTCCTCATCGGAATCGTCGTCGCCCTCTGGGCCGCTTCGGGGGCCCTGCAGAAGTTGATGAACGTGATCGCGCTCGCCTATGAGGCGATTGACGAGCGCACAGGATGGAAGGTCCGGCTCTTGGCCTATGGACTGACGGCCGGCGGCATCGTCACCGTTGCTCTGATGGGGTTCGTGTTCGGCGCACTCCCCAACGTGTTGTCCGCGCTCGGTCTCGGCGGTCCACTCACCGTGGCCGTGAGCATCGGCAGCTACATCGGCATGTTGATCTTCATGGTGTTCGCGTTCACCGTGCTGTATCGATACAGCCCCGACCGCTCGCCGAAGACGCCTTGGAGAAATCCAGGAGCCGTTGTCGGTGCGCTGATGCTCTTGACTTTCGCCGTGCTCTTCAGCCTGTATTTCACGTTCGCGGCGGGTTCGATGCCTGCCTCGTACGGGATTCTGGGCTCGATCGCGGCCATCATCATCTTCTTGCAACTGACGGCGATTGCCATCGTCATCGGCGCGGAGGTGAACTCGGTACGAGAGACGCCGGACTACCAGGGTCTCGACTCGATCATGGGCAACCGGTCGACCACGAAAGCTGCGACCGAGCCCACAGGAACGGTGGGATTCGGGAAGGCCGCATTGATCGTGGGCGCGTTGATCGTGTTCGGCCGACGCCCCTGACCCAGTCGTTCTCGACGCTCAGCGATGAGCGATCAGTCGTTGGAGTTGGTTGCCCGTGCTTGCCAGTTCACGCTTCCGATGGCCCCACTTGCCGAACTGCCGGTGGAGACGACGATGGCCCCACGGAGCTCCCGGCCAGGCGCCACCACGACCGTGCCGGTCGACGACTGAGAGATGGTGCCTCCTGCGTTGACCACGATCGGGTTCGCATCCCATCCGCTCGAGACGCCGACATCACCGGGGAGACCGGCGGGCGCAACTTCGGATGCATCAGCTGCGCCGATCACATCGGACGACGTGGAGAGATAGATCCGAGCAGAACGGTCGGTCCAGTTGCCGGTGCCGGCACTGCCATCGGCCGCGAGTCGCACCTCGAGGCTGACGTCACAACGATTCTGATACCGCACGACATCGGTGTACACGATCCGGTCTCCGGTCATACCCCGCACGGTGATCGTCTCTTCGATGAGGTTGCTGCCATCGACATTGACGGTCTGCGTGGCATCGAAGGCGACGAGTGGATCATCGGCGTCTCCGCCGTTGTAGCTGGTCGTGTCGTCACCGGCCACCTTGAAGAAACAGGGGGCGGCCGCCGTGATGTCGGCCTGCATGAAGTTCTGCACGACGAGCGAGGCCATGACGGGCGTTGCGAACACGAGGAGGGCAACGACGACGAGGGCGGTTCGGTTGGTGAGTCGGCTGATCATGTCGCACTCGGGTTCATGGCGGGGTCTTTCATTGGAGGGTTTCCACTTGGGTTTCCGGTTGCTTCTTCGAGAGTCGGCCGGAAAGCGACGAAAATGAGGGCCCCAGCGGCGACGAACGCGACGGCCTGACCGAGGATCCAGGGGTGCACCACCGGCGGATCGAGGAGGTGGCGCCCGAGTTGGATGGAGAGCAGTTCGAGCGACATCACAAAGCCACTGGCCCAACCGATGACGAACATCGGGTTGCTTCGGCGGCGCCAGAGATTCCAGAGTGCTCCGGTGGCCGTGGTGGTTGCGGCCGCAACGGCAGGCCAAGTGGAAAGCGAGATGATGCTCGACGGAGTGGCGGCGATGCCCACGTGAGGGACCACGTGGAAGGCGAACCGAATGGTCACGGCATTACCCAAGGATGAAGCCAGCAGTACCGACACGATGGCTTGCGTGAGAAACAGGGTCAGCGATGCCTGTGCGGCGCCGAGGACGAGCATTGCGTTGTTGCGGGTCGACTTCGCCGGTGGGGCGGATCGGACGAGGCTCGATGGAAGCGGCGGCTCGACTCGATTCGTGAGTTTGTACTCAACAGGAGCGCGACGCGAGGGGTCGGCACGCCGCCCACTGCGAGGAACTCGGGTCGCTTCCATGAGTATCTCATCGGCGTCTTCGGCGGAAAGTTGACGAAGAGCCTGATACGAAATCGGTCGATCCGATCGGTGGAGGGCGTAGACCGTCAGCCTTCGGCTGGCGCCACCGTTGGTTGCCCACGCACATCGGCGCAGCTCAAGATGCGAAAGCAGAACGCCGCAGCGTCGGGGGCCATGACCACATCGCCGAAGTCGAGACCGTTGGGCGAGAACGAAGTCGACGTCATCCCGATCACGTTGCCATCGCCCGTCACGAGCGGTCCGCCGGCGAACACCGGACCTTGCCGTGCGGTGTGCTGCAGTCCTTCGGCCGACTGATCCAACAGAACGCCGGGAGATGCGGTCGCACCCCGGCCACCGATGCCACTCATGGCGAAGACCCGCTGTCCGATCGCCGCTTGCACCATCCCATCGTCAGCCAAGGGCAGGACAGGGATCACCTGATCGGTGACAACCAGGGCAAGATCACGCTCGGGGTCCCAAGACCACAGTGTCGCCGATACTTCCACCCCGTCCTTGATGAGTCGGATCGGAGGGGCAGGCGTGACCGTGGCTGATCTCACCACCGTGTAGCTCGTCACCAGCGCCGTTCCCCCCTCATGGCCAGCCACCGCAAACGCAGCACCGACGACGGCCCGGCCGTCATCATCGGTTGTCTCGATGGCCCATACGGACGGACCGGCCGTCTCCGGGAGACCAACAACACCGTTCGCGTCGGAGACATACTCCTCGAGGGGAACGAGTTCGGTCCTGATCTGGTCGATCGATTCGGCTCGCAGCGTGTCGAGCGATCCGGCGGCGTCTTCGAACTGAGCATCGAAGGTGGAAACGAATCCGGCCACCTGCAACTCGTTTTCGGCCAGTCGATTGTCGTAGTACGCATAAAATGCGGCGCCGGCGAAACCCGCTCCGATCCCGGCGGACATCAGCATCGTGGAGATGCCGATCACGGTACGAGGGAGCACGCGGTGGCGCCGCTTCTCGCGTTCGGGGCTGAGCGGGACGAAGCCGCGACGACGCCAACCGCTCAGCTTGCGCCAGCGGGCGTATCGACTGGGAGGGCGGACGAACGGCGCAACACCACCGACTCGTCGGTTGACGATCTGGCGCTTCGGGCTGACGCGTTTGGATTCCGCGGGGGCCGAACGCTTCAGTCGTGATCGTGTCTTGGTGGCCGTCATGGGGTGCCTCCGGTGGAAGTGGTCAACGTCGTTGTCGTTGTCGACGGTGAAGTCGTGGTGCTCGTGGATGTTGTTGCGGTCGTGTTCGGATTGCTCGACGATGGGGTGGTTGTTGCCGGGCCCGTCGTCGTCGGCGACACGGTTGTCGGTGGCAGCGCGGTTGTCGGTGGCAGCGTCGTCGTGGTGGTGGTGGGTGCTGTGACCGGTGGTGGGTCGAGCGAGGGCTGAGGAACGAGGTCACGTTCACAGGGACCGCCGCAATCGGTGTTGACGATGACCGGTTGGGATGGCACGCCGGCAACGGTGTGTTCTTGCTCCCGAGCGATCACATCATCTGCGGATTCGACCTGCTCGAGCGGCTCGGGTTCGGGAAATTGTTCGATTGCCGTGCCTTCGAGTGCGGCGGCCATGAACTGGGCGAAGGCAATGGCTGGATGGCTGCCACCCGTAACACGGCTCACGCCGTTGACGTTCGTCAGGGATCGGAGCTTGTCGGCGTGACCCATCCAGATCGCGGTCGACAAGGAGGGCGTGTAGCCCACGAACCAGGCGGCCCGATAGGCCTGACCGGTGCCTGTTTTGCCCGCAACAGGCCGCTCACCGAGCGACGCTCTGGGCCCGGTTCCGTTCGTGACAACACCGGCCAACACATCGGTCACGTTGTTCGCCACTGCGGAGCTCAGAACGCGTGTTCCGGAACGAGCCGAATTGTCGAGAAGAACATTTCCGTCAGGGTCGACGACACTCACCAGTCCGGTCGGAGCGATCCGTACTCCTTGGTTGGCGAAGGTCCCGTAGGCCGAAGCCATCTCGAGACTGGACGATTCGGCTGCCCCGAGCGCCAAACTCGCTCCGTAGCTCCCGTTCGGATCGATGCGCTCGAGCCCGAGTTGGCGGGCCAGGACCTTTGTTCGTTCGATCGACACATCGGTGATCAACTGAGCGAAGACAGTGTTGACGGATGCCTCCGTGGCATCACGGAGCGTTATCTCGCCACGGGACTGGTTGTCATAGTTGCTGATCGTGCACTGGCTGCCGCTGCACCCGGGAACGTCCCACGTTGCCGGCGCGGGATAGATCGTGTCCGGACCGATGCCTTGACGGAACGCCTCGGCCAGGACGATCGGTTTGAACGAACTGCCCGGCTGAAATCCCGTCGTCCCACCGGTTGCAAGGTTCACCTGGCTGAATTCGTAATCTCGGCCCCCGACCATGGCCAGGACCTCACCGGAACGGGGATCCAGCGAGACCAGGCTCATCTCGACGGGATATTCGGTGTTGGCCAGTCGGGCGGCAACGGCGGCCTCGGCTTGGCGCTGGAGTCTCGGATCAATGGTGGTCTCGATTTGAAGACCGCCTCGATACACCAGATCGGGTCCGAAGCGGTCCAGCAGTTCCTGTTCGATCCAGTCAACGAAGAAGGGGTGATCGGATGCGCCATTGACGGGAGGCGGAACAACCACCGTCACCACACCCTCGGGCCGGTCGCTGTCGGCAGCTGACCAGAGCGTGCGGGCGGCCTGCCGACCGTGTTCCTTCTCGGTGATGTAACCGACATCGAGCATCGCCTGGAGCACGAGGCGACGGCGGGCCTCTGCGGCTTCGATGTCGACCCGGGGCGACAGGCGGGTCGGAGCTTGCAGGAGACCGGCCAGCGTGGCCGCTTCGGAGATGTCGATCTCGTTCACCGGTTTGCCGAAATACACCTCGGCCGCAGCGCCGACTCCGTAGGCACCGGCGCCGAAGTAGCTCGACTCCAGGTACCGAAACAGAATTTCGTCCTTCGTCAGTTGCTGCTCGAGTTTGGTGGCGAGAAGGGCTTCCCGGAATTTCCGCTCGAACGTGCGCTCGCCCGAGAGGTAGGTGTTCTTGACGTACTGCTGGGTGATCGTCGAGCCGCCCTGCACGATCTCACCGAGCACGAGGTCCGTGCGGGCCGCTCGAGCGATTCCTTCGTAGTCGATGCCGTCGTGTTCGTAGAACCGACGATCTTCGATGGCGACGACCGCTTGGTTCATGATCTCGGGAACATCGTCGGCTGTGATCTCGACCGTTCGATCAAAGCCGCGGAACACGGCGATCTGCTTGCCATTTCGATCGACCACAATCGATGGGACGGCCTCGAATGAGGGGCGCTCATCGGGCAGCTCTCCCGGCAACGGAGCGCGGAGAAGCGTCATCCCGGCCACCGCAGCCACTGCCGGCGGGACGACAACAGCGGAAATCACCAGCGCGACGACGAAACGGAGCATCGTCGTGAGCGAACCACCGAACCCAGATCGTGATCCCGTCCCCGACCTCATCAACCGTCTCCCTTGGCCGGAGTTGTTGTCGCCTCCGGCTCGGAGAACGGCGCGCAGGGAGGCAAGGACAGAACGACCGCAGCGCTGTCGAACGTTGCTCGCAATGAAACCGGTCCGAGCGATTCGCACCGGAGGAGGAATCGGGAAGCTCCGGAAGCATCGGTGACGACTTCGGCGGCAGAGAGCAAGGTCATACCTGCAACGATCCCAGGGCTGGGCTGGGGTCCGGCCGACGGCAGTCCAGTTGGTGGCAGTCCGGTTGGTGGCACAGCACTAGGTGGCACAGCACTAGGTGGCACAGCACTAGGTGGCACAGCAGGAGGTGGCACAGCGGTCGCCTGCGGGTCCTGGAGTTGCACGGAGATCGTGGTGCCGGGAACGGGCAACCTCACCAGGAGACCCTCGGCGTCGACCACCTGGCGGCTGGCCACGACAGCAATGGTGGCCGACGTGTCGATCATGATCGATTCAGGGCCGATGATCTCGAGCTTCGTCCGGTCATCGGCCGGCACACTCAGGAGGCTCAACTCGGTCGACTGTTCCGGACCGAGCAAGCGGACCTGGACATCGCCCGAGCGCAGCACGTTCGGCACGAAGCCTCGCACTCGGTATCGCCCCCCGGGAAGACCGTTGGCCGACCAGGCGCCGTCGTCGCCCGCCAAGAGATCGAGCGTCGCCGATCCCGAGCTGGTCACCCGCTCGAGCCGAACGGTTGCGTTCGGTACGAACGCTCCCGTGTCATCGAGGACCACCCCGGACAACTCGGCTTCGCCGCCGCTGATGGAGACTGATTCTCCCGCCGGGGGTTCGAGTTCGATTCCGATGGAGCGCATCCCGGCGGCACCCGGCGTGACGGCGGCCAGAGCGTACGGTGAGCGGCCTGGATGGCCGAGCGGTCCGGTGCCGGCGATTCCCGCCAGACGAACTTCGATGGGGGCACGTTCATCGGTGTAGGCCGTGACGACTTCAGATCGATGACTCCAGCCCGTGAACCAACCAGCGACCAGCGCGAGGAAGAACGCAAACTTGATGACGCGCATCTGCATCTGTCGGCAAAACGGGCGGTGAGCTGAGCCAAATGGCCCAGCTCACCAACAAAATACGAATTTTCAGAACCGCACGAATTCCGCGCAGCTCAGTTCATTGATGGGTCACTCGACGTCGATGAAGATGCACTCGCCGGGGCACTCTTCGGCGGATTCGATCACTCGCTCGAGTCCGTCTTCGGGAATGCGCGCCATTCCCTCGGCTCCGGCCGGATTGGCGGTGCCGTCGAAGAGTTTCTCCGAACCGAAGTTGGCGGCGTCTTCTTTGACGTAATAAAGCCCGTCGTCCATACCGAAGAAGACGTCGGGCGCGATCTCCGCGCACAGGCCATCGCCGGTGCAAAGATCCTGATCGATCCACACTTTGACCATGTTGTAAACCTTCTTTCGAAGTGACCGGAGATCTGCTCCTCCGAAATCACTATGGATGAGAACCCTATCGGAGGTCGGCAACGAACTCTGAACTGGTCAGTCAAACTTCCGTCACATGGCTCAGCGCACCGAACCACAGCACGAGAGGAGCGGTCCGTCTTCGGGGCAGACATGATGGGGCATGGCCCGTCGACTCACCGACACCGAAGCAATGCTGTGGAACCTCGACGAAACTCCGTCACTGAGATCGACGATGGGCATGATCGCCATACTCGACTCCGCGCCCGACCCTGAACGACTTCGCAACACGATCGTGCGGGCGATCGGTCATGTGCCGGCGCTCAGAGAACGTGTTCGCCCGTCCACGCTTCCGCTCTTTCCGCCCGAGTGGGTACTCGATTCCGAATTCGACCTCGATCATCATCTTCGGTTCATTCGACTGCCGGCACCCGCCTCGCGGGCGGCGATGATCGAACTCGCGGCGGCGATCATCAACGACCCATTCGATCGTGGTCGTCCGCTGTGGCAGATCACGACGATCACCGGGCTCCCTCGTGGCCGAGCGGGCCTTGCCATCAAGTTGCATCATTCGATCGCAGACGGCCAAGGAGCACTGGCACTCGGAGCCCATCTCCTGGAATTCGAACCTGCGAGTCCACCACCAGAACCGATCGCGCTCGCCGACGTCCTGGCCGGCTTGACCCCGGATCCTGAGCCGGCACCGAGTTCGCTCGCCGATTCGATTCGCGACGGCGCCGAAAAGCTGGCGGGATTCATCACCGGCACCGCAACGTCGTTTGCCCACGCAGGCCGAGCAGCCGAAGCCGGCAGTGACGCAGTCAGTGAAGCGGTCGCCGCGGCCAAAGTGGTCGCCGAGCACGTGCCGGCGAAGGGCCACGAAGGATCACCGCTCTGGCGGGCGCGAACAAGGAATCGCCGGTTCGTCGCCTACGAGTTGCCGCTCGAGAACCTTCGTGACGGGGCCCAGCGGTCCGAGGTGAGCCTGAACGACCTCTTTGTCGTGGCGTGTGCCGAAGCGGCGGTGCTCCAACACGAGCGGGCATCGGTCGAACTCCCGACGATCGCAGCAACCGTGGTGATCAGCACCAGGCACGCCGCCGAGGGCAACCCGAACAATGCATTCATTCCCGTCGGGTTGTCGCTGCCGGGAACCGGGGCGACAACAGCGGACCGTCTCGCCGCAGCGCGTCACCAGATCCTCGCCAAGCGAGATCAGATCGCTGGAGGCCCCGACGTCTTCGGTGCCCTCGGAAGCTTCGCCGCGTTCCTCCCGAACTCGATGACCTCGGTACTCGCACTCGATCAGGCCCGACGGGTCGACTTCGCCACGAGCAACGTTCCCGGCCTGCCCGTTCCAGCGTGGATCGCCGGCCAGCGGATCGAGTCGATGCTTCCGGTCGGACCCGTGGCGGGCACCGCCTTCAACGCAACACTGCTGAGTTACGGCGACCTGGCAGCCGTGGGATTCCATGTCGACCCGGCGGTGATTCCCGACCGACCGTCGTTGCGCTCCGACTTCCGGAACGGCTTGAAGTCGCTCGGCGTGCTAGGACTTCCTCGGTGAGTTCGGGCCTCGAGACGACATTCCCCCGGCAGTACGCGGCCACTCGCCGCTTCACGCTCGGCACGCCCAGAAACATCCAGATCTCAGCAGACGGTCACCGGGTGTTGTTTCTCCGATCCAAGGCGGGCGACGATCCGGTTCTCTGTCTATGGGAACTCACGATCGCAACCGGTGTGGAACGACTGGTCGTGGACCCCAACGACATGGCCGACCTCGATGCCGACCTTCCGGCTGCCGAGCGAGCCCGCCGTGAGCGGGCCCGAGAGGGTGCGGCCGGCATCGTTTCCTACAGTCTCGACGACGAAGCGACCACCGCTGCCTTCGCTCTCGGCGGTTCGCTGTTCTCCGTTGAGCTCGCCGCCGGCACTCTTCGGTCCCACGCCACCGACGCTGGGGTCTTCGACCCCAGGATCGATCCGAGCGGTCGGCGCATCGCCTTCATGATCGGTTCCGACCTCCATCTCGTCGAGCTCGACGGCACGAACAGTTCCGTGTTGGCGACCGACGACGATCCGCTCGTTTCGTGGGGGCGGGCCGACTTCATCGCAGCCGAAGAGATGGGCCGGAGCCGGGGTTTCTGGTGGGCTCCCGATGGTCAGTCGCTCATCGCCTGCCGAGTCTGCGAATCATCGGTACAACGGTGGTGGATCGCCGATCCAGCCAATCCCGGAGTTGCTCCGGCCGAAATTCGGTATCCGGCCGCCGGTACCGCCAACGCTGAAATCGGGCTCGCACTGATCCAGCTCGACGGACAGCGCACCGAGATCCGTTGGCACAGCCCGGTGCCGGATGTCGACCCATTCGAATATCTCAATGACGTCGTCTGGAGCGAGGGTCACGACCCCTTGGTGGTCCGACAGACCCGCGATCAGCGAACGGTTTCGATTGCTGCTGTTTCGACTGCCGCTGCCAGCCAGATGGCGGTGGTCGAACAACGACGGATCACCGACGATGTGTGGGTCGAACTCCTACCCGGGTCCCCGTCGTGGTCGGCACTCGGATTGCTCACCCTGGAAGACCGGGCCGATCTCGATCGCCGAGTGTTGTGTCTGGACGGCCGGCCAATCTCACCCGATGACATCCACGTGCGATCCATCGCCGCAGTTTGTGGAACGACGGCCGTCGTCACTGCCTGGACCGATTCCACCGAGATCCACGTCTGGGCAATCGACCTGGAGGACGAGTCCCGGAGCCGCCGGCTCACGTCCGACGCAGGAGTTCACAACGTGGTCGCGGCAGCCGCCGTTGCGGTGATCACCTCGACGTCGCTCGAACAGTCTGCAACCCGATTCGTTGTGCGGGCCCTGGGCCAGGATCTGGGTGATGGCGCCCCGCTTCCCGATCTGGTTGCCATTCAGAACCACGCCGCCACGCCGGTGATCAGTACGGCCCCCGAGATGTTGCGCCTTGGCAAGCGCCTTCTCGCCGCAGCCCTGTTCCTGCCGACCGGTCACGACGGCCGCTCACCCTTGCCGGTACTTCTCGATCCTTACGGCGGCCCGCATGCCCAACGCGTCGTGCGGTCTCACCTTCCGCACCTCACGTCCCAATGGTTTGCCGATCAGGGATTTGCCGTGCTCGTCGTCGACAACCGAGGCACTCCGGGAAGAGGACCGTCGTTCGAACGAGCGGTCTGGGGTGATCTGGCCGGACCAGTGCTCGAAGATCAGCTCGACGCACTCGATGCCGCGTCGGAGAAGTATCCGTTCCTCGACCTCGAACGAGTCGGAATCCGGGGCTGGTCCTTCGGTGGCTACCTCGCAACCCTCGCCGCGCTTCGAGCGCCGGATCGCATCCACGCCGCAATCGCCGGGGCTCCAGTCACCACCTGGCATCTGTACGACACGCACTACACCGAGCGATATCTTGGCCACCCCGACGACTACCCGAGCCACTACGCCAACAATGATCTCACCGCCGAGGCAGCATCACTGCAACGTCCACTGCTCTTGATCCACGGGCTGGCGGATGACAACGTGGTTGCCGCCCACACACTACGAATGTCGAGCGCGCTCCTCGCCGCCGGGAGGTCACATCATGTTCTGCCGCTTTCCGGCGTCACCCACATGACGCCGCAGGAGATCGTGGCCGAGAACATGCTTCACTTGCAGCGGGACTTCCTACTCGAGCACCTGGGTTCCGTCCCCCCCGGCCGATGAATCAAACGCAGAACACTCCTCTCACCTGATGATCTCGACCCCAACCCCGATCCGGAACTCACGATGACCGACGACCTCGCGGCGCTCACGCCCGATCTCGGCGCGCTCGGTTGGGACGATGAGCTCGACGCCTGGGCGGCTGAGTCCGATCACGACGGAGTTGGTCGGATCGCTCGAACGAGCCGGGGTTTCTGTCTCGTGTTCACCGGAGGTGAAGCCGTTCTCGCCGCCTCCAGTTCGGTCCGTTCGGCCACGGGTGTCGCGCCGTCGACTGGTGATTTCGTGAGCCTGATCGACGACCCCGACGACGGGCTGTCGATCGGACGCGTCGCGCCGCGTCGCACGTCACTGGTCCGCCGAGCCCCCGGTCGGGTTCCCGAGCCCCAGGTCTTGGCTGCCAATGCCGATGACATCTTCGTGATGCACGGCTTGGACCGACCGATCAGTCTCAATCGGCTGGAACGCCAACTCGTGATCGCTTGGGCCAGCGGCGCCACACCGGTGGTTCTCCTCACCAAGGCCGACGAGGTTCGCCATCACGACGAGGCCGTGCGCAGCATCCAGAACATCGCCCCGGGCGTGCTCACGTTGGCCATCTCCACCGTGTCGGGCCGCAACGTCGACGAGGTCCGCAAACGATTCACCGGATCCCGCACGATCGTCTTGATGGGCCTGTCGGGGATCGGCAAGTCCACCCTCGTCAACGAACTGTCCAGTGGCGTGGTCCAACGAACGGGCGAGGTGCGGACGACCGACCAGCGAGGTCGCCACACAACCGTCACCCGTGACCTCATCCCGCTTCCCGAAGGTGGGATCGTGGTCGACACCCCCGGCATCCGAGAGATCGGACTCTGGCAGGCTCGATCGGGTATGGATCTCACCTTCCCTGAGATCGTCGAAGCCGTTTCGGCTTGCCGCTTCGCCGATTGCCACCACGAACAGGAACCGGGCTGTGGCGTGAAGGCAGCGCGGCTCGAGGGCACCATCACCGAACGTCGGCTGGCCCACTGGTTCGAACTCAACGCCGAACTCGCTCTCCAAGACACCCAACTCGAAGAGTTCGACCGCCGGGTGGAGAGCCGCAGCCGAGCCGCAGCCGAGCAACGACGAGATGGAGCGAGGCCTCGCAAGCATGCTCGAGGGAAGAAGAAGCCCAAGCGTCGCTGAACCGAGCAATCTTGGACCCGAGGTACCCGGCTTCTGAGGCTGATTGGGCCATACTCCCATCGTGACGGAGTTCCGAATGAAGAATGGAATGGCGATGCAAAACACAATTCTCGGTCTTGCCGGTGCAGGCATGCTGATTCTGAGCCTGGGGGCCTGCGGTCGATCGGCTCCCGAAGCAGGAGCCGATCTGCTCGGTCAATCCAGTGGGTCCACCGCCACGACCTTGCCTGTCGTCACGCAGCCAACGGCGCCTCCCGTCACCGAACCGGTGCCGGTGACCCAACCGAGCTACGTCATCCAGCAAGGTGATTCGCTGTCTCAGGTCGCCGAACGATTTGGCGTGTCAACCAGCGCTCTGGCCGACTTCAACGGGATCGAAGACGTGAATGCCATCAAGGTCGGGCAGACGCTCACGATTCCTCCCACCACCGCTCCGGCCGCCACCGATACATCGACCTCCGCGGTCACCTCCGCCGGCTGAGTCCGGGCTCGCCGAGGAAATCGCAGGGCCCGCCGTGGCTTCAGCACGCCGTTTCGGGTTGAATGAAGACCATGACACTTCGACTCGGCGACACCGCACCAGACTTCACCACACCCACCACCAAGGGCGATATCTCCTTCCACGACTGGAAGAAGGATTCGTGGGCGGTTCTGTTCTCCCACCCGGCCGACTTCACTCCGGTCTGCACCACCGAACTGGGCGCCACAGCCAAGTTGGCCGACGAGTTCGCCGCTCGCAACACCAAGGCCATTGCGATCTCCGTCGATTCGGTCGCGTCCCACGACAGCTGGATCGGCGACATCGAAGACACGCAGCAGACCACCGTCAACTTTCCGATCATCGGTGATCCGGATCGCAAGGTGGCCGACCTCTACGACATGATTCATCCCAATGCCGACGACACGATGACCGTGCGATCGGTGTTCGTGATCGATCCGGCCAACAAGGTCCGACTCACGCTCACCTACCCGGCATCAACCGGTCGCAACTTCGACGAGATCCTGCGGGTCATCGACTCCCTGCAATTGACCGACGGCTACAAGGTGGCAACACCGGTCAACTGGAAAAAGGGCGACGATGTGATCGTGTCGCCGAAGCTGAGCGATGAAGAGGCAACCGACCTCTTCCCTGCCGGCTTCACCACCATCCGGCCTTACCTCCGCACCACACCGCAACCGTCCTGAGCGGATCGGAACGGAACGAACGGAACGAACGGAACGAATTGCCTCGCAGTCAGAGCCGGACGATGCCGGCGCTGGCTGCGAGTTCCCAGGCCCGGCGCCAGCCGGCTGGGTCGATCCCCAGTCCTCGGAGCTTCATTTCGGCGGCGTTGAGTGAGCCGAATCCACACACCGCGGCACCGAGATCGATCACGAGTGGCGAGACACGATCGTCGGTGTCGACGAGAAGTTGTCTGGCATCCTCGATACAGCGGGTTGCGAGTTGCTGATTGTCGGACTGACAGGCCATGGCTGCCCGGGCCAGCAGCGCAAACACTCGGTCGAGATACGTCGACGAGCCGGTCATCACCGACTGCGACCGATGATCGACCAGGGCCTGGTTTCCTTGGGCCGCAGCGACGATCGCCCCGACGGCCTGAGCGAACATGTCGAGCCCGCTGTCGGACTCGCCCCAAGCGAGTTGACTGGCCGCCTCGTCGACGGCGCCTCGTTGGAGCAGGGCCAGTGCCAATGAGACGGCGAGGTCGCTCTCGCCCAGCACGTTCGGATCCTGGTGTCCACCGTCGAAACGGGCCGCCCAACGGATGGCCCGCTCGCTCTCTCCGAGGCGGGCGGCACTGGCGGTGATGCTCACCACGATGAAACGGCGTGATTCGGAGTCGTCCAGCCGGTCGGCCGTTGCGTATGCCTGATCGAGCAACTCGGACCCCTCCGTGACGCGACCAAGCGACACCAGGGCTCGGCCCCGAATGGCCTCGGCTTGGAGTTTGAGACGGACGTCGTCGATCCCGCTTGCCACTTCTGCCGCTTCTTGACTCAAGTCCAAGGCGAGGCCGGCCTTCCCCGACCAGAGCTCGAGGGAGGCCGAGAGATTGAGCATCATGGCCTCGGCCCACGGATCTCCCCGGCGCTGCGTTTCCGGAAGCACCTCCTCGATGAGTGATCGGGCACGAACCCAGTCTCCGACGTGGAAGGAAACCCAGGCGCTCAGACCGCGGGCCCAGGCCAGACCTCCACGGTCATCCAATTCCGTGAAGATGGCGACCGATTCTTCCACGAGGGATTGGGCTTCGGATACGTTCCCCGATTCGAAGGCCTGCCAGCCCAGACCCTGGAGCGCCCATGCTTCGGAGCGGTGATCACCATGGGCCCGAGCAACCGAACGGGAGGCCTCGAGCGCTTGACGTGCGAGCTGGCCTTGGCCCCGAACCATTTCGGTCATGCCGAGCAAACGAAGAGCCGACGCTTGGTCGGTGTATTCGCCCAGCGATTCGAGACGATCGGCTGCTTCGCGAAGGCGGGAGGCCGCTCGGTCGTGATCGCCGGCTTTTCGATCGAGTTCGCCTCGGATCAGCGATGAGCGAGCGGCGAGCGAGGGGTCGTGAGCCGCAACCGGGCTGAGCCGATCGAGGTCGGCCCTACCACCGGCGATGTCTCGCATCTCGGTGCGGGCCCGGGCCCGTCCATAGAGGAACTTGGCCTGCGTTTCGGCATCCGAGCAGAGTTCGAGTCCTTCGGAGAACCACCGGTCGGCGTCCGCCGGTGCGCCGGCATCGAGGGCCCGTTCGCCCGCCTCTGCCAGCCAGTAGATCGCCTTCGCGATGACGGTGGCCTGATCGACGCCGGCAACCGCCTGGACTTCGTCCAGGAGATGGGCCGCAAAGCGATAGTGATCGGCGATGGCGGCGACGATCGAGTTCCGAGGGGGGCCTTCCTCGGAATTCTCGAGGTAGCTGGCGATTCCGAGATGGTTGGTCGCCCGGGATGACTTGGTGAGCGTCGCATAGGCGACGTCTCGAACCATCTCGGAGCGGAACTCGTAACGCGAACCGTGCAGGGTCAAGAGTTCGCAATCGACAAGGGCCGTCAGGAGGGGCCGAACATCCTCGATGCCGTTGGCCTGCTTCACCATGATGGCCAGGCCATTGATCGGTCCGGTCCGCCCGAGGACGGCGGCGGCCTCGATGATTCCGCGCTGCTGAGAATCGAGCGAGTCGAGACGAGCGGCGATGATTCCGCGAAGGGTGTCGGGCAGGTCGGTGAGTCCACCGAGCCCGGATGGCCCTGGATTCGAACCAGCGGCTCGACGGGTCGCGACGAGCCCGGCTAGCTCCTCGAGGAAGAAGGGGTTCCCACCACTTCGTTCGACCAACTGAGCCGCGTCTTCGGGGGGAATGTCGAAATCGAGTTCTTCCAGAAGCGCCAAGCTGGCGTTGGAGTCGAGGGGGCCCAGGTGGAGAACCAACGAGCCGTGTCGGCCGGCGATCGGCGCCGGGATCTCGGACCCCTTGGCGGTCATCAGCACGATGAGTGGCATACGGGCCAGTTCGTTCAAAACGTGGCGGATCAGGACCCACACCGCCTCTGCCGCCCAGTGGACGTCGGAGAACAGGAGGACGACGGGCCGCTGAGCGAGCTCAGCCTCCAGCACGTTGACCAGCGCCAACGTGACCTCGGCCCGATTGCGCTCACGATCGCCTCCCTTCAAGGGGGTGTCGAAGCCGAGGGCGTGCATCAGGCCAGTGGTGTAGCGAGGGACGTTCGCCGATTGTTCGGCCGGAAGATGAACGGCGAGCACTCCGAGAATCACGGCTCGACACTCGTCGGCCGATGAGTCGATCGACAAGCTGAATGCCTGCCGTAACACCTCGGCGATCGGCCACCACACGTTTGCCTCACCATACGGAACCGCCCGACCCTCGAGGACGCGGGCGTTCCACTGCTGTGACAGGCCGGTGGCTGCTTCCTGAGCCACACGCGACTTCCCCATACCGGCTTCGCCCAGGATCATGGTGGCCTGGGCCCGACGGAGTTCGACCGCGATACGCGCTTGCGCCTCGATCAACTCGAGTTCTCGCTCGCGACCGGCGAATGTGGTGTTTCGCTTTCGGCGGGCCCCCGGTGATCGAATCGGACTCAGCGCAACCCAGACCTCGACGGTTTCGGCCCTGCCCCGGGCTTCCTGAAAGCCGAGATACCGATAGGAGATGGAGTCTTCGGTGGCCGCTCTCGTCGACGCACCGACCAGGACCCGACCCGGCTCAGCCAACTCTTCGAGCCGAGCTGCCGTGTTCATCACGTCGCCCATTGCGGTGTAGTCGCCGCCGGCGCTGGACATTCCCACCAACACTTCGCCCGTGTTGATACCGACCCGCATCAGCATGGGGCTGTCGATCTCGGCTGCGAGCGCAGACATCGTCTGTTGCATACGTAAACCGGCTCGAACCGCTCGTTCTGCGTCGTCTTCATGGGCGACGGGAGCCCCGAACAAGGCGACGATTCCATCTCCGAGGATCTTGTCGACGATGCCACCGAACGACACGATGTCGTTGGCCAACCGCTCGAAACAACGATCAACCAGGTGCTTGACGTCTTCGGGATCGAGGGCCTCGGCCAGCGCGGTGAACCCGACGATGTCCGCAAACAGAACCGAGACGACCCGGCGTTCTTCATCGCCCGACGACTGGAGCGTGCCGCAACTCGAACAAAAACGAGCGCCGGGATCGACCTCGGTTCCGCACGATGAACAACGCATGACCGGCTGAGTCTAGAAGACCCCCGGCTGATCCTGGTAGAAAGCTTCGGCCCCCGGCTGAATCTGGCAACCAGGGCACCAATAGGTGCTTCTCACGTGTTCGCCTTGCACGATCCGCTCGATGGTGTTCCCGCAGCGGTGGCATACGGAGCCAGCCTGACGGTAGACGGCCAGCCCGGTGGCGACGTTGGGAACGGTCACTCTCGGTCCGCTTCCGAGATTCGCCCGCAGCAGCTCGTGGGCCAGGGTGACCAACGCGAGCCGAGTCGCTTCGTCGACGGCCTCCACCGGCGTGAGCGGGCTCAGCTCGAGGGCGTGGAGAATCTCACTCTTGTACACGTTTCCGACACCGCAACAGATTCGCTGGTCGAGAAGGGCAACCGAGATGGGCGTTCCCCTCGGAGCGAGCGCGAAACGCTTCGTCGCCTCAGCGAGGTCGGGGGCTGGAGCCGTGAGGTCGGGCCCGAGATGATCGGGTCCGCCTCGTCGCGTGGTCAGCTCCACCACCGGCGCCGAGAAACAGACAGCGATCCAACCTTCGGTGGTCTCGATGAGGGCGCGAGCAGCATGGGGAGAACGCCGCCAACGCTCTCCGGTTCGGTAGAGATGCCAGCTTCCGGTCATCTTCATGTGCGTTTCGAGTGTGGTGCCGTCGGCGAACCCGACGAGGAGATATTTTCCTCTGGCCTCGACACTCTCGATCAGCGTGCCGGGCTGTGGACCGGGAACCGCTGACCTCGCCGCTTCGAACCGAGCGAGCGTCTTGCCGACGAGCGCCGGTTTCAGCCGGGCCGCCGTGCGCCAGATCGTGTCTCCTTCGGGCACTCGACCACCTCCTGTCCAACCGGACCGACCACCGACTGCCGATCGCCGGGCCAAGTGTGCCGCCGATAGCGTTCCGGCGATGAATCCGGGGACAGCCGAGACCGAGACAGCCGAGACCGAGACAACCGAGACCGAGACAACCGAGACCGTGACAACCGAGACCGTGACAACCGGCCTGCCATGGTGGCAGACCGGGGTCGTCTATCAGGTCTACATCCGTTCGTTTGCCGATTCCAACGGCGACGGAACCGGCGACATCAACGGACTCCGCTCTCGCCTTCCGTACCTACGTGATCTCGGGGTCGACGCGATCTGGATCAACCCCTGGTACAAGTCGCCCCTTCATGACGGCGGATACGACGTGGCCGACTACCGCGCCATCGAGCCTCGTTACGGGACGATCGACGATGCCGAAGCGTTGATCCAGGAGGCTCACGACCACGGAATCAAGATCGTGGCCGACCTCGTCCCCAACCACACCTCCTCCGAACACGTGTGGTTCCAGGAAGCGCTGGCCGCTCCCCCGGGGTCGGCCGCCCGCAATCGCTACCACATCCGGCCGGGCAACGGTGCAGACGGCTCCCAACCACCAACGAACTGGGTCAGTGTTTTCGGCGGCCCGGCCTGGTCACGACTCGCCGATGGCGAGTGGTACCTCCACATCTTCGACCACACGCAACCCGACCTGAACTGGGAGAATCCCGAGGTCCGGAACGAGTTCCTGTCAATCCTTCGTTTCTGGCTCGATCGTGGAGCCGACGGGTTCCGAGTGGACGTGGCCCACGGTCTTGTCAAAGACATGTCCTATCCGAACGACGCCGGCCAGAACGAGATTCTGTCCAACGCCAAGTCCGCCGACCATCCTCATTGGGATCGCGACGGCATCCATCCGATCGTGCGGGAATGGCGCTCGGTGCTGAACGAATACGACGACCGCATGATGGTTGCCGAGGCCTGGGTGGATTCTGAACGCCTGCCGCTCTACTTGCGGCCCGACGAGTACCACCAGAGCTTCAACTTCGATTTCCTCTCGGCGGAATTCGACGCCGACGAGATCCAGCCGCTGGTTGCCACCGCCATCGAATCGGCGAGCGCCATCGGCGCTGCTCAGACATGGGTGCTCTCGAACCACGACGTGATGCGCCACCCCACCCGCTACGGACTACCCAAGGGCACCGAATGGCGCAACTGGCTCCTCGACGGTCCACACGAGGTGCTCGACACCGAACTCGGTGACGCCCGGGCCCGGGCCGCCGTGATGTTCATGCTGGCCCTCCCTGGATCGGCGTACCTCTATCAAGGTGAGGAACTCGGGCTGCCCGAGGTGTGGGATCTACCGTTCGAGGTTCTCGACGATCCCGTTTGGGAACAATCGGGCCGCACCCGCAAAGGCCGAGACGGCTGCCGGGTTCCGTTGCCCTGGTCGACGTCCGGGCCGTCGTTCGGATTCAGCGATGGGGACGGCTGGTTGCCGCAGCCGGCTGAGTTCGCCGGTCTGTCGGTGGAAGCACAAGTCGGCGTGAAGGGCTCGACTCTCGAGTTCTACCGCACTCTCCTTCGCCTGCGAACAGAACATTTCGCCAACGACTCCGACATCGAGTGGTTGAAGGCACCGAAAGGTGCGATCGGATTCCGGCGCGGGTCAGGGACCGAGTGTTGGATCAACTTCTCCGGAGTCCCGATGCCGCTTCCCGCTGATCGAGAGGTGCTCGTGTCGAGCGAACCCGTCGACGATGCGCTCCCGGCGAATGCTCTGCCCGCGAACGCGGCGGTGTGGATCCGCTAGTTGGTCGTTGTGCTGCTTGGCGAACGTTGACCTCATACGCCTCGTCGACAACCCGATGCTTCGGGTCAACAGCGATCAACCGTCACGCCGAGCGGTTCGATCTCGTCTCCCGGAGAACACCTCGACATGAACCATCCTCCTGCGCCCGACTTCACGTTCGTCGGGAGTACCACCCCGCTCGCAAAGTTCGTTGCCCGACCCGTACAACGCTTTCTTCGGATCGAGGCGAGTAGTGGCATCTTGATGCTGGTGGCAACGGTCGCCGCTCTTGTGTGGGCCAACTCGGCGTTCGCCGACAGCTACGACACGCTCTGGCACACGCCCGTCGAGCTCAAGATCGGTTCGTTCGAGCTCGGAAACGGCCACCACCTGGACCTTCAGGCCATGGTCAACGACGGACTGATGGCCATCTTCTTCTTCGTGGTCGGACTCGAGATCAAGCGTGAACTCGTGACGGGCCAACTGCGAACGGCGAAAGCGGCGGCCCTGCCGGCAATTGCCGCACTCGGCGGGATGGTCTTGCCCGCCCTGATCTACGTGGCCTTCACCCGAGGCACCGATGCCGGCAATGGCTGGGGCATCCCCATGGCCACCGACATTGCGTTCGCCGTCGGCCTGGTTTCCCTACTCGGCAAACGGGTCGACCGGAAACTGCTGATCTTCCTGCTCTCGCTGGCAATCGTCGACGATCTGGGAGCGATCGCCGTGATCGCCATCGTGTACACCGAATCGATCGCTTGGGGCTGGCTGGCCATTGCCGGTGTACTCCTCGCCGCCACGATCGCCGCTCGAGTTCTCCGTGTCTGGTACATCCCGTTCTACGTCGTCATCGGCACCCTGCTCTGGGTGGCGATGCTGCAGTCGGGGATCCATGCGACCGTGGCCGGAGTCCTCTTGGGCTTCATCACCCCGGCCAAACCGATTCAAACCCGGGAACAGGCCCGCAAATGGGTGGAATGGCTGCGACGCAAGGACGACGAGATCATGGCCGTCGACGTCAACTTCGCCGCCTTCCACATGCGCGAAGCTCACTCGGTGGCCGAACGACTCGAGATGGCGCTCCACCCTCTGAGCAGCTTCGCCATCGTTCCGATCTTCGCCCTGGCCAATGCAGGGGTACCGCTCGGCGGTGGCGTGCTCGGTGATTCGATCGGCTCCCGCGTCACGTGGGGAGTGGCCGTGGGCCTGATTGTGGGCAAGGCCGTCGGCATCACGTTGTTCACGTGGGTCGGGACGAAGCTCGGAATTGCCTCGTTGCCTGCCGGGATGCGAATGAATCACGTCGCCGCCCTCGCCACGATCGCCGGTGTCGGATTCACCGTTGCGTTGTTCGTGACGGGACTTGCACTCGATGGAGCGGCTCAGCAAACACAAGCCAAGATCGGAATTCTCGGCGGCTCAGCGGTAGCTGGAATCTTGGGAATGATCGTGTTGGCCCATGCGACTCGTCACCGGCCGGCCGAGACATCCGGTTCGGAGCCCACGGTCGAGTCCGAATCGAGCGGCCTTCCGAACAAGCGGCCCAAGCGCCGAGCACTCGTCAGCAACTGACGAGGTTTCAGCCTTCGTCCTCGGAATGGTCGGCGTCAGTCCCGCCGTCCTCGGAATGGTCGGCATCAGTCCCACCGTCCTCAGCATGAACGGCCTCGGCCGGGTTGTTGTCGTAGGACACGACCGTGGCGAGACCGGCGGCGCTGAGCACGAGAGCGGCGAACAGGAGACCGATCGTGGTGGCGAGCCAACGCGGTTGTTGCATCGTGGGCGCTTCTGCAGCAGGAGTAGCCATCAGGGCAGCCTAATTGGACGCCGAGTCGACGATGTCACTGGCCGGTCGTTTCCGATGCGAGCCCTCGGGGCAGCCCGCCTCGCAAGTTCGGAGCACTCCGGTTGGCTCAACGCAGAGCGCTGGTGTGACAACCGTCAACAGCGATAGAGGACGTGACGAGGCCAACCATCCCATAACGTTCCATCAGCGACGGAAGGAATCAGCATGACGCTGCAGGAAAGAACGACGACACTCGCGGCCCGAACCGAGTCGGCCACGAAGATCTACGGATCGGGAGACACCGAGGTCCATGCGCTTCGAGCGGTGAGCGTTGGCTTCGTGAAGGGGCAGTTCACCGCCATCATGGGGCCCTCGGGCTCCGGCAAGAGCACCCTGATGCAGTGCATGGCCGGACTCGACCGACTGACATCCGGCGAGACCTACATCGGTGATGTGGCGCTGTCGACCCTCAATGACAAGAAACTCACGCTGCTCCGACGCGAGAAGTTGGGGTTCATCTTTCAGGCTTTCAATCTCATCCCGACCTTGACGGCCCGCGAGAACATCACACTGCCGCTCGATCTCGCCGGGTCCGAGGGCGATCAGGACTGGATCGACGAAGTCATCAAGACCACCGGGCTCGCTGATCGCGTCAATCACCGTCCGAACGAGTTGTCGGGCGGTCAGCAACAGCGCGTTGCCGTGGCTCGAGCGCTTGCCACCAAGCCCGAAATCATCTTCGGCGACGAACCCACGGGAAATCTCGACACTCGCACGGGTGCCGAGATCCTCGACTTCATGCGTCGCGCCGTCAGCGAACTGGGCCAGACGATCGTGATGGTCACCCACGACCCCGTGACGGCGAGCTACTCCGATCGAGTCCTCTTTCTGACCGACGGAAACATCGTCGACGAGATGATGGAGCCCACTCCCGATTCGGTCTTCGACAAGCTGAAGCACCTGGGCGACTGAGGCCACGATGTTGAAACTCACCCTCCGAAACATTGCCGCCAGCAAGGGTCGGCTCCTTCTCACCGTTCTCTCGATCGTGCTCGGGGTCGGATTCGTATCCGGATCTTTCGTCTTGGCCGACAGTCTCCGCACCGTTTTCGACAAACTCAGCCAGGACATCGCGGCCGGCAGCGACGCCAGCGTGCGAGCCATCGAGCCCGAATTCTCGACGGGCGACAACCAGCTCCGCTTCGACGAATCCGTGCTGGCTGCGGTGTCTTCGGTCGACGCTGTCGGTGAATTCGAAGGTGGCATCGGCGGGTTCGAACAGGTCTACACAACCGACGCCGCAGGCGAGGTGGTTCGTCCTCAAGGGCCACCGGTGCTCGTCTTTTCCTGGGCCGGAGAAAGCCAGCTCTCCCCCTTCACACTCGTCGACGGTGTTGCTCCCGTCGGTCAACAGATGGCCATCGATTCGGCCCAGGCCGAGCAGGGCGGATTCCAGGTCGGTGATTCGGTCGAGGTCGTGAACCCGACCGGTCGACTCGAGGCGTTCGAGATCAGCGGACTGATCGAGTTCCCGACTCCCGGCGCCTACTTCATTGTTTTCGACCTTCCGACGGCCCAGCGACTCCTGAATGCCCAGGGACAGCTCGACTCGATCGTGCTTGCCGCCACTGAGGGCGTTTCCACCGACGAACTCGTGAGCAACGTGTCTGCGGTTCTTCCCGCCGGCATCGAAGTAGTTCCGTCCGAGGTCACCGTCGCCGAAACCCAAGCCGACTTCGGTTCCTTCATCAGCATTTTCGGAAACATCCTTCTCGGTTTCGCTCTTGTCACACTGTTTGTGAGCATCTTCATCATCTACAACACGTTCGCGATTCTGGTGAGTCAGCGAACCAAGCAGTTGGGCTTGCTCCGGGCCATCGGTGCCTCGGCGGCTCAAGTCCGCTGGATGGTTCTGGGCGAATCGGTGGTGATCGGGCTCTTCGCGTCACTGGTTGGGTTGTTCGCCGGGCTCGGCGTCGCTTCGTTGCTCAAATGGCTGTTCAGCCTGGGCGGCGGAGCCTTCCCCGACGGACCACTCGAACTGCGGGCTCGCACGATCGTGGTCGTCTTCATCGTCGGCACGTTGGTCACGGTGCTGTCGGCACTCGTGCCGGCCATTCGGGCTTCATCTATTTCCCCGCTCGAAGCACTACGAGACGGAGACCGAAAGACGCGCAGCGTTCGGTTTCGGATCATCGCCGGAAGTGTCGTGCTCATCCCCGGTCTCGTCCTTTTGGCCCTGGGTTTCACCGGCGCCGGTGGCACGACCACGAGCGTGCTCACCTTCCTCGGGCTCGGCTCGGTTCTCACCTTCGTCGGCGTCTCGATGTTGAGTGCGCTCTTCGCCGGTGTCGCAGCGTCGGCCATCGGCCGCCCGGTCCAATCCCTGAAAGGGACCATGGGGCGGCTGGCTCGCGACAACGCCAGCCGGAATCCACAGCGAACGGCGGCCACCGCCACCTCGCTGATGATCGGGCTCGCACTCATCACCGGTGTGTCGGTCCTGGCCTCATCGATCAAGTCGACATTCCAAGACCTCGTGGCCGATGCGGTGGCGGCCGACCTCTTCATCTTCGACGAAAGCCAAGGCCTGCCGTTCTCGAGTGTCCTGGTCGATGAACTGCAGACGCTGCCCGAGGTTGGTGAGGCCGCCGGCTTCATCGAGATGCGGGCCAGCGTCAACGGCTCGATCGACGGGGTCACATCGTTCGACACCGCCGTCGGCTCGGCCATCATCAACATCGACCTCGCGGAGGGAACGAGCGATGTCGGCGAGGACGGGGTTGCCCTGCTCGTCGACGACGCCGCGGATCTGGGGTTGTCGGTGGGCGATGAGGTCGCCGTCGAGTTCGAGGACGGTGCGCAGACCACGCTCACCCTGAAAGGTCTGTACGAGAGCAACTCGTTCATCGAGGGTCAATGGATCATGGATCGGGCCCTCACGCGGCAACACATCAATGTCGACAACGTCGACTTCGTGGGTGTCGCCTACGCCGATGGTGTCGAGAACGAGGCGGCCCGCTCGGCCGTCGAGCAGGTCACCGGCGGCTTCCCTCAGCTCACCGTGCTCGACAACACCGAATTCCAGGAATCGGTCGAGGGTCAGGTCAATTCCATTCTGTATGTCATCTATGGCCTGCTGGGTTTGTGTTTGGTGATCGCATTCTTCGGCATCGTGAACACGATGGCGTTGTCGGTGATCGAACGAACACACGAGATCGGCCTGCTCCGAGCCGTCGGCATGACGCGGCGCCAGCTCCGGACATCGATCCGTTGGGAAGCGGTGATCGTGACCGTGTTCGGATCGTTGCTGGGAATCGGTATGGGAGTGCTGCTGTCGTTTGCCGGCATCAAGGCCATTCCAGGCGATTTCATCACGAGCACCACGATCCCTTGGGTCAGCCTCGTGATCTACATCGTGCTCGGTGCAGTTCTCGGGATCATCGCCGCCTATTTCCCAGCCCGCCGAGCGTCCAGGCTCAACGTGCTCGACGCCATCGCATCGGCCTGAGCAACACCCCCCAACCTGCAAGAGCTGAGTTGCGCCTGCGACGGTTCTCCTCCATACTGCAACTTCCAAGTTGCAGTATGGAAGGTGGACTCGTGAGTGGATATCTCGTACCAACCGTGTTGGAGCAGACGAGTCGGGGCGAGCGGGCCTTCGACTTGTACTCCCGCCTGTTGGCTGACCGGGTAGTTTTCCTGGGGACCCAAATCGACGATGCCAGCGCCAACATCGTCATCGGCCAGCTGCTTCACTTGGCCGCCGAGGACCCCGAGCGCGACATCCAGCTCTACATCAACTCGCCGGGTGGCTCGGTCACCGCCGGATTCGGCATCTACGACACGATGCAATACGTCGAGCCGGATGTGTCGACGATCTGTGTGGGCCAGGCTGCGAGCTGGGCCGCCGTTCTACTGGCGGCCGGAGCACCCGGCAAGCGACTGGCCCTGCCGAACGCTCGAGTGCTCATCCATCAACCGCACGGCGAGGCGGGCGGACAATCGTCCGATCTACAGATCCAGGCGGCTGAGATGCTGCACGCCCGACGCCGCATCGAGGAGCTCTTAGCCGAACATTGCGGTCAGCCGATCGAACGAATTTCGGCCGATATCGAACGGGATTACATCGTGCGTGGGGCCGATGCGGTGGCCTATGGACTGGTCGACATGGTGATCGAGAAGGCGTCCTCGGCGAAGCGGGAGCGCCCGGCGATCGCCGCCGTCGGGTGACGATTTCGGTCACGGAACGTGGTCGTCGACCGAACGCTGGGTAGCGCTACCCAGCGATTTCTCGGTCTACCAGGACCCGGTAGACCCATATCCCTGAACCCGGTAGAACCTTTACCGCCTCGCCGGTATTTCGGGGGATGCCGTCTGATCACTACAACTCACCCTCGTCACGTTGCGTGGCGGCCCGGAGGATGTTCCAGAGGGGGACACCACGGGGTACTTCAGGTGGGAATCAACAATGTCGTTCTTCAATCGGGCTCTCGGGGCCTCCAAGCTCAAGGGCAAGCCCCGCCGGCGCATCAGCGCCGTGGCACCCATGGCCATGGCTTTGGTGCTCATCACCGGAGCCCTGGCCTCGGCCGACGAACTCATCGTCGACGGCGACGGAATGGCTCCCGTCATATCGAGTTCATTGAACCTCGGCGAAATCTGTTCGGGCAGTTCGGCGTCGGGAACTGCATTGCTAGCCATCGTGAGAACAACCAACGGCAGCCCGAATATTTTCAAAGCGACCACGACCGCGGCAGTCACGGCGGCAGCACCAGGTGGTCCAAACGGTTCGAGCATCTCGACGAGCTTCACAGACGGCGGAATCACCACGCCAGGCAACTGGAGCGGTTCGGGCACGGGGACAGTACCCACGGGGACAGTAACCGAGGACACTGCGACCTCACAGATCACCGCAGCCGCATCGGGTGCCGCTGGACCGCGAACTGCCACTGTCGCGTATACGGCCAACGGCATAATCGAAAACGGTTCGTCGATCAGCCGATCCACGACTCTGACGATCAACTGGACCGTCAAAAACTGCACGCCAGCCGACACGACGGCACCCGCGGCAAACCCCGAGGCTAGCCCTACGGCCAACGGTGCCGGTTGGAACAAGACTGACGTCACCGTCACTTGGGGCTGGACCGACGCTGGCGGCTTCGACGCCACAGCGACCAACTGCCCTCTCTCATCGACGACGACCGGCGAGGGAACCAACGTGTCGGTCAGCTCCACCTGCGTCGACAAGGCGGGCAACTCGAAGACCGAGACGCGTTCTTTCAAGATCGACAAGACCAACCCTGTCGTGACCGCAACCGCCACACCGGCAGCGAATGCAGCCGGGTGGAACAAGTCCGACGTCAGCGTCGCCTACAGCGCCTCCGACAGCGGCTCACCCATCACGTGCGGTGCCGCCACACTCCTTACGACTGAAGGCACCGGACTCTCGGCCAC
>JBBKXQ010000167.1:0-63219 GCA_037969565.1 Acidimicrobiales bacterium | reverse complement strand
GGGCGGGGTCGGGAAAACCTCGGTCGCCTACGAACTCGCCCGCATGCTCGAACTCGACTACGGCGATGGTGTGCAAGTGGTCGAGTTGGTTGCCGTCGTCGACGAGGAAAGCACGTTCGAGGCATTCGCGACGACCCTCGATGTCAACACACGCCAGCAAACCTCGATCGATGACTCCATCATCGAGACGCTCCGTCCGCGGCACAGCCTTCTGCTTCTCGACAACTGCGAACACCTCATCGAGCCGGTTGCGTCGTTGGTCAGTCGAATCATGCGGGCCGCACCACGTATCTCGATTCTGGCCACGAGCCGTGAACCGCTTGCCATCGCCGGAGAGCACGTCTGGAAGGTCGAGCCGCTCCCCACCGTCGACGGCGCGTCGCTCACGCCGGCTGAACTGGCGACGGTTCCTGCCATCGCCCTCTTCATCGAGCGGGCAAGAGCCGCTGATCCGGCCTTCGAGATCGCCGAGACCAACGCCGCGGCGGTGGTCGAGATCTGCCGACGGCTCGATGGGATTCCACTCGCCATCGAACTAGCCGCATCTCGTGCCCGCTCCATCGATGTCGAGGAGATTGCCCGAAGGCTCGATGAACGGTTTCGCCTCCTCAAAGCCGTTCGGCGCGGTTCTGATCCTCGACATCAAACACTCCACGATGCGATCAGCTGGTCCTATGACCTCCTCGCTGACCATGAGCAACGGGTTTTCGAGACCTTGGCTGTGTTCGCCGGGCAGTTCGACCTCGCCGACGCCGAGGCCCTGTGCGAGGACTCCTACGTTCTCGATCATCTCACCCGCCTCACCGAGCGGTCCATGCTGGCCGTCCGACGACCCGCAGACGGCGGGACCCGTTATGAACTCCTCGAAACCCTCCGAGAATACGGACGCAACAAACTCGGTGAAATCGAGCGGGTGGCGTTGCTCTCGTCACATGCCGACTATTTCGTCTCGGTGGCCCGAGAGGTGGGCGTCGAGCAGCACACTCCCGATGAGCGCCGTGCCGTCACCCGAGCCGACGCGTCCTTCTCCGATTTGCGTTCGGCGCAGCGCTTCGCGGCGCAGATCGGCGACTTCGATACGGCCTTCGAGCTGATCGGGTCGGTCCGTGAGTACGCCATGCGCACCTTGCGATATGAGGTCTTCGCCTGGGCTGATGCCACGAGTGCCCTCGCCGAGGAGGCAGGCCGACCAGTTGCCCCGATCATCACGGCGATCCGCTCCTATGGAGCTTGGGTCCGGGGTGAGTTCGATCAAGCGCTGTCGGTCGCTCGACGTGCTCGCACGGCCGAGGAAGCAGCGGGGGAGGTGCCCTCGGGGCTGGTCGAACGAGTACTCGGAAACGTTCGGTACACCGCCGGAGAAATCGAGGCCGGCCTTGTCGAGGGAACTCGAATGATCGAGCTCGCGCTCGAGTCGGGTGATCAATCCCGGATCGCCCACGCCTTCTACATGGGTTCGGTCGCCGACAGTTCGATCGGCGATTTCGATGAAGCCAATCAGCGAGTCGAGGTGGTGCGCGAGGCGGCTCGGCGCACCGGTAATCCCACCGACTTGGCGTCGGCCTGGGTGGCGCAGGGGTTTGCGACCGAGCACGACGACAATGCAGCGCTCGACGCATTCGGCAATGCCGACCGCCTCGCCCGCTCGGCGGGCAACCGGTGGATGAGCGGATTCGCCCGCACGGAGGCCTACGGGCTTCTCATTCACCGGGGCGACATCGACGAGGCATGCAAGGGTCTGGCCGAACTGGTCGAGATGTGGTTCCGTGCCGGTGAGTGGTCACATCAGTGGACCACCCTTTCGCGCTGCGTCATTGCACTCGACCGCATCGGACAGCCCGAACTGGCGGCTCAGGCGGTGGGCGCCATCGAGGCTCACTCCACCATGGGTTGTCCGCCGGTGATGGTCACGCTGCGAGATCTGGCCTTCGCAACTCGAGACTCGCTCACGGTTCAGCTCGGCGATGAGCAGGCGACGCATGAACGAATGATCGGCGCCTCGTCCCCCGTGGCCGACGTGGTCAACCGAACGAGGAGCGCCCTCCTCGGACGCCCATCTCCAACCTAGATCCGCTGGCCCTTGAACCGGCGAGTCGGTCGAGATGGCTGCAGAGCGACGCCGTGAGCTCGATCGCGTCCGGTCCGACGCCGTCGATGAAGCTCGACTTCCGTCGCCGCATGAAGGGTTGTCCCAGCAGGTACAGGCCCGGGAGATCGCCAACTCCGCCGTCGTGAGCGAGCTGACCGCGATGATCGAAAGCCGCAGGATCGAGCCACGAGTAGCTGGGCCGATAGCCCGTGGCCCACACCACGGTGGCGAACCGATCGACAGGCATTTCGGACGGTATTGCTCCGAGCCGGGTTCGTGCCGGTCTCGTCGCTCGCGGAAGCTGGTCCTCGATACCGAGCTCGAGCGCGAACTCGTCGATTCGATCCAGCAGGCGATTTTGCTTCAGATCGGCGCTGGCAATGAGATGCGCCGGTGATCCGGAGAACTGCGCATTTGTGCCGGCGATGTTCATGAACTTTCCCACGATGCCAACGCCGGCCGAGATGAGAGCATTGAGATCGAGTGTCCGACGTTCGGGAGTCCCGATGAGTTGTAGGGACGGAAGACGTCGAGCTCTCGTGAGATCGTCCACTTCGTCGTACCGTTCGTCGAGCTGGCCGATGGCATCCATCCACCAGTGAATGTCCCGGCCCCGATATTGGCGTGGCAACCGGACATGGTCGCCGACGGCCAACGTGACCGGTCGACCACTGCGGTGCAACTCGTCGGCTATTTGCGCCCCTGAAGCTGATGCTCCGACCACCAAGACCTCGCCCGAATCGAGTTGTTCGGGGTTTCGATACTGGAGGGCATTGAGCTGTTGGATTCCCGAGGGCAGTTGGCTGGCGACTTCGGGCACCCTCGGTTCGCTCGATGAACCCGTGGCAACCACGACGCAGGAACAGGCCCAGTGTCCTTGATTGGTTGTCACCTCGAACCCGTTGGCTGTCGCCTGGACGCTCTCGACCGTGGTGTTGATCAAGACGGGCGCAGTGATCGATTGCCGATACTCCTCGAGGAAGTCGATGACTTCGTTTTTGGTCATGAACCCGTCAGGATCATCTCCTCGGTATTCGAAGCCGGGGAGTCGGCTCATCCAGTTCGGAGTGAGGAGGCGAAGCGAGTCCCACCGCTCGCTTCGCCAGGAATTTGCCACGGCGCCACGCTCGAGCACGATGTGATCGATGGACCGGCCTGACAAGCAGTGGCTCATCGCCAGTCCCGCTTGACCTCCGCCGATGACCACCACGGGTACTCGCATGAGATGGGCTCCTCCTTTCGCTTCCGCTCTCAGGCCATACCGACGGTGACACGGGTCGGATTCGAGATGATGTCGAAGACCGGGGACCGCTTCTGCGACTGGGCGACAAGCGCTTCGATGTCGGCCTCGGAGGCGTCGGCATCGATCGTGTAGGCGACGTCGATTCCGCTGAAGCCATTGCGGATGTCACCGTCGATACCGAGCATGCCTTGGAGATCCATGGTTCCTTGGATGGTGGCCTTGACGGAGCGCAACTGGATGTTGCGGTTGGATGCCACCGTGGCAACACCCGCCGTCAGGCAGGATGCCAGAGCAGCGAGTGCCACCTCGGTCGGCGTGACCCCGTTGTCCTCCGAAGCGAAGATCTCGGGATGGTCGGCATCAATGGTGTAAGTCTGACGATGGGAGTGTTCTTGGGTCAGACCGGAGAAGTCGGTGAACGTCGTACGGCTATGGGTTCCCTTCACCCATTCGGAGGTTGCCCTCCATTGAAACTTGGCGAGCTCGGGAGCATCCGTCAGGTGCTGACGGGCGCCGAGTAGCGCCTCGATGTTCACGCCGTTGTCGACTGCGGGTGTTTGGGTGTTCGTCATCGGTATGGCTCTCCTTGTTCGGCGCCGCTGTGGGCTGGTTGCGATGCTGCAACGGTTCCCAGTTTCGGGCCGAGCGTCGAAAGAGTCTTGAAGATCGGTTGAGGAAGTTCTGAATCACGTTCACCAACTGATCTCCACCTCGTCTTCATGACTTCAGGAGACTTCGAACCGACGATGGTGCCATGACAACGACGACCGAAAGCGAAACGAACGAACTACCGGCTGACGACGTCCCGGCCCATGACTGGCAGGAAGCCGGTGAGGCGTGGGGTCACGCCGCCACCGAATGGGCCTGCTTCTACGAGCATTACGCACTCGACGTGATCCTCGCCCTGTTCGGACGGGTGGATGTTGGACCCGGCCGTTCGTTGCTCGACATCGCCTGCGGATCCGGATTGGCCGTTCGATTGGCCGACGGCATGGGCAGCTCGGTTGCCGGAATCGATGCGGCGGCGGAACTCATGAAGGTTGCACAGGCCCGCACTCCTGACGCTGACCTCCGGCTGGGATCGATGTTCGAACTGCCGTGGCCCGACGAGACATTCGACGCCGCCGTTTCCATCAATGGCATTTGGGGTGGCTGCGAGGCGGCACTCATCGAGGCCTTCCGAGTACTCCGACCAGGCGGCAAGATCGGCATCAGTTTCTGGGGCGACGGCCAACCGAACGACCTTCGAAGCGTCTTCAAGTCCTTTGCCAGGAATGCTCCCCAGCAGCACTTCGGGTCGATGGTGCGACTCAACAACATCGCCAGGGTCGGCACTGCCGAGGACATGCTCGAAGCGAGCGGATTCGAGGTGCTCGAGCGAGGTGAACGCATTTCGGTGATCGAGTGGCCTGACGAGGGGATCGCATGGCGGGCACTCTCCAGCCTCGGGCCGGCCGTACCCGCGCTTCGCAATGGCGACGTCGACCAGATCAGGCACGAGGTTCTCACCGCCCTGGCCTCGTGTCTCGACGCCCACGGCGTCTACCGATTCCGGAACGACCACCAGTTCGTGATTGCGCAGAAGCCGTGACTGAACAACGCAAGGCAGAAACCCGGGACGATTCCCGACAGGTCATCCGGACGGCGCTGAAGCGGCTTGATTCGGCGGTGGAACGGAACCCGCAGTTCGGGGTCAGCACCGACCGGTCGATCGTCACAATGGACGCTGGCCTACGTTGCTCGATCGAGGAGGGCTCGTGGCGACTCGAGGCCGACTTGTCCGAGTCCATCGGGGGCACTGGTTCGGCACCAACGCCGGGCGTCTACGGGCGAGCAGCTCTTGGTAGCTGTCTGGCCATGGGGTACCAACTCGCGGCCGCACGCCTGAACGTCGAACTGACCTCGGTCCGGGTGGAGATCGAGGCCGACTCGGAGTTGGCAGGCATGCTGTCGAGGTCGTCGGCGGCCCAGCCCGGATATCGCGCTGTTCGCTATCACGTCGTGATCGAGAGTTCGGCCGAGGCGGCGGCCGTGCAGGCTGTGATCGACCAGGCCGACCAGCTCAGCCCCTACCGCGACGTGTTCGCGTCGGCCACCCCCCTGCAACGCACGATTTCGATCAACCGTCCCGATGACTGACGGATCGGCATCTGCCGGTTCTGCAAGACGATGGGGCCCGGAATCGACCCTGAGACGAGGCAGAACCACCGCCGATCACTCAGTCGAGCTGCGGTGTCGAGATCTGCAGGTTGAGTTCGACGATGGCGTGGGCGATGACTCGCAGGCCGACCTTGGTGTTGCGGGAGTGTTGACGAAGGAGCGCGAACGCTTCGTCCACCGAGATCCGATGATCGCGGGCAAGCATGCCTTTGGCCTGTTCGATGATGACCCGGCTGTCGAGGGCGTGTTGAAGCTGTTCGGCGAGTTGCCGGGATTCGGCCAATTCGCCAGCCCGAAGGAGATACGCCGTCGCCATGTCGGCCAGCAGACCGGCTGCGTCGAGGTCATCACCGGACCACTGTCGCTCGTGGGCGTCATAGACATTGAGGGCCCCAACCGAACGCTCACCCAGCGCCATCGGAATTCCGACCACCGAGATCAGGTCGGTTGACTCCGCAGCGGCCCGGTAGTCAGGCCACTTGGCGAGCTCATCGATCCGCGAGATCGCCACCGTTTCGCCGGTTTGGTAAGCGAGCAGGCACGGGCCCTCTTGGAACTCTTCCTGCGCATGTTCCATGACAACCGATTGCTCGCTGGTCGCCGTGACGAAACGAACGACGCCCTCTTCGTTGCCGAGGCACACGCCGGCGCCGCTGGCGCCGAGGATGCTCACGGCTTGATCACACAATTCGTGGAGTACGTCGTTGATGTCGAAGCTTGTGGCCATGGTCGCGGTGAAACGTCGATGTACGTCGAACAATGTGGGCGAGTCGGACATCGCACTGACCAGTTCCGGTTGAGTGATTGGAATGAGGGGCTGTTCTGCTTCATCGAATGCCGAGAACGCAGGACCTGTTGTCAGGTTGGGCGTACCAGGCGCTCCGGGACTGGGGACTGAGATTCAAATCACGGAACCTGAGGCATTCGTTGGATCAAATGATACCCGAGGTGAATCCAATCGGCGGATTTGGCTTGCTCGTTCAACCTTCGGCTACGGTTCGCTGCTCCCGAGCCTCCGGAAACCAGGCAGGGAACCAGTCGCTCGTGAACCCGGCGGCCCGATTCGGACAACCCGACGGGAAAAGCATGACTGTTCATCGCCCACATCCTTCAAACGAGCCGGTTGTACTTTGTGATCTCCCTCTCGAGGTTCCGTTCACCATCTGTCGCTGGACGACGTTCGCGACTGATCTCCGTTGTGACATCGTGACGATTGCGGGCGAGCTGGACGCCTGCACGACGGCTGAGGCCCGGCGGGTGTTGTCGATGTGGCTCGAGACCACCACTGCGGGTTTTCTGCACCTCGATCTCGAAGCCGTCAGCTTCATCGACTGCTCAGGGATCAGTTTGTTCCTCGACGTGCACGAGCAGGGAAACAGCGATCAACGGGTCCTCGGGTTCCAGAGCGTGAGTTCCGCAGTCGACCACTTGCTGCGGACCTGCGACCTCGGGTCACTGCTCGAGACCGACCCGAACTGCCAAAATTGCGCCCCGCCATCTCCCCGGTTCGGTGACGAAGAACGGCTGGCGCCCATCGGACGGTGAGTCACTGCACTGCGGGCTGAAACCGTCGGCTACCGGTCGACGGCGGGTCGGAGTTCGGCTTTGTTCAGCGTGGTCAGCCGCTGTTTCTGCCGACCCAGCCGCTGTGCCAGAACCAAAACCAGAGTCCAACGGCCGACAGCAGCATCGACCCCAGCGCTACTGGGTAACCCCATTGCCAGCTCAGTTCCGGCATCGTGTCGAAGTTCATGCCCCACATCGCAGCCAGCAAACTCGGGACCAGGAAGATCGCAGCCCAGGCCGAGATTCGACGCATGTCTTGGTTCTGGGCCACCGAGACCTGAGCGAGGTTGGCTTGAAGGACGTCGCTCAAGAGGGCGCTGCTCTGATTCAATTCGGCGACCCGTCGGCGGACATGGTCGGCGACGTCGCGAAAGTATTCGTCCTGGTCGTGCGGCTGCCAGATCTCACGATCCTGCGGTTGAAGCGAGTTCGAGCCGAGCGAATCAAGCGGATTGATCAGTGGTTCGACGTTGCGGAGAAGCTCGAGAACCTGGCGCTTGAGGCGATAGATCCGAGCCGTCGGGTTGGTCCTTTCGTCCGAGAAGACGTCGGCCTCGATCTCTCGAATGTCGTTGGCAAGCCCTGAAGCCACGGGCAGGTAACTGTCGACGACCTCATCGAGCAGTCGGTGTACGACGGCCATCTTTTCGTGGTTGGCCAGCTGGCGTTCTCCGTCGTCGGCCGAACGAACGACCTCACGGGCAACACCGTGTCGAACTGAAACCAAGAAGTCAGCGCCGATGAAGATCAGCAACTCGCCGATGGCGATGGTCTCGGATCGATCGTCATACACCGCTGGTTTCGCCACGAGCAGGAGGGTGTTGCCGTAGCGCTCGAGTTTTGGACGCTGGTGAGCCTTCTCCGCGTCCTCGACCGCCAGCTCATGGAGTCCGAACCGCTCAGCAAGCGATCGGAGCTGTCCTGGTTCAGGATCACACACATCAACCCAACACGAGGCTCCGACCGGACCAGTCTCTGCGTCACCACTTCCGTTGTTCGCTGACGCTGAGTCGTCGCTCTGGTGGGTTGGCATCCGGTCGAACGTACCCCTGGATTCGTCGGACCAAACGTCAGGCCGAACTCGTGTCGTCGAGGTGTTGAAGGAGGTCATGAGCCGCAAGTTCGATCGCCTTGTGGCGCCACTCTCCGGCTCGGTAGATGCAGGCAATGAGGGCGGATCGGTGCACCCGCCGGAAATCGCCGTAGACGAAACCATGACGACTCTTCGTTTCGGTCGCGGCGCCGACCGTCAGGCCCAGGTGCCACTGGGCGTACTCGTCCCAAGAATGTGCTTCGAGGAACTTGTTCTCGCGTTCGGCCGAAGGCTGGACATCACCCCAATCGCTGTCGATGACGTATTGCCGTGCATCGATCAAATCTCGTGCCTTGTCCACCGCATCGGAGTTAACTTCGTAGGTAGCCATGCGGCCGAATTACCCGTCGGCGGTTGGCCAAAACCCACCGGCCCGAATCCAGAACGCGTTCGGACCGGCATCGGCATTTCACAAACCGGAACAACAACGACGTTTGCGTCGTTGACCACTGGGACCAGGGCGATCGTGGAGGCGTGGCCTGATGAATCTTCCGAAGACCATCCGGCATCGTCCACCAGCACAGGAACTCATCACGCAGTTCGTGCTGATCGCCGGAGCGGCCCTGGTCTACTTCTCGGTGCGAGGTCTGACCCAAGGCAATGTCGACC
This sequence comes from Acidimicrobiales bacterium, assembly GCA_037969565.1. Lineage (GTDB taxonomy): Bacteria > Actinomycetota > Acidimicrobiia > Acidimicrobiales > SZUA-35 > SZUA-35. The sequence goes on along the minus strand of JBBKXQ010000167.1, from coordinate 54,459 downwards.
AGGCGAAAGCAAACGCTGAGGCCGTCCTGCGGCTCGAACACCGTCTCGGCATCGACCTGGAAACCGACGTCCAGCGGTCAGTGCTCGATCGGCGATGGCTGGTGACCCTCGTGAATTGGGTGTACATCTGGGGCCACTGGCCGGTCATCGCGATGACGCTGTTCATTCTCCACCGCCAGCGATCTCCCCATTTCTTGCTGATGCGTAATGCGATCTTCGTGTCAGGGGCGTTGGGCATCGTCGTCTTCATCTTGTTTCCGGTGATGCCACCCAGGCTTCTCGATGGTCGTTACACCGACACCGTCACCTCGTTGTCGACCTCCTATCGGGTGTTTCAACCTCCGGGTCTGGTCAACAAGTACGCGGCGATGCCCAGCCTCCATATGGGATGGAACCTGCTCGCCGGTATCGCTGTCTTTCAGGCGAGCCGGCACATCGCACTGAAAGCTTTTGCGGTCCTCTCTCCGATGGCCATGATGTTCGCTGTCGTAGCAACGGCAAACCACTTCATCCTCGATGCGATTGTCGGATCGGTGTTCGGCCTGGCGGGATTGCTGGTGGCCGAGGGGTTATGGCGGGTCTACTACGCACCACGGGTGATCACCGACCCTGCCGACAGCCGCACTGAAACCGATGCACAGCCTGGTGGCGGAGGGCCCCCCGGAGGCAGCAACGACCCGGACGTCAGCGGTGATTCCGGCCTTCCATGCCCCGATCAAGTGAACGTTTGATCAGCGCAGCATCTGACCGTCGAACTGGCTATTCGGAATACTCGTGTTCGGGGCCGGGGTAGGTGCCGTCTTCGACCTCTCCCCGATAGGTGAGCGCGGCGGCCAGCAGCGTCGAACGAATGTCGGCGTACTGCTTCACGAAACGGGGGATTCTCCCATCCGAGAAGCCCGCCCAGTCCGTCCACACCATCAGTTGTCCGTCGCATTCAGGGCCCGCCCCGACCGAGATCGTCGGAATCGAGAGCTCTCGTGTGCACTGCCCGGCGATCTTCGACGGAACCATCTCGAGCACGACCGCGAAGGCGCCGGCGTCCTCGACGGCGTGGGCATCGGCCAACAGATTTTCGCTGTCGTCACCTCGGCCCTGGATCATGTGTCCACCCAGACCGTGTTCGCTCTGTGGCGTGAATCCGATATGGCCCATCACCGGAATGCCGGCGCTGACGATCCGTTCGATCTGGGGAGCGCTGCGGACGCCGCCTTCGAGTTTGACGGCGTGAGCGCCCGTCTCCTTCATGAACCGGATTGCGGTGGCCAATGCTTCCTGAGGGCCATTTTCGTACGAGCCGAACGGCATGTCAGCGATGACGAGAGCCCGACTAGCGCCCCGCACCACGGCTGCGGTCAACGGGATCAACTCGTCGACAGTTACCGGAATCGTCGTGTCATAACCGAAAACTGTGTTGCCCGCCGAGTCCCCGACCAACAGAAAATCGACGCCCGCTTCGTCGAAAATCGACGCCGAAAGAAAGTCGTAGCTGGTCAATCCGGAGATCTTGATTCCATCCTGCTTCGCCTTTTTGAAATGGCGCGTCCGGACCCGCTTCAGTGCCGGATCGTTCGTTTCGCCGCCATAGGGTCGTTGTTTGTTGCTCACGTTCGAAGCGTAGGTCAGTCGGCGGCGTTCGCTCTCAGCAGCGCTGGTCGTCCTCATGGTTTGGGCCGTGCCGGCCGGGGCGAGGCCCAGCGGTACCACCGTGGCGATTCCTGGCCTCGGTCTCCACCCGAGAGAGGCTGCGGGGATGACCGGTCACCGCTGCGAGGAAGACATCTCGCTCGAGGGTCAGCACTTTCAAACCGTCGGGACCGCTACGCACGTTGGCGTTCCGAGGAGCATCGCGAAGCAAGGCGATCTCACCGAAATATTGGCCCGGACCCAAGCTCAGCCACGACCCATCCGATACCTCGACCTGGGCGGTTCCGCCGGTCACCAAGAAGAAGCGGCTTCCGGGGTCGCCCCTTCGGATCAGCTCCGAGTCGGCTGGATGACCACCGGGCACGAAGTTCACGATGAGCTGTTCGACCGTATAGGCAGGGAGAGGGGCGAAGATCGGTACGTCCCGCACGAGACGCAGCAACGTCGGATCGACGAGCGGACGAGCGGCGTCGATGGCCAGGAGTTGGGGCAATCGCAGCACCAACGCCAGCGGCAGAATCAGCCCGATGATCGCGAGCGCCCCCTCGATGCCGACCGCAACGGTCAGTAGAGAAAAGATCAGGCTCCCAGCGGCGAGAGCGGCCATCGTCAGGCTCTCGAGGACGCCGAATACTCGGGCCAGTACGTCGTCGGGTGACATCCCCTGAAGCATCGTTCGACCGGCAATATCAGCGATGGCAGAGCCCGATCCATTGATCGCGAACAACACGACGAGGACGGCGACCGGAGGTGAGAACGCCATGGCTGCGACGGCCACACCACCGGCGAACACACCGAACGCCAGTGGCCAGGTGAGCCGTCGGCGACCGACCAACCCCACGGATGCCGCGGCGCCGATCGCTCCTCCGAAACCGAGAGCGGTCGCGAAGAGGCCCGCTGTTGCCTCGGAGCGGTGGACCAGATCGATCGCAATGGCGACGAAGGCCACATCCAACGCGCCGACCACCATGAAGATCAGGACCATGAGACCGACGAGCATGCGCGTGCGCTTGTCGCGTACGACGAGGCCGATGCCCGCAGACAACTCCACCAGTGAGGCTGTGACCGTCTCATCCCCTGATGCGTCTGCGGCTGTAGGTCGGAGCTGGAGGCTCGTGGTCATCGCAGCGGTCAGCGCCATCAGGACCGAAGCAACCATGAACACGGACGCCGGACTCGAGGTCGCAAGCAGGAATCCGGCTCCCGCTGGTCCGAGGAACATTCCGGTCTGTTCGGCCAGGGAGGCCACGACGTTTGCCGCCGTGAGACTCGAGGGGCTGTCGGCCAGGCTCGGAAGTACGGCGGCTGCCGATGGTCGAGTGACCGTTTCGGCCACTGCGCTCGACATGGCGGCGAGGTAGACGATCGCCGGTGGCAGTCCGCCCCACATTGCGAATGCAGTCAAACCGAACGCGACTGCTTGAACCACGAATCCTGCCGCCAGGACCTTGTCGCGTCGAAAGCGGTCGGCTGCGAAGGCAAGGAACGGCGCGATGAGTGCGGCGGGCACCAGTTGGATGAAGGCAACGATTCCGGCCTCGCGAACCCCACCGCGCTGGTAGGCGAAAACGGTGATGGCGAGCCACGTGCCGTTTTCCGACATGCTGAACGCCACGATTCCGAACTCGACACGGCGGAGTTGTGAATCGGCGAGCACCCGACGAATGAAGGCCAGGCGGTTCAACGCCTGACCCGGCGCGTGGACATACGTTCCCCCTCGATGCTGATCTCGAGCCATTCCGGATCAGCCGCGTCACCTTAGACGGCACGTGCTCGCCAGGCTTCGGGAGGGTGACTCGATCACCGTCTTCGCCTCGAAAGCCGGGGCACCCACCAACCCCGACTGGTACCACAACCTCCGGGCCGCCTTCTCGGTCGAGCGCGTCTGAGGCACGCGAGCGAGCCCGGTCTTCCTGGCGGCAGTGGAAACAACATGGGTGGTTCGGCTCCGCCGCGGGTAGACCGAATCGATGTCTGACGCCCCGGCCATGCCGACCTCCGAGCAGCAACGCCGAGCCACCTACCGCTTGCAGTTGACCGACGATTTCGGATTCGATGCCGTTGCGTCGCTGGCCGAGTATTTCGCCGAACTCGGTGTGAGTCACGTGTATCTGTCGCCGATCACCGAAGCGGTTGCCGGCAGCGCCCATGGTTATGACGTCACCGATCACACGGCGATCAGGGCGACATTCGGAGGCAGGCAAGGTTTCGTGGCCATGGCCGAGAAGCTGGCCCTTCACGACCTGTCGATCATCATCGACGTGGTTCCCAACCATGCCGCCGGTCATCCCGTTCAGAACAGCTCATGGCGTACCGTGCTCCAGGAGGGGCAGGATGCGCCGGAGAGTGCGATGTTCGACATCGATTGGGCGGCCACACATGGCAACCTGCTCCTTCCCTACCTCGGCGAATCGCTCGCTGACGCTCTTCGAAACGGCAATGTTGTTGTCACCGAGTCAGCAGGGGAAACCGCCCTCGAGGTGAACGGTCTGCCGCTGCCGATCCGGCCCGGAACCGAGCACCTGCCGTTGAAGGATCTGGTCGAGGCCCAGAACTACGAATTGATCGAGTGGAGATCGCCGGAACGGAACGTACGGCGTTTCTTCTCCATTGATGACCTTGTTGCGCTTCGGCCCGAAGTCTCCCTGGTCGAGAAGATGGTGAACAGGATCCCACTCGAACTCGGGGCGCAGCGGCTGATCGACGGCGTGCGGGTTGATCACGTCGACGGCATGGCCTTCCCCGATGAGTACCTTCGCGACTTGCGCCGTGTACTACCGACGCAATGGATCCTCGTCGAAAAGATCCTGGCTGGCGACGAGCACCTTCCGGCCAGCTGGCCGGTGGCGGGTACGACGGGATACGAATTCATCCGGGATGTCGATCAGCTTCTGGTCGATCGGCGAGCCGATTCGGCGCTCACCAAACTCTGGACCGAAGTCAGCGGCGACGACCGCGACTTCGACGGTGTCCGACGCCAGGCCCGATTCGAGGTTCTCGATGGCGGGCTCGCCCCTGATCTTGCTCGTGTCACGAATGTGGCTCAGCGACTCCTGCCGCACCTCGATCGAGAGGACATCTCGGCGGCGATACGGCACCTGTGTGCAGGTATCGATCGCTACCGAACGTATTCAGCAGATGATCCAGCGGCGCCCGAGGTCATTCGGCGGGCGGCTGAAAGCAATGGATTCTCTGGTGATCCCCGAGCCTTGTCAGAGGTCGTCGCAGTGTTGCTCGACGCGGATGCCGACCCCGAGTTCCGAACAAGATGGCAACAGCTCACTGCGCCCACGGTGGCCAAGGGCGATGAAGACCGCTCGTTCTATCGATATCACCGACTCGTCGCACTCAATGAAGTCGGCGGCGAACCGTCGAAATTTGGCCTGGACATCCACGAGTTCCATGAACGGATGGCGTGGAATGCTGAACATTCAGGCCACTCGTTGCTGGCCGGATCAACCCATGACACCAAACGATCCGAGGATGTGCGGGCCCGACTCCTGGTCCTGAGCGAAGTGGTCGGTGCATGGAAGCACCTCGTGAACGAGACGCTGGCCTCGACCTCCTCGGCGATTCCCGTCGTCCATCCCGTCGACGTGTATCTCGCTCTTCAGATCGTTGTCGGGGCCCATCCGATCAGCGAGGAACGGCTCAACGCCTATCTGTTGAAAGCGACCCGAGAGGCATCGCTCTTCACCACCTGGACCGACCCCGATGACGACTATGAGATGGCCTTGCAGGCGTTGGCCTCGCTGCTCACCTCTCATCAAGCGCTCACCAAGGCCATCGATTCATTCGTCGTCGAGATCTCGAGGTCAGGACGTTCGAACTCGCTGGCTGCGCTCGTTCTTCGGTGTATGGCCCCCGGCGTCCCCGACATCTACCAAGGTTCGGAGATCTGGACCGATTCGCTGGTCGACCCTGACAACCGTCGCGTCCCTTCATGGCCCCAGCTGGCGGCCCTTCTGGCCGAGGCCTCGGCTTCCGATCCCGGCGAGATCTGGTTGCGGTCAGAGGGGGGATCCCGCCCGTCCGAGGGTGATCCAGGTTTGGTGAAACTGGCGGTTCTGCAGCGCCTCCTCCGCATCCGGACCCGGCGACCCGACTGTTTTGGCCCGGGCGCCCCCTATCAGCCGATCCTCGCTTCTGGGGTGGGCTCAGACAGTGTCATCGCCTTCCAGCGTGGAGCTATCGCCGTGATGGTCACCCGTCATGCCCGACAGATGGACGGCGACTGGGGTGACACCGAGGTCGAACTCCCGGCCGGACGATGGCGACAGTCGCTGGTCGATGGCGACCCGGTGTTCCACGAGGGAAATGTGCGGGTCGGTCAGCTGCTCGGATCGTTGCCGGTGGCCGTCCTCGAACGCTCATAGATCGCTGCGGCCGACCACGGTTCGAGCGTCCAGGGCTTGCTCAGATCGAAGATCTCGTGCTCGTTCTGCGGGCCGCTGTCACTCGTTGCGAGCAAAAGGTCGCCTCGTGTTTCGAGATGGCGAGTTCGGTCACTGAAATTCAACACGACGGTCAATCGTCGCTCCCCGACGAGATGGCGCATCTCGATCAGACCGTCGTCCTCTTCGACCTCGGGCCAGCCCGCGAGCTCGGGATGGGTGCGACGGAGATGGAGCAGGCGGCGATAGAGCTCTGCGAGTCGGAGGTGGTCTGCGTGTTCGGACAGCGCCGAGTCGAGCACGGCACTCTCGAACGTTTCGCGGGCGCCAGGATCCGGTGGATCTCCGCGCCACCCGAAGCTGGAGAATTCTTCCTTCCGGCCACTGCGAACCGCATCCAGAAGACCGCGGTCTTGGTGATCGACGAAGAAGGGAAAGGGCGCCGGATCGCCGTATTCCTCACCCATGAACAGCATGGGAGTGAACGGCGAAAGCAGAACCGTTGCCGCCACCAAACCCCGGCGGGCCGGGTCGAGATGGTGATCGAGACGGTCGCCGATCATCCGGTTTCCGATCTGGTCATGGTTCTGGGAAAAGACCACAAACTGCTCGGGGCGAGCGTCGACCACCGGCCGGCCGTGCTTTCGGCCCCGAGTGCCCGAGTACTGGCCCTGGTACACCCATCCATTGGCCAACGCCGAGGCCAAATCGGCAGCACCACCAGCGAAGTCGGCGTAGTAGCCGTCGGTGTCGTCGGTGACCGCAACTCGCAGCGCATGATGAAAGTCGTCGTTCCACACGGCATCGCATCCGATACCGCCACGGTCGACGGGGGCGATCAGCGATGGGTCGTTCGCCGAGCTCTCGGCGATGACCAGCACCTCTCGGCCCGCGGCGGCACCGGCCTCATGAACCGCAGCCGTGAGCTCTTCGAGGAACGGCTTCGCGGTGGGATCGACGATCGCGTGTACCGCATCGAGGCGGAGTCCGTCGGCGTGATGGTCGGTGATCCATTGCACCGCACTCTCGATGAAGAAGCGACGGACCTGGTCCGAGCCCTGTTCGGAGAAGTTCAGCGCCGGCCCCCACGGTGTGTGGTACGTGTCGGTGAAGTACGGACCGAATTGGGGCAGAACGTTGCCCTCGGGTCCGATGTGGTTGTGAACCACATCGATGATCACTCCGAGTCCGAATCCGTGGGCTGCGTCGATCAGCCGATCGAGGCCTGCCGGGCCGCCATAGGAATGCTGCGTGGCGAACGGGAACACCCCGTCATAGCCCCAGTTGCGATCGCCTGGGAACGCATTGATCGGCATCAGTTCAAGGTGGGTCACGCCCAGATCGAACAGACGTTTCAGCTCGGCAATCACGCCGTCGAAGGTGCCCGTAGGGGTGAATGTGCCGACGTGGAGTTCGTGGATCACGGCGCCACGTAGCGAGCGGCCCGGCCAGTCGTGATCGGTCCAGACGAACTGCTGGGAATCGACGATGGCTGACGGACCGGCGACCCCTCGAGGCTGATGGCGCGACGCTGGGTCGGGCAGCTCGGCCTTGCCATCGATCCTGTACGAGTAGGTGTCACCGGCGCCGAGGCCGTCGACTGTCACCTCGTGAGTGCCTCGCTTGCCATTGCCATCTTCGGCCTGAGGCTCCATCGGTACCGCCCGACCGTCAGCGAGGATCACCTCGACCAACGCCGCGGAGGGGGCCCAGACGGTGAAGCGGACTGCCCCGCCGACAACCTCGGCACCCAAACTCACGTCGTCTCCGGAGCCAGAACAACAACGGACAGGGGCGGAAGGGTCACCAGGACACTCTGGAACTCTCCGTGGGAATCGACGGGGTAGACCTCGAGCCCGCCGACGTCCACGCCGCTGCCCCCGAACTCGAGTGAATCGCTGTTGACGAGGCAGTTCCAGGACGGCGCCGATGGCACACCGATCCGGTATTGGTGGCGCACGACCGGGGTTGCGTTGACGACGACGATCACCGAACGTGCGTCCGAACCGTCAGCGGCATGCCGGGCGTAAACGAAAACGCTGCGTTCGGCATCATCGGACTCGACCCACGAGAAACCCTCGGGTCGACAGTCAGCCCGATGCATGCTCGGTTCGCTTCGGTAGATCCGGTTCAGTTCGGAAACCCACCGGCGGATTCCCGAGTGACCGGGGGCGTCGTGAAGGTTCCAATCGAGGACTCCTTCGTGCTGCCACTCGGTCCAGGGCGCAAGCTCTCCGCCCATGAACATCAGCTTCTTCCCCGGTGTCGTCCATTGCAGTCCGTACAGCAGGCGCAGATTGGCGAACTTCTGCCACTCGTCTCCTGGCATCTTTGTCAGCAGCGAACCTTTCCCGTGCACGACCTCATCGTGTGACAGCGGGAGCGTGTAGTTCTCGCTGAATGCATAGACGGACCGGAAGGTCAGCTCGTGGTGACGCCATGATCGGTACACCGGTTCGGTCTGCATGTACTCGAGCGTGTCGTGCATCCAGCCCATGTCCCACTTGTAACCAAAGCCCAGGCCCCCCATCGTGGTCGGGCGGCTGACCATTGGCCACGCCGTCGACTCCTCGGCAAAGGTGGCGACGCTGGGATGTGTTGCGTAGACGACCTCGTTGAACTCGCGCAGGAAGTCGATCGATTCGAGATTCTCTCGACCCCCGAATTCGTTCGGGATCCACTCACCCTCGTTGCGCGAATAGTCGAGATAGAGCATCGACGCCACGGCATCGACGCGGATTCCATCGGCGTGAAACCGTTCGAGCCAGCACATGGCGCTGGAGATCAGGAACGATCGAACCTCGGACCGGCCGAGGTTGAAGATGGCGCTGTTCCAGTCGGGATGGAACCCTTGGCGTGGATCTTCATGTTCGAACAGGTGTGTGCCGTCGAACGTCGCAAGACCATGGTCGTCGGTGGGGAAGTGGGAGGGAACCCAATCGATGATGACTCCGATTTCGCGCTGATGGAGCGTGTCGATCATCGCCATCAAGTCGGTGGGTGTTCCGAACCGCGAGGTCGGGGCGAAGTAGCCCGTCGTTTGGTAACCCCAACTTCCGTAGAACGGGTGCTCGGTGATCGGGAGAAGCTCGATGTGGGTGAAACCGTGGGCCTTGGCGTGGTCGGCCAAGGGATGGGCGAGGTCCCGATAGTTCGGGAAACGAGTCTCGCTGCTGACGTGCCGACCCCACGAACCCAAGTGCACCTCATAGATCGAGATCGGCGCATCCAAGGCGATCGATCGACCCCGTCGCTCCATCCACTCCTGGTCCTGCCACTCGAAATCGAGGTCGGCAATCCGGGACGCCGTCGAAGGAGGTTCGGTGGATTGGGCGGCGACGGGATCCGCCTTGTCGATGACCGAACCATGCTCGCTGGTGACCCGAAAGAGGTATCGCTGACCGGCGTGGGCTCCCTCGACCCGAGCGAACCAGACACCCGAGTGACCCTGGGGTTGCAGTTCGTGGTTGCCCCGACCCCAGTCGTCGAAGTCGCCGATCACCTGGACGGAGCGAGCATTTGGGGCCCAAACGGCGAAGTTCGCGCCCGAGTCGTCGGGATGGCAGCCCAGCATGTCGTGGATGCGGCGGTGTGTGCCCTCGTTGAACAGATAGAGGTCGACATCGGTGGGTGCGGACTTGTTCGCGGGGGAGTCGGAAGTCATCAGTCTTTCGGTGGGAGTGAGGGTTTCTCGCGCCGAATCCGGAGAAGGCGGGGCGGCGTGGTCACCGCGCTTCACGGCAAGGCGAGTCGGTTGACAATGGCCGCCACCGGCCGCGGCACCCAGCTCGGGCGATTGGCCATCTCGTACTGAATTTCGTAGAGCGCCTTCGCCACGGTGGTGGCCGAGAGCAACAGATCGAAGGCTTCGGGGTCGTTGGGCACCAGGCCTTCAGTGGTGAGATTCTCGAGATAGCTGGTGACGAGCCGGTGGGTGGCTTGGGCCGTCCAGTCGGCGGCCCAGGCGATCGTTGCTTCCTGGGCGTGACTCGCGATGGCGCCTCGAGCGAGCGTGGTGTCGACGGCGGCCCGGCTGACGTAGTCGATCGACCGAATCATTCCGGCCACATCGATCAGCGGTGTCCGTTTCAGCTTCCGTTCACCGAGTGAACGACTCGGTTCACCTTCGAAATCGATGAACACGGCATCTCTGCCGGTCCACAGAATCTGACCCAGATGAAGGTCGCCGTGAGGGCGAATCCGCAGGGCTTCCAGTTTCTCGGTGCGGAGACGGTCGAGGGGTTCGAGCAACTCGGTGCCCATCGCAAGCATGGCGTCGACCGATTTCAGCGCTGGATCATCGGCAGCAAATGACGTGTCGTTCTTGCGCCACCGGATGAGCAGCCGACGAGTCTCTTTCCATTGGGTGCGCAGGTTCTGCAGGATCGAGCGCTGATGGAGAAGGGTGAAAGGTTCCGGGGTGAACGGTCCGTCGGCACAGAGCGTGTCGTGCAATTCGGCCAGGCGCTTGCCGACGAGATCGACGATTTCGAGCGACGATGCCGCCTCGGAGCTCTTCGATGGGGCCGCAAGGTCGGGATGTTCGAGCAGTCGGGACAATTCGTCGTGGGTCCACTCCCAGAGATCGGCGTCGTTGGTGATCGCCTCGTGGACAACCATCACCGCCATGTTCTCGACTCCGTTGTCGCCCTCGTATTCGAGGGACGCGGCGAGGGCGGGAACATTCATGAATCCTTGGCTTCGCAGGAACAAGGGAAGTTCGACGTCCGGATGTTCGCCCGGCTCCAACCTGCGGACGAGCTTGGCAATGATCTCTCCACCGATGATCGCCGATGTGTTCGATTGCTCGACACCCAGCAGATGAATGCCGAACGCATCGTCGGTGAGCGTTTCCATACCGCGTCGCCGACTCTGGCCGACCAGCTTGCCTCGGCTTCCCCGATGTTGTTTTTTGCCGAGTGCCGCGCCCACCACGCCGGCAACTGCCGGTTCATGCAGCATGGCATCGATCAGAATGCTGCCGTCGGCGCATCGGGCGATGATGGCGCTCGGACGCAACCGCTCGAAGGGGACAGCACTTCCTTGGTCCAGTCGGCAGACGGGCAAGGAATACAGCTGATCGTCGCCCTCGGAGAATGATGCGGCGAGGATCACGAAGGCAAGTTCGAGATCGGGATGAGGAATGAGGATCGAATCCTTGACCTTCAACTCGAGCATTTCGGCCCCTTTGGCCGAGAACCAACGCTGATGGGGGAGCCACGCCGCCACGGCGGACGCGAAGGGCTTGTTCCCCGGGCTCACCAGTTGGGGCCAGCGGCCCGACAACAAGGGCCGGGGGGTGTCGTCGAGCGCATCCACGTCGGCGGGAGCCTCGAGCGCGAACCAGTAGAAGCCGTATGGGGCCAGCGTGAGGTAGTAGGGGAGTTCGCCGATCGGGGCGAAGCGGGTTTGTCCGAAGACCTCGACCGGTGTGGATCCCATGTGGGAGCGGAGATCGAGTTCGACCGGTTGGGCCAGCCGAGAAAGGTTTGCGACCACCATGAATGGCCGCTCGCCTTCCAGCGTTCGGAAGAAGGCGAGCACGTGATGGTTCTCGGGGTCGAGGAACGAGATGTCGCCCGTGGCCAGCACCGGATTCTTCGATCGCAGCGTGATGAGCTGGCGCATCCAGCTCAAGAGCGAACTGGGGTTGGCATCCTGCGCTTCGACGTTGACATTCTCGAAGTGGTAACCGGGTTCGGTGACCAGCGGGAGATAGAGCCGGTGGGGGTTTGCCGATGAGAAACCGGCGTTGCGATCCGGGCTCCACTGCATTGGCGTGCGCACGCCGTCTCGGTCTCCGAGGTAGACGTTGTCGCCCATACCGATCTCGTCGCCGTAGTAGAGGACCGGTGCCCCCGGCAGCGAGAACAGCAAACTGTTGAGCAACTCGATCTTGCGTCGATCGTTGTCGAGCAGGGGAGCGAGACGGCGGCGAATACCGAGGTTGATCCGCATCTGAGGATCGTTGGCGTAGGCCCGAACCATGTAGTCGCGCTCTTCGTCGGTGACCATTTCGAGTGTCAGCTCGTCGTGGTTACGGAGGAACGTGGCCCACTGGCCGCCTTCGGGCGGTGGTGGCGTCTGTTCCATGATGTCGACGATCGGTGACCGATTTTCCTGCCGGAGTCCCATGAACAGCCTCGGCATCGCCGGAAACTGGAAGTTCATATGGCATTCGTCGCCATCGCCGAAGTACGACGCGGCGTCTTCTGGCCATTGATTGGCCTCGGCCAGGAGCATCTTGCCGTCGTGATTGGCGTCGATGTGGGCCCGCAGTTTCTTGAGGAATACGTGGGTTTCCTCGAGGTTCTCGCAGTTCGTCCCTTCCCGCTCGTACAGGTAGGGAACTGCATCGAGCCGCAGCCCGTCGACGCCCATCTCGAGCCAGTAGTCCATCACGTCGAAAACCGCCTGTTGGACGGCCGGGTTCTCGAAGTTGAGGTCGGGCTGATGGGAGTAGAACCGGTGCCAGTAGTACGACTCGGCGACGGGATCCCATGACCAGTTGGATGTCTCGAAGTCGGAGAAGATGATGCGGGCGTCTTCGTACTTCTGGGTGGTGTCGCTCCAGACGTAGAAGTCTCGCTCCGGACTCCCCGGCGCTGCCTTGCGGGCCCGTTGGAACCATGGGTGTTGGTCTGATGTGTGGTTGATCACCAGCTCGGTGATCACCTTCAGGTCGCGATCATGGGCCGCTTTGAGGAACCGACGGAAGGCTGCCAGCGTGCCGTAGTCGGGATGAACTCTGCGATAGTCGGCGATGTCGTAGCCGTCATCTCGAAGGGGCGAGGGATAGAACGGCAGAAGCCAGATGGCGGTGACACCGAGATCGGCGAGGTGGTCGAGTTTCGAACGCAACCCGTCGAAGTCGCCGATGCCGTCTCCGTTGCTGTCGCAGTAGGCGCGAACATGGAGCTCGTAGATGACGGCGTCTTGGTACCAGTTAGACATGCGGGCCTTTCTCGGCCTTGTTCGTGAGGGCTGATTTCGGAGTAGCTGATGTCGGAGTGGCTGATTCCGGGTTGGCCGACGCTGCCGCGTACGAGCGGATCAGCGGCCGGACCGGTGGGCAACCCTTCACGGTTGCGGTGAAGATGTGGGCGTTGAGGCCCCACGGGGACAGCTCGACGAAATTTCGACCCCCGTGCCATTGGAAGGACGCACCTCCGAGATGATCCTCGAGGTCATAGAGCGCGTGTTTCGGCAATCCCAGATCGGCCCACTCGAGCCACACAGTTCCCGACTGTTGATGCTCAGGATCGAGGTTGACGACGATCAGGACCGGTGCTGCGTCGCCCATCGGGTCGGTCTTCGTGTAGGCCAACAGTTGCGGATTGTCCACGTCGCAGAACTTCAGGGTTCGGAGGTGCTGGAGTGGGGCGAGTTCGTGTCGCAGGACGTTGAGTCGGGTGAGCAGCGGGGCGAGACTTTCGGGCTTGTCGAGGTCCCAGACGCGGGTCTGGTACTTCTCCGAATCCAGATACTCCTCGGACCCCTCGCGGACGGCGTGATGCTCAGCCAGCTCGTAGGCCGGCCCGTAGATGCCCCAGCTCGGTGAGAGCGTGGCGGCGAGGACCGCCCGGCTCACAAAGGCGGCCCGCCCGCCGTGTTGGAGTTGTTCGGTGAGGATGTCTGGCGTGTTCGGCCAAGCATTCGGGCGGAGCAAGTCGAGGGTCTCGTCCGAGAGTTCGGTGAAGTATTCCTCGAGTTCGACCGACGTCTGGCGCCACGTGAAGTACGTGTAGGACTGGGAGAACCCGGCCTTGGCCAGTCGCTGCATGGCCTGGGGGCGGGTGAATGCCTCGGCGAGAAAAATGGTTTCGGGATGATCGGCAAGGAGCTTCGGGATCACCCATTCCCAGAAGGCGAAGGACTTGGTGTGCGGGTTGTCGACTCGGAACACGCTCACGTTGCGCTGGATCCAGAACTCGAAGACGTCGTGGAGACCGCGCCAGAGTCCGGCCCAGTCTTCAGACTCGAAATCGAGGGGGTAGATGTCCTGGTACTTCTTGGGTGGGTTCTCGGCGTACTGAATCGAACCGTCGGGGCGATGCTTGAACCACTGCGGATGCTCGCGGACCCACGGATGATCGGGTGAGCATTGAAAGGCGATGTCGAGCGCCAGGTCCATACCTCGCTGGCGGCATGCCTCGGCCAAGGCCTCGACATCGGCGACGGTGCCGAGTTGCGGATCGACCGAAGTGTGGCCTCCCTCGGCTCCTCCGATGGCCCAAGGACTGCCGGGGCCTTCGATGTGGTCGCCCGTTGTGTTGTTGGGGCCCTTGCGATGAGTCACACCGATCGGGTGCACCGGTGGCAGGTAGACGACATCGAAACCCATGGCCTCGATCCGATCGAGTCGATCCAACGCTCCCCGTAAGTTCGAGGCCGTGTGGTCGGGATCGACTGATGAGCGGGGAAAAAATTCGTACCAAGAACTGAAGCGGGCTCGCTCCCGCTCGACTCGAACGGTGGCTTTGCCGTCCTGTTTGGCCGCTGGCTGCCGTTCTTCGTTTCGCCAGATCAAGTCACTCAGGTCGGCCGATCGCAGCGAGACCAAGTCGCCCGTTCGTAGCCAGGCCAACAGGTCGTCGAGACGGTCTTGGTCACTGCCCTTCGCTCGACCCCGAAGCCGTTCGACGAGGGGAATTCCCACGGCGAGTTCATCGACGATGTCCTGTCCGTCGTCGGCCTTGGCTGCAAGGGCATGCATCCAGGAGGCCATTCCGCTCGTCCATCCGCTGACCTCGAACTCCCAGAGTCCGAGAGTGTCAGGAATGAACCGACCCTCCCACCGGTCGTTCGGAAGGGGCGACATCGGCATCTCGATCCAGGTGCCGCCAACCGGTCGATACTTCAACCCGGCGTCGATGTGGTCGTGTCCGTCGACGAAGACGTCGGCTTCGACGACGACCGGTTCGCCCAAGCTCGCTTTTGCCGGAAATCGTCCGTTGTCGATGAGCGGTCGCACGAGTTCGACGACGACTCTCGAGGGTCGAGCTCTGGGCAGGTCGTCGTTGACTCGGGACGTCTTCGGCATGCGGAAACTTCTCTCGTTCAGTTGCTCGTTGAGTTGCTCGTTCTGGGCCGTGGCTGTTCGCGTTCACCGAGGGCACGCAGAACCAAGATCGACCGATCTTGTAGCTTCACCGTATGTCCCCAACGCAATGGGTTGGCCGAGGCCGCACTGAGCTTGGGATCGGCCGTGGAGATCTCCGGGATCCACACTCGCCCGAACTGCCGAGCCGGAAGTTTCCAGCGTAAGGCCTGATCGCCGGCGTTGAACAGCACGAGGAAGGAGTCATCCACGACTCGCTGGCCTCGAACATCAGGGAGAGCCAGCGCTGCTCCGTTGAGAAACACGCCGATGCTCTTGGCGAATCCTGAGTCCCAATCGTCTTCTTCCATCTCCTTGCCGTCGGGGCGGAACCAAGCCATGTCCTCGACGCCACGAATGGGTTTGCCCTGGAACCAACGTCGCCTTCGGAACACGGGATGATCTCGGCGAAAGGCTGTGAGCGACGAGCAGAACTCGAGGAAGTCGGTGTCGACCGAAGACCAGTCGTACCAGGACAGTTCATTGTCCTGGCAGTAGACGTTGTTGTTGCCGTTTTGGGTTCGACCGAGTTCGTCACCACCCAGAATCATGGGGATGCCCTGCGAGAGCAAGAGGGTGGTCATGAGATTGCGGCGCTGCTTGGCCCGCATCTCGAGGATCGTCGAATCGGTGGTCTTGCCCTCGACGCCCATGTTCCACGAGCGGTTGTGCTGTTCGCCGTCCTGTCCATCTTCGCCATTGGCGTCGTTGTGCTTCTCGTTGTACGAGACGAGGTCTCGCATCGTGAAACCATCGTGAGCGGTGACGAAGTTGATCGACGCAGTCGGCCGGCGAGTGTCGGCTTGGTAGAGATCGGAGCTGCCGGTGAAGCGTTGCCCGAATTCCGCCAACGTTGCCGGTTCACCCCGCCAGAAGTCGCGAATGGTGTCCCGATAGCGGCCGTTCCATTCCGACCACTGAGGCGGGAAATTGCCGACCTGATACCCGCCCTCACCGATGTCCCATGGCTCGGCGATCAACTTCACCTGGGACACGACGGGATCCTGTTGGATGAGATCGAAGAAAGCCGAGAGTCGGTCGACTTCGTACAGCTCACGAGCCAGCGTGGAGGCGAGATCAAATCGGAATCCATCGACGTGCATCTCGAGCACCCAGTATCGCAGGCTGTCCATGATCAGCTGGAGCACGTGCGGGTGCCGCATGTTGAGACTGTTGCCGGTGCCGGTGAAATCGAGGTAGTGACGGGGACTCCCATCGACGAGTCGATAATACGCGTGGTTGTCGATGCCCCGGAACGAGAGTGTCGGCCCGTTGTGATTACCTTCGGCCGTGTGGTTGTAGACAACGTCGAGGATCACCTCGATACCTGCCGCGTGCAGTTCCCGAACCATCGCCTTGAATTCTTGGACGAGGCCCAAATGACCGGTGGCGGCGTAGCTGTTGTCGGGCGTGAGGTAGCCGATGCTGTTGTAGCCCCAGTAATTGCTGAGGCCACGCTCCATCAGGTGGTGGTCTTGGATGAAGAGATGAACCGGCATCACTTCGATGGCGGTGATGCCGAGAGCCAACAGGTGGCGAATGATGGCGGGGTGAGCGAGGGCTTGATACGTGCCCCGCATTTCTGGTGGAATCTCGGGATGGGTCATCGTGAGACCGCGCACGTGTGTCTCGTAGATCACCGATTCGTGGTTCGGTCGCCGGGGCGGACGATCGTTGGCCCAATCGAAGATCGGGTCGTGGACCACCGCGTTGGGCACGTGGGGCGCGCTGTCGTCGGTGTTCATCCGGTCTTCGTCACCGAAGACGTAGCCGAAACAAGCTGGATCCCAATCCATCTCGCCGACCACCGACTTGGCGTAGGGATCGAGCAGAAGCTTGGACGGGTTACACCAGTGTCCGGCTGCTGGTTCCCACGGTCCGTGAACCCGGTAGCCGTAGCGCTGCCCCGGCCGGATGCCGGGAAGGAAGGCGTGCCAGCAAAAGCCGTCGACTTCGGTCAGCTCGACGCACTCCTCGGAGCCGTCGGGATTGATCAGGCACAAGTCGACCTGGTCAGCGACACTCGAAAACAACGAGAAGTTTGTTCCTTCTCCGTCGTATCGGGCACCGAGGGGAAACGCCGTTCCCGGGAGCGGCGTAGGGCCTGCTCCCGGGTTGGCGGCACTCAAATTCGACTACTTCGTCTGGCTCGGTCCATGAGGACGACGATACCCAACGACCGGGTTCTGAAACCCGTGGTGGATCAGCCTTCGGCGAAACCGTTCTCCTCGAGCCACCGTGCAGCAACGGCGTCGGCGTCTTCCAGATCGATTCCGAACTGACGGTTCAGTTCGGTGAGCTCGGCGGTGTCGAGGGCGGCACTGATCTCGTTGATCAGGGCCATGAACTCGTCGCCGTAGGCATCGATCAAGGCCTGCGTGGTCACGGGGATGACGTTGTCGGCGTTGATCAGGCCCTTGTCGTCTTCCAGGACGACCCAGCCCCGGTCAGCGATGATGCCGTCGGTGCTGAAGAGGATGGCGACGTCGATTTCGTTGCCGTCCAAGGCAGCCACGGTGAGCGGACCGCCTCCGTCGAGCGGCGTGAAGTTGGCGCTGAGGTCGAGGCCGTAGACCGACTGCAGGCCGGGGAGGCAGCTCGCGTTGTCGGTGCAGTCGGGAGGACCTCCGAGTCGGGCGTCCTCGGTGAGGTCGCTGACGGAAGTCCACCCGTTGGCGTCAGCGGTTTCCTGCGTGACCACGAATGAATTGGAGTCGACCGCAGGCGACGGGTCGAGTGCCACGAGTCCCTTTGATTCGAGTTGGACTTGCAGGGCGGCGGTCGTTGCATCGATGTCGCCCGATGCTTCACCGGCAAAGTTGTTGAGAAACTCCAAGGCCGAGGCTGCGTAGTCGGCGGTGAAGTTGATGTCACCACTCTCGAAAGAGGTGTAGACGAGATCTCGGAAGCCTCCGAGGCTCTGCTGCTCGATGGAGTATCCGGCGTTGGCGAGGGCTTGACCGTAGATTTCGGCGAGGATGGCACTCTCGCCGAAGTCCTGGGCGCCGATCACGATCGTGGGGCCATCAGAAGGATCGACTTGGTCTCCGGCCGTCGTTTCGGTTTGATCGGCGACCGTCGTTTCGGTGGCGTCACCCGACGTCGTGTCGGCTTGACCGGCGACCGTCGTTTCGGTGGTGTCATCGGCGGCTGAGCTGCCGTCGCTGCTGCAAGCGGCGATGGCCAGTGCCCCGACGAGGAGCAATGCGAAGGGTCTGCGCATGAGGTTGTCTTTCCTTTGGGTTTGAGGGATTCAGGAACGGACTCGGGCCCAAGGGGTGAGTCGCGAGATGGCTCGACCGATCGCCGTGTCGAGCGAGAGGGCCAAGATGATGACCAGCAAGGCGCCGCCGAGCAGTTGAGGACGGCCCGATTGGCCTCGGGCGAGACCCTGCACGATAGGGGTGCCGAGACACTCGTAACCCACGAAAGCCCCGAGTGTGGCGGTTGCCACAATCTGCACCGCCGATACCCGCAAGCCGGTGAGGATGAGTGGTACCGCGGTGGGAAGCTCGACCTTGGACAGTAATTGCGACTCGGTCATGCCGATGCCGCGTGCGGCCTCGAGGGTGTCGGCAGGGGTGTCGGCAATGCCGGTGTAGGCGTTCGTGAAGATCGGTGGAACGCCGAGAGCTACGAGCGCAATACACGTCGGCCAGAAACCAAGTCCGAAGCCGTACCGGATCGAAAGGGGAAACACGAAGACGATGATGGCGAAGGACGGCACGGCTCGCCCGATGTTGACGAGGGCCACCGACAGCAGCGGGAACTTCCGACGATGGGCGATCAGAATGGCGGGCGGGATGGCGATCGCAGCCGAGATCACGGTGGCAACGATCGTGATCCACAGATGGGCTTGTCCGTATTCGAGAATGCCGTTGTTGCCGGTCCAGTTGGATCCGGTGCCCAAATAGCTCCAGGTGTCCCGCAGCGCACTCATTCTGCACCTCGAGTGCGGGCCCACGGTGTGAGTGCCCGCTGGGCCAGAGCGAGGCTTGCGTCGACACCGGTGGCCAGAATGACCGAGAGACCGGCGCCGAGGACGACCGGGGTGGAGAAATCGCGATTGAGGCCGTCGAGGATCAGGGCCCCGTAACCACCGTTGCCGACCACGGCGGCGATGGTGACGAGCCCGATCACGGTGACCGACGCAATGCGGGTGCCGGCCACGATGGTGGGTAGGGCCAGGGGCAGCTCGACGGACCACAGACGGCGGATGCGAGTGAAGCCCATGGCGTCGGCTGCCTCGACGGCGGCCCGGGGGACGCCGTCGATGCCGGCCACGATGTTGCGAACGAAAATCAGGATCGTGTAGCTGACCAGTGCGATCTCGGCGGTCCAGAAGCCGAGTCCGGTGAACGGGATCAGGATGCCGAAGAGCGCGACGCTGGGGATGGTGTAGAGCACTGATCCGATCCACGTGATCGGCCCATAGGTTCGGCGGTAGCGCACCGCCAAGAGCGACAGCGCGAGCGAGAGGCCGAACCCAATGATCAAGGCCACCGCCGTGAGCTGTACGTGTTCGACGGTTCGAGTCCAGATCTCGTCGAGATGATCACGGGTCCATTCCCATGAGACGAGGTGATCGCGCGGAGACGACTGCGCAATCACCGCTCGGCTGATCACTGGAGGCCCCCGGCCACGGCGTCGATCGTGACCATTCCCAGGTACCGGGCATTGTCGAGGACCGCAGCACGACGTGTTCGCGACCGGACGATCAAGTCCAGGGCCTCTCGCAAGGGGGTATCGACAGTGACTGTGGCAACGAAGTACTCGAGGGGGGCGTCGTTGACCGTGGCGTTTGCGTCGAGATCGCGAAGGGAGTCAGTGCTCACCCAACCTCGCAACTCCTGATCTTCGAGAACTGCGACCCATGTCGTTCCGTGAGCCTCTGCTACCTGCAATGCTCGGGTCGCCGAATCGCCTCCCTGCTGCACGGGTCCCGGTTCGAGTTCCACGTCGCCCACTTTGAGTAGGCCGAGTTGGCGCAGGCCGCGCTCCCGACCCAGAAAGGAAGCGACGAACTCCGATGCGGGTGAGCGGAGGAGTTCCTTCGGTGTGTCGTACTGCTCGAGAATTCCACCGATGTTGAGGATGGCGACACGATCCCCGAGCTTCATGGCTTCTTCGATGTCGTGGGTGACGACGACGATGGTTTTGCCGACCTTCGCCTGTAGGTCCAGAAGATCGTCTTGCAGTCGTTCCCGAACCAGGGGATCGACGGCGCTGTACGGCTCGTCCATCAACAGAATGGGGGGATCGGCGGCCAGGGCGCGAGCCACTCCGACCCGTTGCTGTTGCCCGCCAGAAAGCTCGGGCGGGTAGCGGTCGAGGACACTTTCGGACAGGCCGACGAGTTCGATCAATTCCGCCGAGCGCTCGGCGATCCGGCGCTTGTCCCAACCCAGGAGTTCGGGGACGACGCCGATGTTCCGACTGATCGTCCGGTGCGGAAACAATCCGATCTGCTGAATCACGAAACCGATCTGGCGGCGCAGCTCATGAACAGGGATTGCACCCTGGGGCTGGCCGAGAACTTGGATCGACCCGGCCGTCGGCTCGATCAGTCGATTGATCATCTTCAGCGTCGTCGTTTTGCCACATCCCGATGGACCCACGAAGGCCACGATCTCACCGGCTCCGATGTCCAGTGTCAGGTCGGTGACGGCATCGGTGCTGGTTCCGCTGAATCGCTTGGTGACGCCCCGCAGCGAAATGACCGGATCGTCTCCGATATTCGGCGGGCGATTCGGCCGGTCGCTCGTACCCGCGTCGGGGCCTGCGGCGCCTGTTCTGACCACTTCGGCTTCTTCGGGTTCGTCGAAAGACTTCACGACCTTCACAGCTTCTCCTTTCTGGGAAGGCGTCTTTCTGGGTCGCCGCCACGTGTGACCGAAAAAGGGTAGTACGTCGGACTACCCGGTGACGGAGCGACGGTCGCACGATCTCATCATCCCTGGTGGGGATCGGATCGGCGGGTACTACCTCGATGCCCACCCAGTGAAACACGCAGTCTTCTCGATCGGGGCATGCAGTGCAGTCCCAGCGGTCATCGGTCCGCCGTGGCGGCCTCAGAATCGATCAGTTCGGAGTAGACCAACTTGACGGCACCGACGAGTGGCGTGGCGAGAACGGCGCCGGCAACGCCGGCCAGCGCCGCCCCGAGCAACACGGCGGCCATGGCCACGAATGGCGAGAGATCGACTGCCTTGCTGATGACGATCGGCTGAATCAGTCGGTTCTCGATTTGCCAATACACGAGGTAGGCGATGAAGGCGACGATCCCGGTTGTTCCACCTTGTGCGAAGGCGAAGATGATGAACGGCGCCCCTCCCACGTAGCCCCCGATCTGTGGAACGAAGTTCCACAAGGCCGCCCACACCGCTGAGACAACAGCCAGTGGGGCACCGAGAACGAGGGAGGCTACGAAGATGAACGAACCGGCGATGGAGGCAACGAGCGCGCTGCCGGCGGCGTAGCGACCGATCGACTGATAGACGAGGCTCAGTACCTCGGAGACCTGACCTCGGCGACGTTGGGGCACGCTTCGCAGCGCCACTCGAACCAGCCTCGGTCCGTCGTTCAGTGCGGTCGCCGCCACCAGCAGAATCCAGAACGCAGCGTGTAGTGACTGGCCGCCGGTGATCAGGGCCGCTTCGAGAGGTGACGAGTCGACGGCGAGTTGGTCGGGAAGACCGGTGATCGCTTGGTCGAGCCGGCTCAGTAGTCCACTCGAATCGAGCCATCCTCCGATCACGGGTAGTCGGCCGAGGTCGGTGATGAGTTGAGGCAGGTCGGCGGTGAGGTCGACCGTGTTCCGAATGATCGACGGGACGGCGAGCAGTACGAAAGCTCCGATCAAACACAAGCTGCCGACGGTGACGAACCACGCCGACCAACGTCGCGACACCCCCGAGTGCCTCACCAACCCATCGACCACTTGGTGGAGGCCGATCGCCAATGTCAGCCCCAGCACGACCCAGGTTGGCGCCGGCGCCGCGTGCCGCAGCATGTCGAGAACAAGGAACAAGCCGACGATTGCGGCAACGGCCGTACCGGCCGAGCGACTGTCCAGTCGATCGAAGTGGACGCCGGCCGCGCCGAGTCTTCGATCGACAGCCGGCTCGAGCGACTCAGCCGCAGGAAGCGTGCTCGTCGCTGGTCGAGCCCCTGACGACTCGTCCAACAGGGCGACGAGCAGCGCCATGACGAAAAGGCTGATGAGGATTCCCACCATCCAACCGAGCTGCAGCCCGAAGATGAGTGCCACAGTGGCCAGCAGCGGACCGGGTCGAACCGTGGAGTCGGTGGCCCATCGCTGCAAGTAGTGGTCGGCGACTAGCCACAGAACCCCAGCTCCAACGGCGAACCAAAGTGGACCCGTGCCCTCGCCTCCGGCGAGCAGAACGATTGGCGCGTAGCCAACAATGACCCCGGCCATGGGCACGATCGACCAGGCACCGACCCACACGGCGAGTACCACGACCCCCGGTAGCCCGAGCAGCGCCGCAACGAATCCTCCCAGGACACCACCGAGGACGGCGCCGGCCAATGTGCGATCCACGAATCGACCGGCCCGTCGGCTGCTTTCGGAGAATGCGGAAAGAACCGGAGTCCGTCTCTTCTCGGGCAACAGTCGGCTCATTCCTCGCAGAAGATTCCCACCTCCTTGAAGGGCGTAGATCGCGAGGAAGACCACCAGAAACAATTCGAAGCCTTGTTGGGCAGCCGCGAACCCGTCGTTGGTACCAGCCAAGATCTGCGTCGGCAGCCCGTCGAGGAGTTCGGCCGTCCGGTTCGCAACATCAGCCTCGATCAGGAACTCCCTCGTTCTCGAGTTCTCGAGTTCCTGGATCCTGGCCGGTATTGCTTCGGTCAGCCGCTCCGCCTGCGAACTCAGATCTCTCGTCTGGATCACGAACAAGCCCACGACGGCGACCGTTCCGGTCAAGAAGATCGCGGCGATCGACAGAGCACGGGGCAGCGTTCGGTCGAGCCAATCGACCCCTGGCCGAGCCATGGCGGCCAGTGTCACGGCAAGAAGGAGCATGCCAACGACGTGACGTCCAGTCGAGAGCAGCGAGAGCAGGAACCACGCGCCCGCGAACCACAGCAGAACGATCCCCACGAATCGAGGCGAGAAGCTCAGTCGCATGTCTGCAGTCTGCTCGGTCTCGTCAATCGGGGCGTGATCGCTGGTCTTTGCGTGATCGCGGTTCAGCAAGTGCCCAACCAGTCGACGAACGACCGCGCCGCAGCATGGTTGGTCGGCGGCTGCTGCTAAGTTCGCGCATGATTCTGGCTCTCACCTCTCCGAACGAACACATCGTTCTGGTTTTCTTGTGCGAAGTGCTGGCCCTTCTGGTCGTGGCAAAGCTTCTCGGCTGGGCCCTGGGGCGGATCGGTCAACCCTCCGTCGTCGGCGAGTTACTGGCCGGCGTGTTGCTGGGCCCGTCGCTCTTGGGACGAGGGGCGCCCGGCATTTCAGACTGGTTGTTTCCCGACGACGCGGTGCAAGGAGCCATGCTCTATGGGCTGGCGTGGATCGGGCTGCTGCTCTTGTTGGCATCGACGGGGTTCGAATCCGACCTCGCCGTGATCAAGAAGCTCGGACTCCCCGTGGTTGCGGTCACGCTCGGAAGCCTCTTGGTTCCGCTGATTGGAGGCATGGCGGTCGGCCTCGTTGCTCCTGAAGTGCTCATCGGAGGATCGGCCACGACGTTCGGATTCGCCGCCTTCCTCGCCGTTGCTCTGAGCATCTCCTCGCTTCCCGTGGTCGCCAAGGTGCTGGCCGAGCTGGGCCTCGTCCGGCGCAACGTCGGTCAGATGATCCTGGCTGTCGCCATCGCCAACGACGTCGTCGGTTGGATTCTCCTGGGTGTGGTGGCCGGGCTCGCGGGATCAGGTGGCGTGAGTGCGAGCGACCTTGCCCTGACGGTCACCGGAGTGGCCGTGTTCCTGCTGGTTGCCCTGACCATCGGACAACGAGCAGTCGACCGGTTGCTCTGGTCCGTGGCCACGAATGCTCCTTCGACCACCCCAGTCGTAGCCGTGATCGCTCTCGTCGTGGCCGCCGGGGCCTTCACGCAGTGGATGGGTGTCGAGGCTGTCCTCGGTGCCTTCATCGCAGGTCTCGTGATCGGCCGGTCACGTTGGCGAGACGAGCGCGCCCTGCGGCTGGTCGAATCCCTGGCCCACGGAATCTTGGCTCCTCTCTTCTTCGCCACGGCCGGACTCAGAATCGATCTCGGGGTCTTCACCCAGCCGACGGTGGCCGTCTGGAGTCTGGTGATCATCGCCGCCGCCAGCGTCACCAAGTTCGTCGGTGCCGTGGTCGGTGCTTACTTCGGACGACTTCCCAGCCGTGAAGGCCTGGCCCTCGGGGCCGCGCTCAACGCTCGGGGCGCCCTTGAAATCGTGATTGCCTCGATTGGCCTCGAGCTCGGTGTGCTCAATGATGCGTCTTATGGGGCGATCGTGGTGATGGCCATTGTCACTTCGCTTGCTGCGCCACCACTGTTGCGATCGTTGCTGGCCAATTGGCCCGGCACTGCGGACGAACAACAACGACTCGAGGCGGAAGCCGCCGCAAAGTCACGGATCATCCTGTCCGATCGTCCTCCGCTCCTTCTCACCCGGGGGCAGCCACCATCGATCGCGGCGGCACAACTCATCGAGTTGTGCTGGCCCGCTCACGCTCCCGTCACCGTTCTCGCAACGGCGGAGGACACCGAACTCGAACCCATCAGAGCGGTGCTGCATGGTCGCTCGTTGCGAACCATCCATGGACATGGCGAGAACGTCGTCGGCGAAGCACTCGCGGAGGCGGGGAAAGGGCACAGCGCCATCGTCGTCGGCGTCACCGATCGACCCCACGGGCCGGTGCTGTCGCCGTTCCTCGAAACGATTCTCACGAACGCAAATCGGCCGGTCATCATGATCAGAAGTGAACGCACGTCCGGCCACTCACTGCCCGAGGCCTTTGCGAGAGCAGCGGTGCCCGTCACCGGTTCGATCAACAGTCGGGCCGCCCAAGAGGTTTCGTTCGCCATGTCAGCGAGCCTCGGAACCGAACTCGCGCTGCTCCATCTCGACCCGAGACCGCCGCTGTACGGCTCGGATCTTTTGACCCGAATGACCGATGTTGCCGAACCCCTCCTGGCCGAGGCCAAAAAGAGTGCGCTGGCAGCCGGGGCCCGTCCCACGATCACGATCTCCCGGACGGCTGATTCGATCCCCGGTGAACTCGCCCGGATCGTGACCGAAATCGAGGCCGACGTCGTCATCATCGGCACGACACCGAGATTCACCGGCGAAGGAATCCAGCTCGGACCCGTGGCGGCCCACCTCCTCGAAACCTGCCCAGCCACCGTTGTCATCGTGGCCACACCGCCGGGTTGGACAGCCCAACAAAGCTCTCATTGAGCCGTGCGAGTTTCAACCGGCGAGAAGCCTCAGCGAGACGAACGTTGCTGATCGAGCACCGCTCGGGGATCGCGAGCCGAGGCGGTGCCGGCCCGGACGACAGCCATTCGCTGACACAGGGAACCAACCAGGATCGCACCGGACGACAGGGCAGTCATCGCTCGGCGTTGCGGTAGGACCAGCGCCCCGATTGCGCCCGCACCGGGGAAGGTGAGGGCGGCCCGATCGAAGCGTCGGGCTGACTCATCCGAGGAATACGTATCGAGGGGGCCGAGCCGGCGCTTCATCACGAAGGCGGCGGCGAGTTCGCCGATTGCGCCCAGGGCGGCAATTCGGGCCGCCACGCCCGACGGTTTCCGATCGAGTAGCGCCAAGGCGGTCGTCGCTCCACCGGCGAACACGAACGGCAACTCGGCCTTCGCTTCGTGCCAGACCGGTGTCGCTGTATCGCTGAGCAGGACTGCGGTGTATGTGGCGATCGCCGGTCCCAGTGCGCCGGTCGTCACCGACGCGACCTTGCGAAGCCGTTCCAGCGCGTCGAGTTCGGCGAGAATCCAGGACATTCCTGCTGCCGGTCCGTAGACCGTGAGCCGCCACATCGCGGCCCCGGATTCGGGCCATCGAATAGTGACCCATCTCCTCCGGCCCGTACTCGATGTCCCAACCGAACAGGTCGGAATAGAACCCTCCGGCCGCTTGTACGTCGGTCGTACCCATGTCGATCCAACATGGTGTTCCCTGCTCGAATCCGTTCACCTTGGCCATCGTTGCCCCCGTTGTCGTCGACTCTGGGCGAGCATAAGCAACCCGACGGGTTGGCTTCATCCCTGCGGAGACTTTGCTTTGCCCACTACGGAAGTGCGAACGTTTCTCACGTCGTGGCCGGGGTAGTACGGGGCTGCCCGTCGGACAGTTCAGACAGCGAGGCCCGTGGTTGCGTCAGTGCGACGCACCGTCCAGTGATTGAGAGTCGGCCATGAGTCCTGAGGTCAACCAGAACGTTCGCTCGACCAGCGACACGCCCCGCCATCTCGGGCCTTCCGTCTCGCTGTTCGCCCCCAGCACCTCGGTGACCGTGACCGTTGAATCCGATGCCGTCGGCTCCGACGACATTCACTTCCACGCTGGTGGCCAAGGGATCTGGGTTGCTCGGACGATCGTTCGTCTGGGCGAAAGCCCGGTGCTGTGCACACCTCTCGGTGGAGAGGCCGGTTTGGTGTTGGAAGCTCTGGTGCGCCGAGACGGCATCGGGCTGCTGCCGATTCGGGTCAATCGGGCCACACCGGCCTACATCCATGATCGGCGCAGCGGCGACCGACAGATCGTCGCCGAGAACGGACCGAAGCCCCTCACGCGGCACGAGGTCGACGACCTCTACGAGTCCGTGTTGGCCAGTGCTCTGGGGACGAACGTCATCGTCGTGACCGGACGACCGCAGACGAGTGTGATCTCCGATTCCTTCTACCGGCGTCTCGGCTCCGATCTGGCCAGGGCGGGAGTGCGGGTGATCGGCGATCTTCACGGCTCGGAGTTGGATGCGTTTCTCGAAAACGGCGCCATTCACATGCTCAAGGTGAGTGAGGAAGACCTCCGGTCGGACGGTCATTCGATCGAGGACGACCGGGCCGCGTTTCGTCTACTCCGGACGTTTCAGGAGCGCGGCGTCGAGGGCGTGGTGCTGACGAGGGGTGCTGGTCCGTCCTTGTGCGTGATCGGTGATGAGCGATTCTCGATCGTCACGCCTTCGGTCGCCTCCGCCGACCATCGCGGATCGGGCGATGCGATGACGGGTGCCTTGACGGTTGGCATCATGCGGGGTCTCACCGGTGCCGATCTGCTGAAGTTGGGAAGCGGGGCGGGAGCAGCCAGTGCGACCCGACACGGCCTAGCCACCGCCAACGCGGTGCTGATCGCCGAGTTCGCCGACCGCGTCGACGTCACGTCACTCGCCTGAATTCGGGGCCTGCCACAACTCGGGGCCACGGGTTTGAGCGGAAGGACACCGAGGTAGAGCATTCTCGAATGTTACGAATGCATGACAACTACCGGAGGTCAATGATGTCAACCACCATGAACTACACCGGCGCCGTTTTGTTTGACGAGCAGGGCGAGAAGATCGGTGAGGTCACCGACGTGATCTACGACGGCGTCGAGGAGACGCCGACCTGGCTCATCGTCAAGCCCGGCGTGCTTCGTGCTGAGCACTACGTGCCGGCCCGACCCTGCTACCGCACCGAAACCGATGATCTTGTTGCCCCCTTCAGCACTGATCAGGTGAAGGGCTCACCCAAGGCGAAGGGTGATCATGTGCTGAGCGATGACGATCGAATGCTCCTCGGACAACACTACGCGATCGCCAACTTACCGAGGACCAGCTGACCGGGGACCAGCTGATCAAGAGCGCTGGGTACCGGTCATTCTCGGCCGAGTACGCGGCGCTCTCGGTACTTGTTGGCGATCGACTTCATGACGGCTCGCAGCTGATCGTCGCTGACATCCTCGCAAGTCGACAAATCTTCGACCGAGATCAATCCGACCGCTCGACCGTCGCTGTCGACGACCGGGATGCGATGGAGCCCGTTGCTCGTCATCAAATCGACGACGTCGGAGACTGCGGCCTCAGCGCCAATGGTCACGGCGTTCGGGGTGTAGACCGTGCCCACCGACGTGCCGGCGGCATCGAGGCCCTGCGCAACGATGTGAACAGCGAGATCTCGGTCGGTCAACATTCCGAGGACGGATCCGGTGTGCTCATCGCTGACGATGACGTCTCCGATGACGAGGTCGGCCATGAATCGGGCCGCGTCCTCGGTGGAAGTCGTTGTCAGAACGCTCACCGGGTGCGCAGTGGCGATCTCGGAAACACGCATATTTGGCCTCATTCCTCGTTCGTCAAGCGACCTCACAGCTCACTCCGAGCGACACTACCCGAGCGCAGGTAGTGCCGAGCCGCGTGGGCTGACCCAATTCGCCAACGCAGATGGGTTCGGCGGTTTCGGAATCCCGTTGATTGGGAACGTCGCTCCGGTGGAAGAACGCAGGGCCCCGCTCCCTTTCGACGTGTCCGTGTCCCCGGCCGGAGCCCAGGCACCGCTCGACGGCTCTGCACCCAACGACTCTGCACCCAACGATTGTGTTGTGACGGTCTCCGGTGATTTCGACGCTGCGGGGGTACCGAAATTCGACCGGATCGTGGAGTCGGTCCTGTCCCGCGAGGGCTCCGTCGATGTCGACCTGAATCAGGTCGATGTGTTGGACTCAGCGGCTTTGTCGGCCCTGCTGAGGTTGAATCGCACCTTGCTCGACCAGGGTCGACGGATGACCACGTTCGGAGAACGCCATCGTCGACTCTTTTCCATTGTGGGCATCGAAGAAATGCTCATGACGGCGCGACCCGCCGATGGAGGACTGGCCTGACGGCCGATCGCGGCTCGTCCTTCCGCTCGTCTCGTTCGCTTGTCTGGTTCGTTCGTCCCGCGGGGTCACGCAGCATGCTCGCCGAGGGCCACGAGATCGGCGGCGAATCCGGCCGGTGCACGAGAGATCCGCCGAGCGCTGGTTGCCACGACGAGTCGGGCGGAGGCGATGAGATCGAATCCTCGTTCCTGAAGGCGCTCCCACAGGTCGTGGTCTTCACCAGTCGGGATGGCCGACCAGCCACCCACAGCGCCATAGGCGTCAGCTCGCACGCCGAGGTTGGCAGCGTGAACGTGCTCATGGGAGCCATCGGGTGAGACCCGGTAGGCGTTGGCGAAGCGCTCCATGAGCGCTGCATCGGCATCACCGTCCTGCAGGAGTGTCACGATTCCGGCAATGGCGGAGGCACCGCGTGCTGCCGCACCAAGTTGTTCCTGAATCCAGTCCCGGGGTACCACCGTGTCGGCGTCGGTGCTTGCGATCCACACGGATGAGAGGTCGTCAAAGCGGGCAAGGGCCGCGGCCACGCCGATCCGGCGGGCCGCACCGGCCGAGCGGACTGCACACTCCACGACCTGATCGCGGCGATTGTCGAGACGGAGGCGTGTGACAGCCACCGTCGAATCGGTGCAGCTGTCGGCAACGACAACGAGGCTGGTCGGAACCGGTGAGACAAGGCGGGCCGCCATAACAGAGTCGATGGTCGCCGCGATTCGTTCAGCCTCGTTGTGGGCCGGCACGACAACCACCACACTCGTGATGTTCGTCATTTCAACGAGCGCCGGACGGCGTGTGGGTACCGTCGGCACCCCGCACTGGTACCCGGCCCGGTGAGATTGATTCATCGAGATCGATTCGGTGAGATCGATTCGCTCGGCCGCGATGTTCATGGCCCATGATCGTGGGGTCAATCCGATGAGCCCTGGGTACCACGGGCTCGTGACTCGCTCCCCACGATCGGATCCGTCCTGCGTTGCAGGCTCGCCGGCTGCCGTCCGGCTCCAGCTGCAATCAATGATCGGAGCCGGGCAGGCCGACCTTCCGCGTCCTGGAGCCGGACACACCGCCTGGCGTCATCGCGCTATTGCCGACGTGGCTCGCCGTCACCCCGTGAGTGTCGCTCGCCTGTTCGAAGCCCACACCGACGCCGTCGCCATCCTTGCCGAGGCAGGTCGGGATCCCATCCCGGGCGCCATCTATGGGGTTTGGGCGTCGGCCGGAGCCGTCGCCTACTCCCTGTCATCAGGATTCGGGATCCTCACCGGCACCATGCCCTACGCGTCAGGCCTCGGGATCTGTGACCGAGCGCTGGTCACCGCATCCAGCGACAACGGCGACCGATGGCTGACCGAGACTGTTGCCACTCCCAGCGCCACCTTGGAAACATCGACCACCCGGTGGGCCACGCCGGCGATGGCCGGCACGGTGACCGGTGAAGTCGACTTTCGTGGCCAACCTGTCAGCGACGCCGTCGGAACGCCGGGCTTCTATCTCGACCGAGTCGGGTTCTGGCACGGCGCTTGCGGACCAGCTGCGGCTTGGGCCGGTGCTGCTCTGGGGCTGCTCGATCATGCGGAGACTGCGATGGACGATGACCCCCACCGGCGGGCCCACCTCGGCGCAATGCGCGCCCTGGGCTGGTCGATGGAAGGCGCTCTGGATCAGGCCGGACATCAAATCGACGCCGACCCCGACAACGCAGCAGCTGCCCAGTATCGAGCGCGCGCCCTGCGTCGTGTGGTCGAGCGGTCCTGTTGGGAGATCATCGACCGATTCGGCAGTGCTCTGGGGCCGCGGCCGTTCACCACCGATTCGGCGATCGCCGCCCGCGTCAGCGACCTCCACCTCTACCTCCGCCAGGATCACGCCGAACGTGATCTCCGAATACTCGGCGATCTGCCTGCACCGCCGGATCCGAGATGCAACCACCGGCTCGATCCCGAGCTGTCCCGAAGCTTTCCCGTCGCAAGCGACGACTGATGGAAGACGACGTGACTGGTCATGGCCTCTACTTCGACCCCGGCTACTTCGCTTCGATGTACCGGGCCGACCCCGATCCCTGGGCCTTCGACACATCATGGTACGAGCGACGCAAGTTCGCGCTCACGCTTGCGGCGCTTCCGAAGCCGCGGTATCGCAATGCCGTCGAGGCAGGTTGTGCCAACGGGGCGCTCACCGAACTGCTGGCCACGCGTTGCGATCAGCTCACCGCCTTCGAATTCATGAGCGATGTGGCCGCCGTTGCCACACGTCGGCTGTCGTCGCGAGAGCACGTAGCCGTCGTCGAAGCCGAGTTCCCAATCTATTGGCCGGCCGGCCCTGGCGATCTCGTTGTTTGGTCGGAGGTGGCGTATTACCTCACCCCTGATGGCGCCGACGTTGCGGCCCGCGGGCTCGAAAAATGGCTGGAGCCGCTCGGCCATGTCGTCGCCGTGCATTACAGCGGAGAAACGAACTATCCGCGTACCGCGCTCGAGGTGGCGTCATGGCTCGACGAACTCGACTTCATCGAGCGGGTCGTTGATCATCACGATCGCGGCTTCCACCTGGGCGTCTGGGAGCGGCGGGCCTGAAAGGGAGGCTGAAATGGTCAGTGATCGGATTGGTCGGATGGTTCCACGACCACGATCATTTTCTCTTTCACGAGGCGTTTTGCCAGAACAACGCGGCTCACGTCGCTGAGGCCGGGTAGCGCTCCGACCACACAAGTCGATCCGTCGCAAAGGCGTTCCAGGGCGGCCAGCGTCGATACGGGGAGGCTGAGGGTTCGATCGCCGAGGGTGACATCGATCCGTTGCCCAGGATCACCGGGCTCGGTTGGGTGGATGACCACGGCGGCTTCGTGATCGGCAAGCCGAACCGTGGTGTTCAGGCCAACGGGTCCCACGCGGAGCACGGACACGATCTCGCCTTCTCGGTACGTGCGATTTCGTCGTCGTTCGATCGTCTGCGTGGCAAGCCTCAGTGGATCGGCTTCTCCGAGAAACTTCTCGGTGCTGCTCAAGATGAGGCGGAGATGAGCGGCGAGTTCGGAGCCATTCCTGTCGTATCCGATCGGGAGGGGAGTGTCGAGCAAGGAATGATCGGCCAACAGACGTTCGACCACCGAACGATACGTGCGGCGCAAGATGCCGATGGTGAGGTGCAGGGAGAATTCAAGACTGGTCCGGGCGCTGTGTTTCACGCCGGCCGGGATATAGAGCGTGTCACCCACGCCGATTCGGAACTCATCCAGTCCGTCGACGCTCCACATCTTGGATCCGGCGAGTTGAATGACGATGACGTCGTGGCTGTCGCAATGGGGGGCGAGTCCCGCCGCCGCAGATGGTGTGAGGTAGGCGTTGGCTTGAACGGTGTGTGAAAGCTCACGTTCGAGTTCAGTGGTCAATCGTGCAATCGAGGGCCATGTGCGGTGCAACGATTGCAGGACGACGGTGGCCCCGTCAGCCAGGCATTGACGGACCTTGAGAACGTCCACCACGTCTTGAACCTGTTTGCCGCCGAGAAGAATCGGAGTACAAAACTTTGACGCAGGCAGATTGTTGCCGTCGGAGACAACCCGCACCTGGGGCCGACGGGCGCCGGAAGACAAGATGGAATCCACATCGGTGAGTTCGAGCAAACCGGCAAAGCGTTCTGGATCGCCGCTCTGGTGAAGCGGCAGGGTGCCCCAGAACGTGTCGGCGAAAACGTCCGGGTCGCCGACACATCGACGCAGCGCACTCGCACTCACAGCACTCGGTCTCACAGCATTCGAACCGAGAGGCTCACGCGTCTGGGCACTTCGAACCTCGCCGTTGAGGTTCGAAGTGCCCAGAATGGTGGTGGAACGGGTGCTATCCCACGCTGACGGCATGTGGTTCAGGCTTGATCGCCGGTGTCCTGGGAGTGCTCGCCGGGTGCATCGAGGTTGTCGTCTCCCTCGGTCGGCTCGTCGCCGGTGTCCTGGGAGTGCTCGCCGGGTGCATCGAGGTTGTCGTCGTCCTCGGTGGGTCCGGCGCTGGTGATGTCGGAATCGGAAAGGTCGGGTGCGTTGGTCATGGGGCCGTGGTACCCGTGCCGTCAGATCTTATTCAACGAATTCATTTCGTTCGACTCCGTCGAATCTCCGTTCACGCCGGGCAACGAGGGCCGGTCGGGAGCAGCTGTCGTGTCGGAGTCGGGTCGAAGGGCTCAGGCCTCGCAGGTCCTATTGCCCTCATGCTCAGACCATCGCATTCCGACACTGTCAGAATGATCCGACCCACCCGCATGAGCGGGGCTCCAGGCGTCAGGCTGTTGTTTGCCTGTGTGACGCTCGTTCCCTTGCTCGGGCTCGGATGGCTTGCGGTTTCCGACGTGGCGGATGCGTCGGAGCAGGTGGACCGCACCGAGCGGCTCGCAGAGCGCGCCGGCCACGTTGATGCATCGATTCACGCTCAGGCGCTGATAGCGGCGGAGCAATATTGGGCGCACGCCGTCGCGTCGGTGATCGAGTTCGAACTGCCGCTCGACCTCATCAGCGACTTGAGCGGACTCGATCTCGAAACCAGCTACGCCGAGGCCCAGCTCCGTGTCGATGTTGCGGTTGCGGAGAACCATGTTCTCCAGGGAGAAGCCGGCGAGCAGCTTCGAGAGGCCAGGACGCTCGTCCGACCAGGGACCGAGAACGTCGTCATTTCTGCTGCCTATCGCCGGGTGGCGGCAACGGTCGCCGCCTCCATCAACGATGATCTCGACGAGATCCGGGCGCAGGCGAGTGGTGTTCGGAACGCTACCGAGCTGACTCATTCGGTCACCATTCTCGAACTGTCGGTCGAGCTGCGAGCCGCCGTTTCGAGAATGACGGAAGCCTACTTCTCCTACCGTTTTCCCCTCGTGAGCGACCCATCCGACGAGGCGAAGGTGCTCCTGCAAGCCCTCATCGGGTACGAGTCCGATCTGGATGATCTCCGCCTCATCGTGCCCGACGTGAGCCCCTTGAAGCCGCTTTGGATGAGCGTCGATGCCGACCCCGATGTCGTTGCCTTCTTTGGTCGGGTCGAGGCCCTCACGACGGGTGTCCTGACCTCGGGGGCCGAGGCTCCCTCGCCCGGGCTGGCCCTTGCTGACGTTGCCTCCGAGGCCGACGCCTTTCTGGGTTCGATGGACGCGGTGGATCGCCATGTTGATTTCGTCGCGGCCGCCTCCGCCGAGGTGGTCGAGCAGTCCGAGGTCGTCCGCTCCGAGGCGGCAGCGTCGCGGAATCGGATCGTTGCCTTCTCCTTGGGGCTTGGAACTGCGGCCCTCGTCGCCGTTGCCGGGGCCAGCCTCTGGATCGTTCGACCGCTACGACGGATGGCGTCGGTGGTTGCCAAACTTCGGGAAGGGGAGCTCGGCGGCCGTGTCCGCGAAGCCGGTCCGGCCGAGGTGAGGGCGGCGGCAAGAGCGCTGAACGAAGCAGTCGAGAGCATGAGTGTGGCGGAGCGGATGGCAACGGCGCTCGCCGAACGCGACCTGCAGAGCCCGAGCCTTCAGCTGGAGACCACAGGCCGATTGGGCGCTTCCTTGCGAGAGGCGGTCTCGGCGCTCGCCACATCGATGGCTGAGCGCGAGGACTTCCGCGAGCGACTCGCTCACGAAGCGACTCACGATGGCCTCACGGGTATTGCGAATCGTCTGGACACGATGGCCCACCTCGGCCAAGCAATCGGGCGGTTTCAGCGAAGCGACAAGGAGCTTGCAGTGCTCTTCGTCGACGTCGATGGTTTCAAATCGGTCAATGACACCCACGGGCACGCCGCTGGTGATCAGGTACTGCGGACGATCGCCAAGAGGGTCCAAGAAGCGATCAGAGTTGGCGATCACGTCGGTCGTATCGGCGGTGATGAGTTCGTTCTCGTGGCCGAACCCATCGACGATCTGGAGACGGCGCTGAGGCTCGCAGCCCGGGTGCTCGACGCCATCGCCGAGCCCTTGTCGTTCAACGGCATGTCATTGACGATCAGCGCGAGCATCGGCGTCGCTCTCGCCACCCAGAGCTCGTCGCCCGAAGAACTGCTTCGCGACGCCGATCTGGCTCTCTACGCCGCGAAGGCGGAAGGACGAGCGCGGGTCAAGTTCTGCGACGCCGTATTGAAGGCTCGCCAGCAGCAGTTGGTGACCACCGAGAAGGCTCTCGAGCGGGCGATCGAGGCAGACGAGCTCGAGCTTCACTTCCAGCCGATTGTCGATGCGCTCTCGGCTGAGCTCTGTTCGGTCGAGGCGCTCCTGCGGTGGCCCCAACCGTTGGGAGGATTTGCCCCGCCGTCGGAATTCATCCCGATTGCCGAGCGGAGTCACCTGATTCTCGACGTTGATCGGTGGGTCCTGCGGGCAATTGCCATCCAACTCCGGGAATGGGATGGGCACGCGCAACTCGGTGCGATCACCGCATCCGTGAACATCTCGGCCCGTCATCTCTCGGTCCCTTCACTGGTCGAGGAGGTACTGGAGCCGCTGCGCTCGTGCGGGGTCGATCCGGGGCGGCTCACGATCGAGATCACCGAGACGGCTCTGCTCGAGGACCTCGATCAAGCGGTCCTGTCCCTGTCTCTTCTGCGGGCCGAAGGCGTTCGTGTCGCCATCGACGACTTCGGAACCGGGTACGCGTCGTTGGCTCATCTCCGTCGACTACCGATCGACATCCTCAAGATCGACCAGAGCTTCGTCGCCGGTCTCGACCGCAATGATGACCGGTCCCTCGTTCAGCTCACCATCGATACCGGCCACCTGCTCGGTGCTTCGATCACGGCGGAGGGAGTGGAAACCGAAAGTCAGGCACGGCAACTCACGGACATGGGGACTGATCTCCTGCAAGGGTTTGGGGTCGGTCGACCCATGCCGGCAGAACAGCTAGATCAATGGGTCGCCGGGAAGAAGGCGAGCGGGGCATCGGCATGGACGGCGCCAACACGAATTCGGACCGCTCACGAACTTCTCGGGTAGCTGACGGGTGCTGCGATCGGTGAGTTCACCGATCGTCCTCGTTCACTGTGCTTCAGTCGCCGGGAGAAAACGAGAGACCATCGGATGACGGATGGGGCAACGTCACCGATGTTCCGCCCTCGCCACTGATGATGGTCATGTCCGGACAGATTGCGCGGGCGATGGCGATTCCCTGGCCGAGGCCTCCGGATCCCGGAGGCGGTCGGGGTTGCTCGGGATCGAACCCGCCACCGTGGTCGGAGACCGTCACTCTTGTGTGCTCACCGAGCATGACCTCGACCGTGATCGGATCCTCGCTGTTCGTCTGATGGTGAGCGTTGATGGCGTTGACGATGATCTCGGTCACTGCTCCGAAGTAGAGACGGGCCGTCTCTGCATCGAGCGAGGGCATCGTGCGACGAAGCGTGAGCCGAGCCATGGCAAGATTCGCGAGGTCGGGGGCGAAGGTGAGCGTGAGCGTCGGCCTGTCGGCCGGATTGGGCGGCCAGAGCGTCAAACCACCGGAATCGATCACGGCGCGTACTCCATCTCTCCGAAGATGCGACGGAGTCGCGCATAGGCGGCGCTCAGCCTGCGGTGTGTCTGGGTTTGTGAGATACCGAGTTCTCCAGCGATTTCGCGTTGGGTGAAACCATGGACGTGTCGCAGTCGCAACAGTGCCTGGTCGGCGTGGCTGAGCTGGGAGAGTGCGTCGTTGACAATCAGTGCACCGGTCAGATCGAGATCGTCGGTGGCCGGGTCGATCACCGGGAGCGGATCGGAGAATCGGACTTGACGGACACGAGCAGCAGTGAGGACGCTCTCGACGTCGAGACCGGTGTGCTCGGCGATGTCCGCCGGCGTGGGTGATCGGCCGAGCGACTGCTCGAGCTCGCCTCGAGCCCGCTCTACGGTGATCGAATCCTCCTGAACGCTTCGCGAGACCCGAACCGACCAGCCGGTGTTTCGAAGATGCTTCTTCAATTCGCCGGCCACCGTTGCCACCGCGAAGGGTCGAAAGGATCCGAGGTTGGGATCGAAACGATGGGCGGCGGTGACCAGACCGAGTTGAGCGACTTGTAGCAGATCCTCGTCTATTCCCAACCCATTGGAGTACCGCCGGGCGAGGCGACGGGCCATCGATTGGTTCTGCGCGACGAGTTCGTCGACCGTGGAAACTGCGAACACGAGGTCGGCCGCGGCGCGATCGGTCGATGTCAGGTCGATGTCGGGTAGCGACCGTTCGTCGGTCATCACCGGAGG
The DNA here is from genome assembly GCA_037969565.1 of Acidimicrobiales bacterium. Lineage (GTDB taxonomy): Bacteria > Actinomycetota > Acidimicrobiia > Acidimicrobiales > SZUA-35 > SZUA-35. The sequence continues at coordinate 17,289 of JBBKXQ010000167.1, read as the reverse complement.
TTTCCCAGATTGTGCACCGAAAGCGTCAGCGTGGAGTCGCCGAGAACGACTCGATCGAACCCGGCCTCGACGATCTGACGGCCGCCATCATCGAGCTGGATGGGTTCTCCCTCGTAATTCAGCGTTGCCGTGACTTCGTGCGCAGTTGCCGCGATCGCAGCTCCAACCACTTCACCGGCGAGGAACGCGGCATCGACGAGTTCCACCAATCCATGGTCCACGGCATCGAGCTGCGACAACGAGGCCCCGCGATCGGTCAATGCGATGTCGAACAGCGCACTGATGGCTTGATACACGACTTCAGGGGCCGGGACATGAAAAGCCTGCCGCATCAGATACTCGGATCGTTCGGACATCGGTGAGCAGAAGAACATTTGTCGAGGGCCAAAGGCAAACCGGAAGCCATGAGGAGCGGCTCAGCCGAGTTCGAGGCTGTTTGCGGTCACAGGGTTCTTACGCAAACCACCGTGTTCCGGGCGTCGTATTCGGATCTTCTCGCCTTCGGTCTCAACCTCGTAGACGGGTTGGGGAACGGTCGCCGGACCCTCGACGACCCCACCGGTTTCCAGGTCGAACCGGCTGCCGTGCCAAGGACAGGTGATGCAACCTTCCTGGACCGTGCCCTCATGAAGGGGCGCACCTCGATGAGTGCAGCGATCTTCCAAGACATGCACCGCTCCGTTCGCTGAGTCGCCAACGGCGACCAGCGCGACCCCGGCGGCAGCGGCGGCAACTGGCGCCCCTCGCTCGATTGCGCCCGCCAATCGGATCTCGGTCCAATCGGTGGGTCCGGACGCGAATGCAGTGGTGTTGACGCCCACGCCGCGGTGGTAGGCAAGGTGACCGCCGAGGAACCCAGCCCCTCCTGCCAGCAGGGTTGCCCCGATACTGCATCCGACGCCCAATGAATGGCGGCCTCGACGTCGCAGGAGCCAGGAAACGCCGTACAGGACGGTTGCGGTGTTGTTGGCCAGAGCGTGGGCCGTTCCGACCCGCTTTTCGGCACCGTTGGTGTCGAGCCAATCCGACGCGCCGGTGGCCAACGCCGGCAGCGCCGTGACGACTCCGGCGCCGAGCAGCCGTCTCGATGGGTCTCGCCCCTCCGTCCCACCGATCAAGTCGAGGGTCGCCGAGCCCAACCAACATGACAAGGGGAGTAATACCGCGGCCGGGTGAGCGGGATGTCCGAGTGCTTTGCCCGTCAGGAGGTTGCGCCAGCGACCCCGCCCAACGAGTTTGGTGACGAGTGGTTGGATGGTCGTCCCCCAGTCATCGAGCCACTCGTTTTGCTCGAGGCTCGTGATGATCCGGTCGCTCATCGTTGCGGCCCAGCGTCTCGGTTGCTCATCGCCACCTCCAGGATTGTGAGGAACTGCCTGTACCCGATCGTGGGATACCTGATTCCACTCTGGTCGACCCCACCGAGTGGACGACCCAGACTCTCTCCCCGCGTCCCGGACGCTCGCCCCCCGCCCTTTTCCTGCCCTTTTCCTGCCCTTTTCCTGATTTGGCACCGAAATTGCCCCGAGAATCGAGGCAATTTCGGTGCCAAATCGGAAAGGGTGGTGGCTTCGCGGCAAGGGTGGCGGGTTCGCGGCAAGGGTGGCGATCAGATGGCGGGAGTGCACCGAAATGGGCCTGCTCTCGGAAACCGATCTTGTTTCGGCGTCACCCGCCGGGCCCCGGGCGTGCGTCTGTGCTCGTAGCGGTCACGAAGAACTGGGGGATGAGGTGTCAGCGAGGCTGGATGAGGCGCAGGCAGATCGTGGGCGAATGCTGATGACCCAGACGGACTCGGTTCGCGTCGAGACGCTCGAGCGTCTGCGGGTGTTGATCGTGGCCGGCATATCGGTTGGCGTACTCGTGGCCGGCGTCGGAAGTCGCTTGGCGATGTTCGTGTTGCGGTTGACGTCACCCCATTCGGTTCGGGGAATCGAGAGCGATGATGGATTCATCATTGGTCGGTTCACGCTCGGCGGCACCTACAACTTGCTGATCCTGGGCGCCTTTGTCGGAATCATCGGCGCCGCCGCCTACCGGGCCGTGTCGCCGTGGCTTTTCGGACCGGGCTGGTTTCAGCGGTTGACGGTGGCCGCTGGTTGTGGAGCGGTGGTGGGATCGATGTTGGTCCACGGCAGCGGCATCGACTTCCGTTTTTTGAAACCGTTGTGGCTGGCGGTCGGCCTCTTCGTGGCCCTCCCGGCGCTGTTCGGCGTGGCGATGGGGATCGCCGTCGATCGTGTATCCGCGCCCGGACACTGGACGAGCCGCGGTCGGCTGAGATGGATCCTGCCGGTCGGGTTGTTGCTTGCCTTTCCCCAGTCGATGATCATTGCGGCTCTCGCCGCCCTGGTGTTGGTGGTGTGGGTCCCGGTTCGTCGTTCGTTTGCGCACGACCGCGGTGTTCCACTGGCGGCCCGCCTTGTCGTCCGCAGCGTGTGGCTGCTCATCGCCGTTCTGGGCCTCGTGGCCTTGTTGGGAGATATCGGCGACCTCACATGACGAGTTCGCTTGTTCGTCGCGACCGCCGACCGACCTACGCTCGTCGGCCATGGAGTTCCTTCTCGATTCCGATGTGATCTTCCTCAATCACGGGTCCTTCGGGGCTTGTCCCCGCCCGGTGCACGAGGAGTATCAGCGGATCCAACGTCAGCTCGAATCCCAGCCCGTCCGTTTCCTGCAGCGAGAACTGCCCACCCTCCTCACGAAGGCTCGACACACGCTGGCCCAATTCATCGGAGCCGCCGATGACGAGGTCGTCTTCGTCGCGAATCCGACCTACGCCGTGAACGAGATCGCCCGCTCGCTGAGACTCGGTGCCGGCGATGAGATCCTCGTCTCCAACCACGAGTACGGCGCCTGTCGAAATACGTGGCAGTTCATGGCGGAACGAAATGGCTTCTCGGTGATCGAAGCTCGGATTGCCCTCCCGGTCGAGTCAGGTGAGTCGATGACAGAAGGCATCTGGGCTGCTGTCACGGAGAACACGAAGGTCATCTTTCTCAGCCACATCACCTCGCCGACCGCGTTGACCATTCCCGTTGCGGAAGTCTGCGCGAGGGCTCGCAATCAAGGAATCATCACGGTGATCGACGGGGCCCACGCCCCGGGTCAGATCGACCTGAATCTTGCCGAACTCGGCGCAGACTTCTATCTCGGCACCTGTCACAAGTGGCTTTGCGCTCCGAAGGGGTCGGCCTTCTTCTATGCCCGCACCGACATGCAGCACCTCATCGAACCGTTGGTCGTGGGTTGGGGATGGGGTGCGCACCGCCAGTTCGACAGCGGATCGAACTTTCTCGATTTCCACGAATGGCTCGGGACCGCCGATACGTCGGCTTTTCTCACCGTTCCCACGGCCATCGATTTCCAACAGGAAAATCGCTGGCCTCGTGTGCAGGGCCGCTGCCATGAACTCGCGGCCAGCACCATCGATCGGGCGACCGAGCTGCCAGCAGTCGATCGCGTGCATCAGAACGAGCATTTCGTCCAGATGGGATTGTTGGAGATCGGGCGGAACAGCGAGCAGATCGTCGACCCTCGGACGCTGCAAGGTCGGTTGTACGACGAGTTCCGGGTCGAGGTGCCGATCATCTCGTGGCGAGATCCATCAGGCATTGATCGGGTGTTTGCCCGATTCTCGGTGCAGGCCTACAACACCGAAGCAGACCTCGACACCTTCGTGCGAGCCTTGGGGCAGTTGCTGTCGGGAACTCAGGCGAAAGCGACGCCTTCGTAGTCGTTGTGAGCCACCTCGGTGATCTTCGCCAGGAACTTGGGAGCTCCACCGTTGTAGACCACATGGCGCACCGTGCCCTCCTCGTGGCCCTCGACGTTCGAGTTGTAGCCGGTGAACCACCCCTTGGCATTCCGCATCAGCATGATCTTGTACATCTCGGCCACGTGATCGGTCCATGTGTTCTCGGCCTCGGCTGTCGCCTCGAAGCGATGAAGTCCGTTCTCCCACATGAATTCCAGGAGGTCGGTAGCCCAATTGACTCCCACCTCGATTCCTCGGGGAAAGTTCGTCGAGGCCGAGCCACTCTGTGGGCCGGCGACCATCACCAGGTTGGGGAATCCGTGGACCAATGCCCCGAGATAGGTGGCGGGTGCATCGCGCCACTTGTCCCGCAGCGTCTCGCCTCCGATTCCTTCGATGCTCACCCGGTCGAACGCTCCGGTGATGGCGTCGAAGCCGGTGGCGTACACGATGATGTCGAATTCGTACTCGTGTTCGGAGGTGCGAAGGCCGGTTGGGGTGACGTGCCGGATCGGCGTCTCACTGATGTCGACGAGATGCACGTTGTCCCGGTTGTAGGCCTCGAGATAGTTGGTCTCCATCGGCACTCGCTGAACACCGAAACCGTGGTCTTTCGGGATGAGCTTCTCTGCGGTGGCGGGATCATCGACCCGGCGACGGATGCGATCCGCCATGTATTCGGAGAACTCGGCGTTGGCTTCCTCGTCCATGAAGATCTCGACGAAGTTCTGCAACCAGATTCCGAAACCGGGCTCGTCGTAGAGCCGATCCCACAAGGCGAGTCGCTCCTCGCGAGTCACGTTGTAGAAGCCCCGTCGGTCGGGAGCGTGCACGAAGCCCCCCGGCGATTTGGCGCAGTCGGCAAATATCTGGTCGAACCGACCGCGGATCTCGTCCATCTCGGCCTCGGAGATCGGAGCGTTGTTCAGCGGAGCACTCCAGTTCGGTCGCCGCTGGAACACGGTCAGTTCGCTGACCTTGTCGGCGATCTCGCCGATGACCTGGATGCCAGTGGCACCAGTACCGATCACCGCCACTCGCTTCCCTGCGAGTTCAACCGGGTTGGTCGGCCAATGGAATGTGTGGAACGAATCCCCTTCGAAGGTCTCCATCCCTTCGATCTTGGGCGGTGTTGGGATCGACAGCAGGCCGATTGCGGTGATCACGAACCGACACGTGAGGTCCCGACCGTCACCGAGGTGAAGTCTCCAGATCGAGCGCTCCTCGTCGAAGCGCATCGTTTCGACCCGGCAGTTGAACTGCATGTGCTTGCGAAGGTCGAACTTGTCGGCGACGAAGTTGAGGTAGCGGAGGTTCTCCGGTTGCCCGGAAAAGAGCTCCTTCCAGTGCCATTCGTCGAGCAGCTCCTCGGAGAATGAGTAGCCGTAGGTGTAGCTCTCGGAATCGAAGCGAGCGCCGGGGTAACGATTTCGGTACCACGTGCCGCCGAGATCCTCGTCTGCCTCGAGCACCACCGCATCCACGCCGAGATCGGTCAGCCGCTTGATCTGGTAGATGCCGCCGACGCCGGCACCGATGACGATGGTCTCGTAGTCGAGGGGTTGGTCCTGAGGTCGGTTCACGTTCGAAATATTCACACCGCAGCGAGCGGATCACCAAGTTGAACCGGTTGATGCGGTCAGGCGTATTCGGCGAGTGCGTCACGCAGCAGGAATCGTTTGATCTTGCCGGTCGCAGTTTTCGGGAGTTCGTCGACCACGATGATCCGGCGCGGCCGCTTGAACGCCGCCATCCGATCACGGCAATGTTGCTCGAGTTCGGCCGTGTCGGGCGTTGATCCGGAGGCGGCGAGAACGAAGGCCACCGCGGTTTCGAGTCCGTGTTCATCGCGGGCGCCGACCACGGCGGCTTCCAAAACGTCGGGATGTTCGATGAGCACACTCTCGACCTCGGCCGGTGACACCCAGATCCCGCCCGCCTTGATCATGTCGTTGTTCCGCCCGAGGAAGGTCCAGCAGTCGTCGGTCGATCGCGTATAGACGTCACCCGTGCGAACCCACCCATCACGAAACGCCGCAGCGGTGGCTTCGTCCCGCTGCCAATACCCGATGGCGGCCGAAGGACCCCGTACATGGAGGTAACCCGCAACGTCGGGTTCGGTGATCACGTGATCTTGGTCGTCTCGTAGCTCGGCCTGATATCCGGGCACGATCCGACCGCTGGTGCCCGGTTGCTGCTCGGTCAAGCTGTTCGAGATGAAGATGTGGAGCAATTCGGTGGAGCCGATGCCATCGAGGACCGGTTTCCCGGTGAGGTCGGCGAATCGGGTCTGGACGTTGGCCGGCAACGATTCACCGGCGGTGACCGTGGCCCGCACGGACTCGAAGAGCGATGGTTCGAGCTCAGCATCCAGAAGTGCTGCGACGAAGCCGGGGCTGGCGAAGAAGAGCGTTGCTCGCTCGGAGTTGATCAGCTCGGCGATTCCTCGGGGCGTGGGGGGAGCCGGCTCGAGGATGGCGGTTGCTCCAACGGCGAAAGGAAACGTCAACGAGTTGCCCAGGCCATAAGCGAAGAAGAGCTTGGCAATGGAGAGAAACCGGTCGTTCTCGGTGATCTGGAGAATGTCGGTGGCATAGGTGTCGACGGTCGCCGGAAGATTGCCGTGGACGTGCATCACGCCCTTTGGCAGACCCGTGGTGCCACTGCTGTACAACCAGAAGGCCGGTGACTCCATGTTGGTCGGAGCGATCGGCATCTCAGCCCGATCCGTGGCCTCCGACCAGGCGTGCAGGCGCAGACCACCCTGTGGGAAACCATCGCCGGCCGATCGCTGGGTTGCGAGGGCCAAGTCCTGCTCGCCCGTGATGACGACGTCTCGGATCCTCGGTGCTCGGTCCAGGATGCCGTCGATGGCCGTTTCGAAGGTGGACGAAATGACGAGCACCTCGGCCTCGCAGTCGGCGATGATCGAACCGAGGTCGGTCCCGGTCAACATGGTTGACAACGGAATGGGGACGGCCCCGGACCGTTGCGCTCCCAGGAAGAACGACGGAAACGCCAAGTCGTCCTGGAGGACGAGCGCCACTCGATCACCCGTGTTCACCTCGAGGTGTTCGAGTAGGCGCTGAGCCCGCCACAACTCGCGTTGCAGCTCGAGGTAGGTGGTTGCCGTGTCTCGACATTGCACCGCGACGTTGTAACCGCGGCCTTCGTTCACGTGGCGATCCACGAGCCATGCCGCTGCGTTGTATGAACTCACGAGTTCCCCTTGTCGGACATCGGTGACCCCGTCAGATCTTGACATATTCGTAGTCGACCGGTTTCTGGTGGACTCCGGTCGAGGGTGGTGCGACCCACCCGGCCATTTGGCCCGGCTCGGTGACGCCTCGCATCAGCGATTGCACGTGGTTTCGGTCTTCTTCGGTGGGCAGCCAGCCTGCGACCTTCGCCTGCCATTGCTCGTCGCCAACCAGGTGGCCCTCGGGGCTGACGTTCCGAGACTTGAAGGTGCCGACCTGACGATGAAATCCGGTGTGAGGCAGGCGGATGGCGAAATCGACTCCGGCGTCGGAGAGGGCACGATTCCAACGATCGATTCCCTTCTGACAATCCTCGGTGTAGTCCTCGCGTAGGGTCTCGTTGAGCCCTGCGAGTTGGGTGACCTCGCGGGTGCCGATGACGCCGTCGCCTGCATCGGGCACCAGACGGTAGATCGACTTCAACTGATGATCGTCGTTGCGTTGCTCTTCCTTGTACCGGCCCTTCAGCCCCGCGGCGAAGTAGTTGGCCGCGTTGGTCGAAGTCTCCGAACCGAAGAGGTCGAGCGACAGCGAGTAGTGCAGGTTGACGTACTTCTGGAGCACGTCGAGGTTGATCCCGCCGAAGCGGTGCACATCGAACGTGTCGTGTTCTTTCATCAGTTCGATCGTTCGCTGGATCACGCGGCCGACTCCGGTGGCACCGACGAACATGTGATGGGCTTCCTCCTTCAGCATGAAATCGCAGGTGCGTGAGAGCGGATCGAACGCCGATTCGCGGAGTGAGGCCAGCTGGTACTTCCCGTCACGATCGGTGAAGTACGTGAACATGAAGAACGACAGCCAATCGGATGTCTCCTCGTTGAAGGCTCCGAGGATGCGAGGATTGTCGGCGTCGCCCGAATGGCGCTCGAGCATCTCGTCGGCCTCGTCTCGCCCGTCGCGACCGAAATAGCGGTGCAACAAGTAAACCATCGCCCAGAGGTGTCGGCCCTCCTCGACATTGACCTGAAAGAGGTTGCGCATGTCGTAGAGCGAGGGAGCGGTGAGGCTGAGGTGACGTTGCTGTTCGACCGAAGCCGGCTCGGTGTCGCCTTGCACCACGATCAGGCGTCGCAGATCCGAGCGGTACTCACCGGGCACTTCCTGCCACACGTCCTGGCCCTTGTGGTCACCGAACGCGATCTTGCGGTCCGGTTCGGGTTCGGCGAGGAAGACACCCCAGCGGTAGTCGGGCATCTCGACATGGTCGAAGTTGGCCCAACCGTCGCGACCAACATCAACGGCGGTGCGAAGGTAGACGGGGCTGCGTTGGAAGGCCGAGGGTCCGAGATCTTCCCACCAACGCACGAACTTCGGTTGCCACTGTTCGAGTGCGCGTTGGAGCCGGCGATCGCCGGCCAGGTCTACGTTGTTGGGAATCTTGGCGTCGATGTCGACAAGTGACATGGGATCAAACCCTCCTCGGGTCGTACTCAGGACGGGAACCAGTGCCGAAGCGCTGCAGTGCGCCGTTTGGACCGACGGCATTCGGGCGTTGAAAGATCCAGTTCTGCCACGCCGACAGTCGGGAGAAGATCTTGGTTTCCATTGTTTCGGGGCCGACGAATCGATAGTTGGCCTCCATGCCGGTGAGTGCGTCGGGGGAGAAACTGTTGCGCTCCTCGAGCGTCACCCGAATCTCGTCGTCCCAATCGATGTCGTCCGGAGTGAAGGTGACCAGCTCGGCCCCACTGGCTTCTGCCGCCAGCAGATCGGTACCGACCAGCTCGGCTGCGGCCGCGTAGGCGTCGTCTCGTCCCCAGAAACGGGTTGCGAGACGGTGCAGACCGTTGGACATCGGGAATCGACCCAGATTCGACTCCGTCAACCGCAAGGTCGGCGGGGGAGGTGGGTTGTCGGAATCTTCCCAGGTTCCCTCGAGCATGAAGCTGCGATCGGCGGCGAGCACAAGCTCGGCCAGTAATCCGACGAAGCAGGAACCCGGTTCGATGATCGCGATCAATGAACGGGCCGACACGTCGAGACGTTTGAGTGTGCGAGTCCACAACAGCCGAATCTCCCGGACGAGCCAATCAGACGGATCGGTCGACATGAGTTGTTCGGCTTCGAGCACCGAATCTGCCGAGCCCTCCGTGCGGAAGACCCAGGTGCCGATCGTGGTCTCGTTGAATCGGAGATGAAGAATCGCATCGTCGAGTTCGCGAACAGCACGCAATATCCACGCTGATGCCCCCGCAGCGTTGAGCGATTCGAGTGTGGTGGGCTGTGGTTCGGTGGGGCCGGAGACGGTAAGGGTGGCGGTGCCGACTGTTCGGTCGATGATGACCTGCACGTGCTGGTAAGCAAGCGTGTCGCCATGGATTGCTCGGTTCAGCGGCGTCAGCGCAACGCCCGCAGCCGCTTTGGGCCGATCTGACCCGGCCGCCCGTTCGCCGACGCGACGTTGGACGAGTTCGTCGAACGCACTCGCCGGCGCCACGTGGTCGACCAACCCCCAGTCGACGGCGGTCTGACCTCGCACCCCTTCGGCCCGAGTCGAGAATGCATCAGCAAGATCTCGGCGCACGTGACGCTTCTCGACGACACGAGTGAGCCCGCCGGTTCCGGGCAGCACAGCCAACAGCGGAATTTCGGGCAATGACACCGCTGACGATCGGTCGTCGATCAACAGGATTTCGTCGCAGGCCAGGGCGAGCTCGTAGCCTCCACCGGCCGCCGTGCCGTTGACGGCGGCTAGCCACACCTGCTGCGAATGGTCGGTTGCATCCTCGATGCTGTTTCGAGTTTCGTTGGTGAACTTGCAGAAGTTGACCTTGTGCTCGTGTGTGGCGCCCGCCAGCATCTGAATGTTGGCGCCGGCGCAGAAGATCTTGTCGAGGCCACCGGTGACCACGACCACTCGCACCTCCGGATGTTCGAACCTGAGTCGCTCGACCACATCATGCAACTCGATGTCGACTCCGAGGTCGTAGGAGTTGGTCTTGAGTTCGTAATCGTCACGCAGGCCGGCACTTGGGTCGACGGCCATGGTGAGCGTGGCTCGGGGCGCCTCGACTTCGAGTCTCCAATGGCGGTAGCGACTGGGGTGGGTCTCGAATTCGACCACCCCACCGTCGGAGCGGCCCGAGGTCGGTGGGTCGTCGAGAAGGGTTGGATTCTGCATGGTCACGTCGGTCACGCATCCTCAGATCGTTGCGGTCGATGCCGTGTCGGCTGGTAGCTCGCCCATATTCTACACTCGACACACCCAGCGTCAAGATATTGTAGAATGTAAACGACGGCCAACGATTGGAGATCGACGTGGAGCATGGCAAGAAGCGCACGAGCGAAATCACGACGACCGGTAGCGTCCCACGGTGATTGCGTCGTCGAAGCAAGGTCGGCCTGGTGGCGCCAAGGCCGTCCTCTACACCGTGCTCGGCGAGTTCGTACTACCGCAGGGAGGGTCAGCCTGGACATCGTCGCTGGTGAGTGCCTGTGGGCTCCTCGACGTCACCGAGAAGAACGCTCGTCAAGCCATCGCCCGGGTTGCCGAACAAGGAATCATCGAGTCTGAACGTCACGGCCGGCTCGTTCGGTGGCACCTCACCAACTCGGGTCGCCGGCTGCTTGAATCGGGGGCGGCTCGGATCTACCACTTCGGAACCGAGACCATCGAATGGGATGGCGAATGGCTTCTTGCCCACTTACCGGTTCCAGAGGCGCAGCGGGCCGTGCGCCATCAGTTGCGAGCAACGTTGACGTTCGAAGGCTTTGGCGAGCTCGCAGCGAGCCTCGCCATCTCACCCCACACCGGCCGTGAGGCAGAACTCCGTCGAATTCTGGCCCAGTTCGAACTCGATGATGTGAGCGTGATCCTTCGATCTCGTGCCGGTTCACGCGAGGAAGACACCGATCTCGTCAATCGGGCCTGGGATCTCGATGGTTTGGCCTCGGCCTATCGCTCCTTCGTCGACGTCCACCGGGAGCGGACCCCGACCAGCCCCGAAACTTGTTTTCGCTCGTTGGTCGAGCTCGTTCATGATTGGCGCCGATTCCCGTTCGCCGACCCCGAACTCCCCACCGAATTGCTGCCCGAGCAATGGGTGGGAACGACGGCCAGTCGAGTCTTTCATGATCGTCGCGAGGCATGGTCCGGAGCGGCGGGCGAGTGGTACGCCGAGCAGGAATCGCAGGAGCCAGGGATCTGACGATGATCCCGTGGAGGATCCTGAATCAAGCGGCGGTGTCGGCGCTATCTGTGTCGCTCCGCTCGGGCCAAAACATCAGTATCGCTGCGGCGCTGGCAGCCGTGCCAACGAGCAGGCCATCACGCTGCGTCGAACATCACTCGACGTAGAGCGTTTCGTCGCGGTCGACGACCCGGCCCCGTCCGAGCGGCAGCACCGATGTGAGAGCTTTGAAAGCGGCCCCGAGGCCTGGGACCTTGGCGAATATTCCCTGGGGTCCGAGCACCATCTTGCCGGTACCGACGTCGTATTTGGAGCCGTGCCAGGGGCATACCAGACAACCGGCCTCGTCGATACTGCCATCGGCGAGATCGGCATAGAGGTGTCGGCACCGTCGGGTGACGGCAAACAACTCGCCGTCGGCGTTACCCACGGCGTATCGGCCGGCACCGCGCACCGAGCCGGGCGTGAGATCAGACACCGGCCCCACCTCAACACCGTCAGTCATTGGCTGCAGCCTCTCGTGGGAATTTGCGAACACCTTGACCCTACTCCTCGGGCCGTCCGCATGCCGGTGGAAACTCCGGTCGACTCACGATGGTTCGAGTCTCCGATCAACGCCGCGGTCAGATCAACGAAGCGATGGAATGACGAGTTCGGCCAAGAGTCGACTGTTGGTCGCTGCGTATTCCGGCGAACATCCCTGACCGAAGATGATGGTTCGGGCGCCGGCCTCGACGAACTCGCGAACACGAGCAACGCAGTCATCCGGTGTGCCGGCGATCGCGTACTTGTCGACCAGCGACGAGAAGTCCTGGTTGTAGGTCTGGCTGAGTTGCTCGTTGGCCATCGCAAGTGCAACGTCGCGGTCCTCGTGCACGCAGGCGAAGGCGTAGAGGCCGCCCCGAACTGCGCCGGCTGGACGGCCCGCCTCCGCTGAGTAGGTCGCAACGCCGTCGATACTCTCGGCGAGCATCTCCGGCGTGAACATGTAGGGCATCCAGCCATCAGCATGGCGAGCAGCCCGCCTGATGGCCGCCTCCTTGCGGCCCGCAACCCAAATCGGCAGACGTGGTTTCGTGACACACGAAGGGCTGATGGTCACGCCACTGAGTGTGGTGAACCGACCGTTGAAATGAACGTCCTTCTCGGTGAGTAATCGGTGGATCACTTCCAGGGCTTCATCGGTACGGACGCCTCGCTCACGAACGGGCACACCGACGGCCTCGAACTCCTTCGCGAACTCGCCACCGATACCGACACCGAGCCGGAACCGCCCTCCGGACACGACGTCGAGCACGCTGGCCTGCTTGGCCAACAACGCCGCCGGGTAGAGGGGCGCCAGGGCGATGCCGTTCATGAGCTGGATCCGGTCGGTGGCACCGGCCGCTGCGGCCAGCGAGATCATGCTGTTCGTGACCGGACCGTGGAACATCAGATGTTCGCCGGTGACCAGAATGTCGAAACCGAGTTCTTCGGCCCGACGGGCTTCGGCTTTGGCATTGGCCAACAGTGGGTCGGAGATGCCGAACTCGACCTCGCCGTGGTCAGCCACGCCGGCTCCTCTTCGGCCTCATGCCTTGATCACGACGGTGAAACGGCCGTTCGATACGGGCACGTCGTGCTGGTTCAGGAACTGGGCATCCATGGTGACCCGGCCCCGCTCGGCCGTGGAAGGATGGGGCGTGACCGCAGCCACGGTGGCGATGACCCGGACGGTGTCACCAATTCTCATCGGGGCATCGAACGTCCACTCGATGCTCTTGAGGGCGAGAACAGATCCGTCGAAGAGATCGAGCCGACTGAGAAGACCGAACATCATGCCGATGGCCATCGGGCCGTGAGCGATTCGTTCTCCGATCGGTGTGGCTCGGGCGAATTCGGCGTTGGTGTGGACCGGGTTCCAGTCGCCGGTGATCGCCGCGAATCCGACGATGTCGGCCTCGGTGATCGTGCGTCCGGGACTCTCGAACGTCTGGCCTTCGGTGAAATCTCCCAAATGGAGGGGCACGATCAATCATCCTCGGGTCGGGCGAGCACGGCTCGACGACGGTGGTGGGTGGAACGGTGGTGGGTGGAACGGTGGTGGGTGCAACAGTGGTCAGTCAACGGCCTGATCCGTTTCGTTCTGATCGAGTTCTCGCAGAGCCGTGCGCCGGATTTTGCCGGTGACCGTCAACGGCATCTCGTCGATGAAACGAATCTCCCGGGGGTATTCGTGTCCGGAGAGTTGTTCTCGCACGAATGACTGGAGCCCCTTGGCCGCTTCGTCGGTGCGAGCCGCAGTCGGTGTCGGCACGACAAAGGCCTTGACGACTTCGCCCCGCAAGGCATCGGGCGACCCGATGACGCCGGCCAACAGAACGTCCGGGTGCCGCATCAAACACTCCTCGACTTCGGTCGGTCCGATCCGATATCCCGAGCTGATGATCACATCGTCACGTCGAGCTTTGAACCAGAAGTAGCCGTCATCGTCGCGATGGCCGACGTCACCGAGAAGGCACCAGTTTCCGACGTACTTCTCCGCCGTGGCTTCCGGTTGGTTCCAGTAGCGGAGAAACATGACCGGATCGGGGGCCGCAACGGCGATGACACCCTCGACGCCGGGAGCACATACCTGGCCGTCGTCGTCGATGACCGCGACCTGATGGCCCGGAATGGGCTTGCCCATGGAGCCGGCGCGGACAGGGAAGAGTTTGCTGTTGTTCCCGACCACGAGATTCACTTCCGTCTGACCGTAGAACTCGTTGATCGTGAGACCGAAGGTGTCTCGCCCCCACGCAATCATGTCCTCACCGAGGGCCTCGCCCCCACTTGCGATGCTTCGCAGTTGGCATCCGAACCGGCGAGGATCGCTCACTTGGCGCAGCATGCGGAGTGCGGTCGGTGGCATGAAGGTGTTGCGAACGCCGAGCCTGGCCATGAGGTCGAGCGCCACTTCCGGATCGAACTTCCCGAACCGCCTCGCCACGACCGGTACCCCGTGGTAAAGCGACGGAAGAAGCACGTCCAGAAGTCCGCCGGCCCACGCCCAGTCGGCTGGAGTCCACTGGCAGTCGCCCTTCTTCGGGAAATAGTTGTGGGTCATCTCGACTCCGGGGAGATGACCGATGAGTGTGCGGTGGGCGTGTAGGGCACCCTTGGGTGGGCCGGTTGTTCCCGACGTGTAGATGAGCATCGCCGGATCGTCGGCGAGGGTGTCAACCGTTTCGAAGTTCGCCGACGCCAGGCCCAACATTTTGGCGAAGTCATCCGCGTTGGCGGCCGGACCGTCGATACACAAGACGTGCTCGAGCGTGTCCAGGCCATCCCGCACCGAGTCGAGCCGTTCGAGGTTTGCACGATTGGTGATCAGAACGCGCGCTGCGCTGTCGGCCAGACGATGGCCCAGTGCCTCTGGTCCGAAGAGCGAGAAAAGTGGCAGCGAGATGGCCCCCATCTTGAACGCTGCGACATGAGCGATCAGGGTCTCCGGACATTGGGGAAGATGGATTCCGAGGCGGTCACCTCGCTTCATTCCGAGTCCGACCAACACGTTGGCGAGTCGATTGGCGTCGAGTTGAACATCTCGGAACGTGTTCCGTCGCACCCCCGTGGGATCATCACAGATCAGGGCGGTTGCGTCTGGCTGCGTGGCCGCATGACGGTCGCACACGGCGTGGGCGATGTTGAAGCGCTCGAGGCTGGGCCAGCGAAAGTTCGACACGGTCTCGTCGTACGACGGACGGACCGGAATCAGTGGAGTGACCATCGCCAACCTTCGCTCATTTCGATTCGACACGCCAAACACGATTCGGGCCCGATCAACGGGTTGTGTCCGCAGGTGGGATCGCCGGTCGCTGGAGAAGCGCTTGCTAGATTTGGTTGATGTCAGCGTCGTGCTCCGACCGCGAATGATCGACCGTCAACGAGTTCGGGACCTGTCCGACGAGTTGGTGGCACTCCAACAACCGATCCGCGTGCTCGATGCCGTGGCTTGGGGCGATGAGGTCGCCGAACAGTTCTTTGCCGGCGGCGCCGAGAGCCAGCCGCTGGTCGACGCCGGCTACTACCGCTCGCAACGGCCGCTGCGTTTCGATCCGCTCGACCTCCGAGCCGGGCTGACCGATCTCGGAGGGCGAATTCGAAACGATCTCGGAGAATCGCGGATCGGTGGACTGCTGTTCGAACGGGTCCAGGAGTACGTGCGAGTCGTGGATCTGCTGCAGGCGCGAGGGACCAAGGCGTTCGGGGTGATCTCCGCAGAGTTGTACGGCGGGCCGAGTGACGAGCTCCACCCCGGAGGTCCGACGCTCGCCAGCTTGGGTGAGCTCATGAACAGCGCGCTCGAAAGTATCGACTCTGGCGTCTGGGAGCCTCCGGAGAACCGCATTCACACCGCAGCAGTCGGAGTCGAAATCCTTGCCGGTCGGCTGGCGGGTCTCTGCGGCGACAACCAGGTGAGCGTGATCCTCGATGATGGGATCGTGGCCGACGCTGCGGCCGGCGGTGACTACATCAAGCTGCGGGCCAACGCCATGTTCTCCGATCGCGATCTGAGAGTTCTCGAGGTCCACGAGGGTTGGGTCCATGTGGCCACCACCCTCAACGGCCGAGACCAGCCATGGTGCACCTTTCTCGGCAAGGGCACCCCGTCGACGACGTCGACACAGGAGGGTCTTGCTGTGTTCACCGAGATCACGACGATGTCGTCGACACCGGAACGGCTGCGGAAAGTGACCCGGCGGATGCTGGCGATCGAGATGGCTACGCAGGGGGCAACGTTCCTCGACGTGTTCCGCTGGTTCCTCGACGTGGGTCTGGAAAAGGCGGAGGCCTGGGCCTCGACCGTTCGTGTTTTCCGCGGCAGCACGCCCACCGGAGGTCCCTTCACGAAAGACCTTGCGTACAGCCGGGGTTTTCTCGAGGTCTACGACTTCATGCGACTGGCCGTGCGACGGGGGTTGATCGAGCGACTCCCTCTGCTGTTCTGCGGAAAGCTCGCCATCCGGGAAATGGGCGCGATAGCGGCGCTCGCCGAGGAGGGACTCATCACGCTGCCCAAAATCGTGCCTCCGCACTTCGAAGATGTGAGCGCACTCGCTTCATGGATGGCCTACTCGAATCTCCTCAACCGGATCGACTTGGGGCAGATGGAGATCCATCTGGAGTCAGCGCTCGATTGAGTGGGGTTTGGTCCGCCTGCCGTCAGGGGAGAACCCTCGGACCGGGACGGCCGCCTCGACGGGATGATCGTGGCCACACATCAGATTCACATCCACACGTGAACCTGACCACATGACCTGATCAACAGGAAGAGGACCTCGTGCTCGATCGATTTCTGGATGCAACACCGTCGGATCTGCTGGCCATCTATCTCAACGATCACCGGGCCGGGGCGCAGGGAGGACTGGCGGTTGCTCGACGCTGCCAGGCGTCCAACGCAGAGAACGAGCTCGGCCACTATCTCGTCGGTTTGATCGCCGAGATCGAAGTGGACAATGCGACGCTCGAGTCCGTCAGGACCAATCTCGGCATCACCGGCAATCCGATCAAGAACGGCCTGGCGACGATGGCTGAGCGAGTCGGTCGCCTCAAGACGAATGGCAGACTCACCACGTATTCGCCGCTCAGCCGGGTTGTCGAATTGGAACTCCTCATTGCGGGAATCGCCGGCAAAGGTCGACTGTGGGCCACACTCGGTCGGCTGCAGCAAACGGCGCCAGCCATCCGTGAGTTGACCTTCGATTTCGATGCGCTGGAGGGCCGCTCCGACCGACACCGCAACGAAGTCGAAGCCCACCATCTCGACGCCGTCTCCCAGGCGTTCGGCTGATTCATTTCTGGCCGAACCATGGCCGCCCCGCCTACCTTGTCCCTCTCGTAGCAGCACGGTTTGCTTGTCGGTGGCAGGCTGTGTTGCTTCGGAGCCATGGGGCATCCGTCCCGTGGGGTTGTCGATTCTCGAGATTCGGGAGCGACCGAAAGTTCGAATCATGAGCCAGGAATCAGATCAGCTCCGCGAGACCGAGCGGATCATGGCGGCCGATCGACGCCACAAGATCCGCCCCTATCAAGCCTTCGACACGTACAAGACCGCCGCCATCATCGAGGTCGAACGGGGTGCGGGCTCCACCATTGTCGACACGAACGGCAACGA
>JBBKXQ010000166.1:0-3471 GCA_037969565.1 Acidimicrobiales bacterium | reverse complement strand
TCGCGGCCACGAGGGCTCCGTGCAGCAGATCGTCGTCGATCGTGAACTCGCGGCCGGTTGCCTTGGCGAGGTCCCATCCGTGAACGGCGAGTTCGGCGGTGTAGCTGAACATCAGGGCGACGCCGGGCGACGCACCCCAGGGCACGTCCGACACCTGCTCGAGTTTCGCCGGATCGCTCCAAGCGAGCGTCACGTCGTGAGCCGCAGCGCGATAGTCGTCGCCCCAACCCGAGTTGGCCGGCACTTCGGTAACGGTCGACCAGTGCTCGCCTCGACCGATGACCGCAACGCGCCGCACGACGAGCACCACGTCGGCCGGCCCACTCGCCGCTCAGCTCGCAGGATTCGGCCGCGCCGTTGATCTCATCGACCCACCCCGAGAGGTCGCCGACGCCATGGTCCGCATCACCACCGAACTCGTTTCCCGCTGGCTCGTCGACGAAGTGAGCGACCGCCGCGGGCTGGTGAGCTGATGGCGCGAAGGCCTGCCTCGACACCATCGACGTGGCATGCTCGGGGACGCCAGAACTCCCGATCCGGACGCGCAACAGCGCCGTTCGAAAGGCCCGCTCCGATGAGTACCAGCCAGTCGCAAACCAGCCAGTCGCAAACCAGCCAGTCGCAAACCAGCCAGTCGCAAACCAGCCAGGTCAATCCGCCATTCAGAGCCGACCATGTCGGCAGCCTCCTTCGCCCTCCCGCCATTCACGAGGCGCGATCGAAGGTCGCCTCGGGTGAACTCACCGCCACCGACCTTCGGGCCGTGGAAGACGAGGCCATCGCCGACGCTGTCCGCAAGCTCGAAGCCACGGGTATGCAAGCGATCACCGACGGCGAGTTCCGAAGGGCCTGGTTTCATCTCGATTTTCTGGAACAGCTCGAGGGAGTAGCCATCACGGGAAACATCGCCGCCAGCTCGGACTCGGCCAACACCGTGCACATGACCCCACCGAAGCTGTCGGTTGTGGGTCCCCTTCGCCACCGACACGACATCCAGGTCGAGGACTTCGAGTATCTCGCTACGGTGGCGACGAAGACACCCAAGGTGTCGATCCCATCACCCACCATGGTGCACTTTCGAGGCGGTCGGGCCGGCATCGACATCGACGCCTACCCGGACTTGGAACGCTTCTTCGCCGACCTTGCCGCTTGTTACCAGGCCGAGATCGCTGCCCTCTATGCCGCCGGAAGTCGATACATCCAGCTCGACGACACCAACCTCGCCTATCTCTGCGACCCCGTGATGCGACAAGGTGCCGTCGACCGCGGTGACGATCCCGATGCGCTCCCCCACGCCTACGCCGAGCTGATCAACGCGGCATTGGACGGTCGGCCCGACGATCTCACGGTTGGTATTCATCTGTGCCGAGGCAACTATCGCTCCACCTGGTTCGCCGAAGGTGGTTACGAGCCCGTCGCCGAGGTGCTCTTCAACGAACTCGATGTGGACGCCTACTTCCTGGAGTACGACGATGAGCGTTCCGGCGACTTCGCACCGCTGCGCTTCGTGCCGAAGGGCAAAACGGTCGTCCTCGGTTTGATGACCAGCAAGCGGCCCGAGCTCGAGACCTACGATGAACTCGCGGGTCGAGTCAACGAAGCAGCCCAGTATGTGCCGATGGAGCAGCTCTGTCTCAGCCCTCAGTGCGGATTCGCCAGCACCATCGAGGGCAACGCCATCACCGAGGATCAGCAGTGGGCGAAACTCTCCCGCCTCGTCTCGGTGGCCGACCGGATCTGGACCTGACATTCCTCTGCTGTTCGGGTTCGCCTCGAGTCATCCAATTCGAACCGTTCCTGCGTCACCGTCGACATGAAGCATCGTGCCGTCGAGCACTGCGGTGATTTCTAGCACGCTCAGCACCGCCGGAATACCGAGCTCTCGGGCGACGATCGCGGCGTGGCTCAATACGGCTCCACTGTCACACACGACCGCTACCGCCCCGAGAAAAAGCGGGGTCCAAGACGGGTCGGTGATCGCACATACCAACACCTCGCCTGGCTCGAGACCGCGCGGATCGGCCGGGTCGGCGACGACCCGAGCCCGACCAGAAGCGCTCCCACCACTCACGGCAATACCCGAGATGATCGTGCCCGGTGGTGGCTGCTCAGGCCGCGTCGCCCCCCGGATCGGCCACGTCTCGGGATCGGAGATCTGACCGTCGAACCACGGTGGCGGAACCCGTCGGTTCAGTTCCTTCGCAAGCTCGGCTCGTTCCGCAATCGTGTCGGCAAACGCCTCAGGGTGCTCGACGTAGTCGGCCAATTCGTCCGCCGTGATGCAGAAAGCGAGACGGGCATCGTTTGGCCCGCCACGCCGGGCCGCCCTACTGACCAACTCGTGCAGAACGCGACGAGCACCCAGGTTCTCGAGAATCATGATGTCTTTCGCCCGCTCTCGACCAATCGAACCCTGTCGTGCCACCTCGGCGCTCCGGCGGACCAACCACCGCAAAGGCCGGGGCACGAGCTGCTCGGCTCGAGCCAACGCATGTTCGGCATCAACCGACAGTCGACGCCCGGCAACAATCGGGTCGCGCTCGACAGGGGCATGTCGCAATCGATCGATGGCCGCATAAACCGGGGTCGGATCCATTGCCCACGCCGGGACAGCCAGCTCGTACTCGTCGTTGCCACGGTGTCCGTGGTCGACAAGAAACTTCTGGACTTCGGGTTCCAACGCGGAGTCCGACGTTCGGTCGGCGATCCCCTCGAGTCCGGTGTCGAAAGCGGCACTCAGTCGAGGTTCGTCGGCAACCATTCGCCCGAGCAACCACAGGCGCTGGGCCAACTGGGCGGAGTCAACATCGCCTGTGCCACTCAGGATCCTGTTCACCAACCCGGGCGGCGTTCGGGGACCATCGAGTAGTCGATCGAGAATGCCGCGAGGGGCGCCGACCAGCATGGCCGTCTGAAGCAGGCGCTTCATGCTGGCGCCCTGACGGACTGGGAAGCCGCCGAGCCAACGAAGAAGCTGCTCGTCGGTTGCGCCCTCGAGGTCGGGCATCGTCTCCAGCCAGCGTTGCGCGTCGACTCGAGCTCGATCGAGGAACTCGAGGTCAGGTCGACGCATCAGCTTCATCGAGTACCAAAGGATCGCCAACGAAGCCCGAGCGTTGCGGTCACCCTTTGCCGGCTTGTATGGCGGGAGGCCGGCGACGTTGCCCATCACCTGGGAATCGGCATCGCGCCAGGTCATTCCCGGCATTCGGACACCGAACAACCGCATCACGGAACCGCTCATGTACAGATAGCCGCCGAACACCCCGGTTCCGACCGAGGTTCCAACGACCTCTTCCTGCCGAAGGACCCCCATCTCGACAAAGACCTCGGCCTGCGCCTGCCGTATCGGTTCGCCGATCAAGGTGCCGGTCAGCGCGGTCAGGACATGGGGAAAGACCTCACCAACATTGCCGCGGTTGTACATCGTGAAGCGCTGATTCGGTTCCGTGTCAGCGACCCAGATCTTGG
>JBBKXQ010000165.1:0-8241 GCA_037969565.1 Acidimicrobiales bacterium | reverse complement strand
AGCAACTCGTCGAGGTCGTCGGGGTCGATCATGAGTTCTTCGACCGGCAGGTGATCGACGGCCTCGGGCAGGCGAACGACGATGCCGTCGTCGCTCCACATCAGCTCGACGTCCCAGCCGAGCTCCTCCGCCAATCGATGCTGAAGCGCCATCCCCCACGGCGCATGCACCTGTGCCCCGAACGGGCTCAGGATGCAAACTCGCCAGTCGCCGATCTCGTCCCGGAATCGCTCGACGATGATCGTCCGATCCGACGGGATCTTGCCGGTGGCCTCTTCCTGGTCGTCGAGGTAGGCGATCAGGTTGGTAGCGGCCAAGTGATCGAGATCATGGTCGGTCCGCAACTTCTCGTAGGCCGCCTTCGGATCCATGGCCACGGTTTCGCGCATGAATGCGCCCATGGCCCGCCCGAGCTCCAGCGGCCGTCCTGGACCATCGCCGTGCCAGAACGGCATCTTGCCGGGCTGGCCGGGGGCGGGTGTGACGACCACCCGCTCGTGGGTGATGTCCTCGATCCGCCACGTGGAGGCTCCGAGTAGGAACGTCTCCCCCGCTCGGCTCTCGTAGACCATCTCCTCGTCGAGCTCACCGACGCGGGTGCCGTCGGGGAGGAACACGCCGTAGAGCCCCCGATCGGGAATCGTTCCGCCGCTGGTGACGGCGAGACGCTGAGCTCCGGGCCGACCCCTCACGATCCCTTCCACGCGATCCCAGTTGAGACGGGGCCGGAGTTCGGAGAACTCGTCGGACGGATAACGACCGGCGAGGAGGTCGAGCACGTTCGAGAACGCCTCGTCGGAAAGCTCGGCGAAGTTCGCTGAGCCTCTCATGAGGGTGAGCAGATCGTCGACCGGCCAATCGTCGAGCGCACACGCAGCGACGATTTGTTGGGCGAGCACATCGAGGGGATTGCGGGGATACCGGGTTTCCTCGATCAGGCCCTTCTTCATGCGATCGACAACGACGGCTGCCTCGACGAGATCAGATCGGTGCTTCGGAAAGAACTTGCCGACACTCGGGGCGCCCACTTGGTGACCGGCCCGACCGATCCGCTGCAAGCCCCGGCTGACCGCCCCCGGCGACTCCACCTGCACGACCAGATCGACCGCCCCCATGTCGATGCCGAGTTCGAGCGACGAGGTGGCAACGAGACCCTTGAGTGTCCCCCGCTTCAGCTCGTCTTCGATCAGGAGGCGCTGCTCACGGCTGAGGGAACCATGGTGGGCTTTCACGAGTGCCTGATCCGGGCTCGGTGGCCGACCCTCGGCCTCGGCCGAGCGGTTCTCCCCTTCGGCCGCGAGTTCGTTGAGACGGGTGGCGAGCCGCTCGGCCAGACGCCGAGCATTCACGAAGACGATCGTGCTCCGGTGCTCTTGGATCAGTTCCAGCAGCCGAGGATGCATGGCGGGCCAGATACTTCGCCTGACCGGACCGGCGGCAGCAGGACCCGACACCGGCTCATCGGTGATCACCTCACCGAGCCGAGCCATGTCGTCGACCGGCACGATCACCTCGATGTCGAGTGGCTTGCGGAGTCCGGTGTCGACGATGGTGACCGGGCGAGTCGAACGGTCGGGATGATGACCACCGAGGAAGCGTGCGATCTCTTCGAGTGGCCGTTGCGTGGCGGACAGGCCGATGCGCTGGGGTGGGTTGTCGGTGACCCGTTCGAGTCGCTCGAGGGAGACCGACATGTGGGCTCCCCGCTTGGTGGCGGCAAGCGCATGGATCTCGTCGATGATGATCGTTTCGACTCCGGCCAGCGTCTCCCGGATCTTCGAGGTGAGCATCAGGTAGAGCGACTCGGGCGTGGTGATGAGCAGATCGGGTGGCTGCTGGGCCAGCTTGCGTCGTTCTTCGGTCGTGGTGTCACCCGTGCGGATGGCGACGTAAGGCTCGTAGAAGGGCTCGCCGAGTCGTTCCGCCGCCAGTCGAATGCCTTGGAGGGGACCCCGGAGGTTCTTCTCGATGTCGACAGCAAGGGCACGAAGCGGTGAGATGTAGAGAATCCGGGTGCGGTGATTCTTGTCTTCGGGCGGTGGCCCGGCGGTGAGCTGGTTGAGTCCCCAGAAGAACGCCGAGAGGGTCTTGCCCGAACCGGTGGGAGCGAGGATCAGGGTGTGATCGCCGGCAGCGATCTTCGGCCAGCCGTGGATTTGTGGTGGCGTCGGTTCGCCGAAGGTGGTGTTGAACCACTCGGCCGCCGGCGCGCTGAATCCTGCGAGAGCAGGATGCATCGCCTTGGCCTCAGACATTCGTTGCAAACTACCCACCCCACCCGATCTGGCACCGAATCGTGGTCGAAATTCGGGGCAATCTCGGTGCCAAATCGGAAGGAAAGGGGGTTGCGGGCGAGCTGGGGCGGGGTCCGCGTCAGCGGAAGTCTTGGCCTCCGCCCCACACGTTGAGTTTTTCGCCCGTGACATAACTCGCCGCGTCGGACGTGAAATAGCGCACCGCATTTGCGATGTCGGCCGGCTGACACACGTGACCGAAAGGCATCGTCTCGTCGAGCGATCGGATGTCTTCGATACCCGCCGCCCCTTTCACCAATCGACGACCCATGTCCGTTTCGACCAGGCCGGGCGACACGATGTTGACTCGGATGCCATTGTCCCGCTCCTCCTTGGCCAGCGTCAGGGCGAGGGACTCGAGCGCCGCCTTGCCCATGCTGTAGGGAGCGCCGTTGGCACGATGGTGCAGCGTGGCCACCGACGAGATCACGACGATGTCCGAGCGTTCGTGGGTACGCAGATGGGGCACAGCCACCGAACACAGATGGTGCGGCCCCAACGCGTGGGTTGCCATCACCCGCTGGAGTTCCTCGGGCTCGGTGTCAGCCACCGTTCGACCGCGGCTCGCAATCCCACCGTTGCTCACCAGCACCTGGAAGGCACCGAAGCGATCGATCACCTCGGCCACGTTTCGAACATTGTCTTCCGTCGCCGTGACGTCGCCTTGGATGACGAGACAGGACCGCCCCATGTCCTCCACCGCAGCAGCGGTTTCGAGCGCAGCGTCAGCGTTCTTTCGGTAGGTGATCGCAACGTCCATCCCGTCGCCGGCGAGTCCGAGCGCGATCCCCCTCCCGATTCCTCTGCCACCGCCGGTGATCAGCGCCACTCGTCCATTCATCTGTTGCTCCATCGATCGGTGCGCACATACGCGAGGAACCCAATCATGGCCAAGAACTTCGTCGTGGGCCATCTGGCATGGTTGCTAAGGAGCCGTGAACCATTCGTCGAACCAGCGGTTGCGAAACTTGCCTTCGGGGTCGAGCCGATCAACGAGCCTCAGGAAGTCCGGGAGTCGATCGACGCCCTCCGAGTCGAACGCGGTGAAAACCTTGCCCCAGTGAGGGCGAGCGGAGAACGGGGCCAAGGCCTCCTCCACGCGGGCCACCGCCCGATGCACCGCCACCGGCTCCTGGCGCCACGTGAAATGCAGCGCCGTGGATGCCCGTCCGTAGTGAGGGCTCATCCACAAACCATCGGCCGCGATGGTCCGGATCTCGCTCACGAGGAGCACGGGTTCGATTTCGTGCGCAATCCCACGAATCGCCGCCATCGCGCCGACGGCGTCGTCTCTGGCGACGAAGAACTCCGATTGGATCTCGGCGCCAGCACTCGGTGTGAAGCCGGCTCGAAAATGCGGGAGCCGATCCGCCCAGCGACCGACAACGCCCAACTGGGCGGTGCAAGCGTCAGCCGGCATCTCGAGAATCGGGTGGCGATCGACGGTTGCGGCCTTCGCCCCGAAGAAGCGTTCGGCCATCTGGTTGTCTCCGCCTCGACACTTGACCCAGACCTGTTCGGCCGCCGATTCCGACCACCGGGTGAAGACGCTGACGCTGTAGCCCCCGGCGAAGACCGCGCCGAAGGATTCCTCGAGACGCTCCCACCGCAGGCCCTCGAACACGAACTGCTGCACCTCGAACGAAGGCTCGACGGCCAGGGTGAGGTGGGTCACCACGCCAAGGGCACCGAGCCCGACGACCATTCCGTCGAAGTTCTCGTCGCCCTTTGAAACCGCGACGATTGCTCCGTCGGCCGTGACCAACTCGAGGCCGGTCACCGCCGTGGCGAGATTGCCGTTGGCGTCGCCCGAACCGTGGGTGCCGGTGGCAACCGCACCAGCGATCGAGATGTGCGGAAGTGATGCCATGTTGTGGAGGGCGAGACCTTCGGCGCCGAGCCTCGCAGCGACCTCGGCATACGTTGCGTGCCCGCTCACCCTCACGGCCGTCCGGTCGGCACACACCTCGATGGTCTTGTCCAACTGTTCGAGACTCACGAGCACCGGTGCATCGGCGATGTCGTTGAACGAATGGCGCGAACCCAACGGACGAACGTGCTCGGCCGAAAGAATGATCCGAGCCAACGCCTCGATCGTCGCCGGATGTTCGATGGTGTCGGCTCGGTACCGATGGTTGCCGGCCCAGTTGGTCTCGATCACCGGCGCAGCATCGCCGACCTCACGGCTGGACGCACGTCACCGCCCACAAGCAGAGCGCGACCACCCACAAGCAGAGCGAGACGTCACCAATGACGCAGGTCGATGGCCCACCGATCCTTCACGTTGTCGCCGTCCACCAGCCACATCTGCTCGTGACGAGCGATCGTCGGATCGACGTGAGCGGGGAACATGCGGATCCGATCTCCGACGTTCCAGTCGGTCAACGTGGTCGGTGAGAGCGTCGTGTGCTCGTCGGAACAGAAGAACACCTCGCCGTCGGGCCAGCTCGGGTTTCCGTGATCCATACCGAGTGCCTTCAGACCCGCGTCGACGACGATCCAGCCTTTCGGATTGACCGAGATCACCGTGGCGAGGACCGTCAGGGCCTTCTCGAAGGGGAGATCGAGTCGGTCGTAATCGGTGTCCATCAGCGTGTAGGAACCGGCTTGGATTTCCGTGCACCAGGTGTTTGTATCGAAGGTTCCGGTGCCACCACCGGAGACGACCGGGCCACCGACGCGGTCGTGCGCATCGAGCAGCCACGACATCGACTTCTCCACCTTCTCGGCTCGTTCTGATCGGGCTTCGATCATCATGAGGTGTCCTTCGTAACCCATGACACCACGGACTTCGAGGCCAGCTGATCGAGCGCGATCGGCGAGGGGTCCCGCTTCCTCCACCGAACAGCCGCATCGAGGTAGCCCGACGTTGACATCAATCAGGATCGATCGGATGCCACCGGCGATCGCGGCGTCGAGCGTGGCATCGGAGTCGACCGCAACCGTGATGTTGGCCCGATCAACGAGCTGACCCAACCTCGCGACGTCGAGTGACTCATTGGCCAGAAGCAGATCGTCTCCCAGTCCGGCGGCGACGAGACCCTCGATCTCCTTGGGGGTTGCCGCACAAAAGCCGGTGTGTCCGTAGTGGGCGAGCCGGCGGGCCAACGTCGTCGATTTGAATGCCTTCACATGGGGCCGAAGTCTGCGGCCCGGCAACACCGCATCCATCGCCGCACAGTTGCGCTCGAATGTGGCATGGTCGACGAGAAGGGCCGGGGTCGGAATGTCGTCCATCGAAGAGGGCTCAGTGGTGTTCACCCACCAACGATGCCAGGCCAGGTGGCTTCAGTGCCAGCGCACCGCAGTGCCAATCCACCGCAGTGCCAAACCACCGCAGTGCCATACTTCGGCAATGAAGTGGATCGGTTTGCTCGGCGGAATGAGTATCGAGTCGTCGATTGCCTATGAGCGAATGATCACCGACGAGGTCCGTGTTCGTCTCGGCGGCACTTCGTCGCCCCGGTTGATTCATCTCGCGGTTGACTTTGCTGAAGTCGAGCAGCTCCAAGAGGCCGGTGACTGGGATGGGGCCGCGTCGCTGCTGACGAGCGCTGCGCTCCGGCTCCAGGCGGCGGGGGCCGAGCTGATCGTGCTGTGCACCAACACGATGCACCGGGTTGCCGATGCGATCCAAGCTGCGGTCGATCTGCCATTCCTCCACATCGCCGATGTCACGGCGCAAGCCCTCGAGGACGCTGGGGTGAAAACGGTCGCGCTGCTCGGCACCCGCTACACGATGGAACAGCCCTTCTACCGAGGTCGGCTCGAGGGCCACGGCTTCAACGTGCTCGTGCCGGACGAACCCGACCGAACCATCATCCACGACGTGATCTACGACGAACTCGTGCGTGGGGTGATCAACCCTGCTTCTCGCCTCGCCTTCATCGAGGTGGCTCAGCGGCTGATCGCGGCCGGTGCCGAGGGTGTGATCGCCGGCTGCACCGAAATAGAACTGCTCCTCCACCCGGC
The DNA here is from genome assembly GCA_037969565.1 of Acidimicrobiales bacterium. Taxonomy (GTDB): domain Bacteria; phylum Actinomycetota; class Acidimicrobiia; order Acidimicrobiales; family SZUA-35; genus SZUA-35. The sequence continues at coordinate 1,975 of JBBKXQ010000165.1, read as the reverse complement.
CGACATCACCGTGCCGTACTTTCCCACCACCAAGCTCCACGTTCTGGCCGCAGTCGACGCGGCCCTCACCGCATAGAGTCAGCGAATGACGAAGCCGTTCCGATTCGGAGTCCAAGCAAAGACCGCCAAAACCCGGGCCGAATGGACCGAGCTGGCCAAGAAGGCGGAAGACCTCGGCTACGACACGCTGACGATTCCTGATCACTTCGACGGTCAGCTCGCTCCCGCCATTGCGCTCCAGGCTGCGGCCGACGCCACCACGACGCTGCGCGTCGGCGCTCTGGTCTGGTGCAACGACTACCGCCATCCAGTCGTGTTCGGAAACGAAATGGCAACGCTCGATCTTCTGTCTGACGGTCGACTCGAACTCGGTATCGGCGCGGGTTGGATGAAGAGCGACTACGACGCAGCCGGAATGACGTACGACCGTCCGGGCATTCGGATCGAGCGGATGATCGAATCGGTGAAGATCCTGAAGGGACTGTTCGGCGAGGGTCCTTTCTCCTTCGAGGGCGAGCACTACACGATCACCGATCTCGACCTCATGCCCAAGCCGCTGCAGAAGCCTCATCCCCCGTTCCTCATGGGCGGTGGCGGACCTCGATTCCTCCGCCTGGCCGGACGCCACGCCGACATCGTCGGAGTGAATCCAAACCTCGAGGCCGGCGTGATCGATGCCAACACCGCCAGCGACGCCACCGCCGCGAAATACACCGAGAAGCTGAGCTGGGTCAAGGAGGGCGCAGGCGATCGTTTCCACGACATCGAACTGAACGTTCGAGTCTTCGTCAACATCTTCACCGACGACCGCCAGGGAACAGCCGAAATGCTGGCTCCCGGTATGGGGATGACCGCCGCCGACGCCCTCGAGTCACCGCTCGCGCTCGTTGGCGATGTCGAGTCGATGACCAACGACCTCCTCGCCCGACGGGAAACCTACGGTTTCAGCTACATCGGCATCGGACCCGACGAGATCGATCAGTTCGCCCCTGTCGTTGCCGAACTCGCAGGTAAGTGACACGGCCATGGGACTCGACTTCGACGACCTCAAACCCGGTCTCAACGCGGCGGAGCGCGCCGGCGGGCTGAAACGGTTGCTCCGCATTGCTCTTGGCGTGATCCTCGTTCTGGCCGGCATCGCAATGTTGGTCCTCCCCGGTCAGGGAATTCTCACGATCATCATCGGCCTCAACCTGATCAAGCCCGACAATCGCCTGGTCGGTTGGCTACGAGCCAAAACCCCTGGTATCCCCGACGAGGGCCCCGTCCCTCGCAAGCTCGTTGCGGCCGGCGTGGCGATGTTCGTGGCGATGACCGTCCTTTCGCTGATCTTCGGCGAAATGAGTCTGCGCTGGGCTCGGAATCAGATCTGATCCACCCGACCTGGGAACCGAACCGGTTTCCCCGACGCTGAGGGTCCATCATGGATTCATACGACAACTTTGCCGATCGCATTGCCGATGCGGCCATCCGAGCCGAGATGGAAACCGGCATCCACGAAGCAACGGTCGAGGAGGCTCGCCTCCACGTCGTTTGGCGTGTCGCCCGCATGACCCTCGGTTTCGTGGTGACCATTCTCGGCATCGCTCTTCTGCCGCTGCCGGGACCGGGTTGGCTCGTGATCGCCGGTGGGCTCTTCATCCTGTCGAAGGACGTGGCCTGGGCCGATCGGCTACTCACCTACATTCGCAAGAGAGTGCCCGGCATCCCAGAGGACGGAAAGATACCTCGCTCGTCGATCGCCACGATGGTTCTGGTCACCGGAGGCGGCGTTGCCCTGTCGCTCTGGTGGACCATCGGCCGGGGCTGATCGTCGAACGGCTCAGAACAACCGACCCTCGGGAGGCCCGAGGTCGGGTTCTGTTCTCGTGGCAGGGTCGAGAGTGGCAGGGTCGAGAGTGGCAGGGTCGAGAGTGGCAGGGTCGAGAGTGGCAGGGTCGAGAGTGGCAGGGTCGAGAGTGGATCGGCTCTCCTC
>JBBKXQ010000164.1:0-11694 GCA_037969565.1 Acidimicrobiales bacterium | reverse complement strand
GTTGAGATGTCTTCGCGTCAGAACTTCCGTTGCCTGACCAACTGCTCCACTTCGCAACGTTCTACGCCGGTGACGTCGCGTTTCTGAGCAACGTCATCCCCTTCTTGACCGAGAGTCTGGCTGCTCACGAAGCGGTCTTGGTCATGGCGCCGAAGCCTCATGTGGAGTTGATCGAGCGATGGTTCAACGGCACTTCGGACCGATTCACCTATCTCGACATGGAAGATCACGGACGGAATCCGGCCCGAATGATCTCCGCAACGCAACGGTTCGCCCAGTCCCATGGCGAAGAGCGGATCCGGGTCGTCGGTGAGCCGATCTGGGCTGGTCGGTCTCCGGCGCAGATTCGGGAAGGCCTCCGCCATGAGGCTTGTATCAATCTGATTCTGAGCGACGTCGCCGCAACCTGCCTGTGTGTCTACGACTCGGAACGACTTGATTCGGCCGTGCTGGACGTGGCGGACTGCAATCACTCACATATAGAAAGCGATCGCGGCCCAATTGCCAATTCCCGCTTCGTCGATCCGCTTGATTTCCTCGACCGGCCGGATCCCCTTCCGGAGCCACCGGCGACTGCATCGGTGATCGAATTCCACCACCGAGACCTGTCGGGTCTGCGACGGTCGGTCGAACAGCGAGCCGTGCTCGACGGCGTGTCGCCCGAACGCGTGAGAGATGTGCTCCTCGCGGTCACGGAGGTCGCCGCCAACACCCTGGACCATTCAGGCGGGCCTGGCGTGCTTCGGTTGTGGCGAGAGGCGAGCAGCTTCATACTCGAGGTGACCGATGGTGGTCACCTTTCCGATCCCCTGGTTGGTCGACGGGCCCCGGCAATCGACGCGGTACGAGGTCGCGGTCTTTGGATCGTCAACCAATTGAGCGACTTACTCCAGATCGACACGAACGCTCACGGCTCTGTCGTCCGAATGCATTTCGACGCACCCCGAAGCGTGGTTTGAGGAGGCGACCGAGACGAACCTGACCCCCGCCCGTTCGTCGATCGCGAGACACCATTGGTCGAGCACTACGTCCGGCGTGTAAACATGTAGAGCGGCAACGAAGGGGTCCCGAGGTTCTTCGCCGATCGCGAGGAACTCCTCATTGATCGCCATCTACGAAACCGAATCTCGCATGCTCACATGGACGACCGCCGGTCATCCGTATCCATTGCTCCTGGCCGCAAACGGACAATCCCAATATCTCGAGGAAACGCATGGGCCGCCGCTGGGTGTTTTGACTTGTGGAAGCTACCGATCGAATCAGCGAGTGCTCGAGCCGGGAGACACGCTCGTCGTGTTCACCGATGGCCTTGTGGAGCGGCGGGGCGAAAGTATCGACAACGGTCTCGATCTGTTGCGATCGGCTGCGAGTTCGGCCTTGAAGCATGAGACGGCGTTCACGTTGCGGGTCTATGGGATGCTCGCCCCCACACGAGTGCACGTCGACGACATCGCGATTCTCGCCGTGACCATCATCGACTGAAATCGAGCGGGCGGTTCCGGCTACTCCGACGACTGCGTCGAGCCGAGAAGGCGTTGCAGGACGTGGGGCTCGCCGGCCCACGCCTCCTCCAACACCTCGCGTGGGATGCGCTTCGCCGCGAATCGGAAGGCCAAGGCAACCACAACGACATCATCCAGCGGCCCGATGACAGGGAGGAACTCCGGGATGAGGTCGATCGGGGACAACACCCATAGGCCGGCGAACGCCACCGCCAACTTCGCGCTCCGAGGAACGCGTGGATCTTTCCGAAGTCGGCGGACCGTGGTGGCGCACGCCGGTAAGAAGCCCACGAGATCCCGCATCAAGCCCGGGGGCAGACGCTTGGCGAGCAGAATCAGCACAACCCAGGAGCTCACCATCACTCCCAGCCCGATGAGCACCAAACGGATCCACGTCACCGACGAAGTTTACGAGGCGCTCTGGGCCGCTGTTGGTGCCGACGGGGAAGGGGCCGGACGAATCTGCTGGCTGCCCCTGAAGCGATCTGTCGGATCCCACTTGGATCGGTTCGGTCTCGGGTTGATCGGCAGCGACCGGTACCGGAGGGTCGGATCCGACCCGAGCGAGAACGATCGGTTTCGGCCGTCGACGCCGGAGTTGGGGGAGGATGACGGCGGTGATGACGAGCACCGCTCCGGCCAGTTGTAACGGTCGGAGGTTTTGGCCGAGGACGATCCAACCGACGATGGTGGCGATCAGGGGGCTGATGAGGCCGAGAAAGCTGGTGATGGCGATGGGGAGCGACTGGATTCCACGGAACCAGTTGGCGTAGGCGGCGCCGGTTCCCACCACGGCGAGCCAGGCGAACCCGGCGACGTTGGTGGCGGTGAGACTTGGGGGCAGACCTTCGGTTGCGACCATGAGCGGCAGGAGCATGAGACCACCTGCGGTGAGTTGCCAGCCGGTGAACGTGATGAGGTCGACGGGCCGGCCCCAGTGTTTGGTGAGCACGACACCAGTGGCCATCGAGATGGTGCCGGCGATGGCGGCCATGATGCCGATGGGATCGAGACCCGCACCGGGTTGGAGGACGAGCAACGCCACACCCATGACGCCGGTTGCGCCGGCGGCAGCGGTTCGGCGGGTGAAGACTTCGCCGAGCAGGACGGCAGCGATGCCGGCGGCCACCAGAGGTTGAAGGGCGCCGGCAGTTGCCGCAACCCCGCCAGGGAGTCGGAAAGCGGCCACGAACAGCAGGGCAAAGAAGGCGCCGATGTTCAAGAGGCCGAGGATGGCTGCTCGCCACCACCATGCGCCGACGGGCAAGCGACGCGACCACAGCACGAACGCAACGCCGACAGGAAGGGCTCGGACGGTTGCCGCCAGCAAAGGGCGTCCCGTGGGCAGCAACTCGGTGGCGACGATATAGGTGGTGCCCCACACCATCGGTGTGAGAGCGGTCGTAGCCGCGATCCGTGTCGAATGATTCGGGCTGGTTGGGTCGATTCCGAAGTCTCTTGACATGGAGATAAAGATACGAACGATGTATCTTCACGTCAAGAGATAATCTCTTCACGTCGAGAGAGAGTGATAGTGTGGCGCCGTGGAACCGGATCACGTCGATCAGATCATCGAACAATGGAACCGTGAGCGACCAGACGTGGACGTCTCCGGTATGGCGATCATCGGGAGGCTCACTCGGCTCGAGAAAGTGATTCGACCTCGCCTCAACGCCGTGTTCGCCCAACACGACCTCGAGTCCTGGGAGTTCGACGTTTTGGCCACCCTGGTGCGCAACGGGCCCCCTCATCAGCTCACCCCCGGCGAGTTGTTGCAGTCGATGATGATCACCTCGGGGGCCATGACAAACCGGATCGATCGTCTCGAGAGCCGCGGTTTCGTGCAGCGGGCCAAGTGCACCACCGACGGCCGTCAAGTGCAGGTCAGCCTCACGAAGAAGGGGATCAAGACGATCGACGCCGCACTGATGGATCACGCCGCCAACGAACTGGACATCATCTCGACACTCGATGAAGTGCAGCGAGACCAGCTGATCGAAGGCCTCCGTATTCTTCACCACGCGATCGTCGACCAGTCGACGTCGGACTAGCGAGCTCGTGGGGTCAACACCACTCCCGGCATCGACGCCATCGCGCTCGCGGGTGCACGGCACGGTCGACTTGAAGCGCCGTCTGGCCCGATAGGGCCCGGCAACCGGGGTGGGCGGTCACCGATGGGCCTCGATGCGAATGGGATACTGCCGACCATGGAACTGCCCCCGAGTCAGCCACCACCTTCGTATGCGGAATCGAGGCCGCCAGTACCAGTCGCCGACTCCGCCGACGGACGAAATCGGCTAAATCTGAGTTATGGCCAATTCTTGGGTCGGTCCATCACGGTTGCGGTCCTGGCCGGTATCAGTCTGTTTCTCATTCCGCTTGTTGCGTTGATCGCAGCCGGTGTCATGATCGCAGCGGTGTCGAATTCGGGTGACACGGACACCACCGACCAGTTGGCCTCGACCGAGTCGATCGGGGGCGACGACGGTGCCGACGATTGGATTCTCGTCGTCTCGGTCGATGGTCCGATTCTCGTCGACGGCGGCGGTGCCGGGCCCTTCGGCGGCCAAGTGGCGGGGGGCGAAGACATCAAGGAAACCCTCAGGGACGCGGCCGCCGACGATCGGGTCAAGGCGGTTGTCCTCTCCCTGAACACCCCGGGGGGCAGCGTGGCCGGATCGTCGGCGATCGCCGACGGCATCAAGGAAGTGCAGGCCGCAGGCAAGCCCGTGATCGCCCACGTGGTCGAGATCTCGGCCTCGGGCGGCATGTGGTCGATGGCTCCCGCCGATCTCATCGTTGCGAATCCTGGCAGTCTCATTGGCTCCATCGGCGTGATCTTCGGGCCCATCTCGACCTACCGAGACGTGGTGGCCATCGATGGAGGTCTGTTGGCGGGCGGGGTCGAAACGACCGGTGGGATCGAGCAGTTCTACATCACCGCCGGGCGATCGAAGGACGTTGGCAATCCATTCCGAGAGTTGACCACCGACGAACGGGCGGCACTGCAGGCCATCGTCGATCGCCTCTACGATCAGTTCGTAACCCACGTCGCCACCTTTCGTCCGGTCACCGAATCCGAGATTCGGGGCCAGCTCGGAGCCGAGATATTCGAAGCCAGCCAGGCCGTGGAAGCCGGCCTCGCTGATCAGGTCGGCACTCGCGATGACGCGTGGACCGAAGCGGCCAAGGCCGCAGGGCTCTCTCAGTACGACGTCCGGCAGATCACCTACACAGCCGGACTCGTCGAGTCGTTGCTCTTTGGGCTCTCGAACGACGAGAAACCGGGCGCCGATCTGAGCAGCCTGTGTGGCTCGACCCCTCGGGCACTGACTTTCCACGGCGAACTGGCCCAGTTCTGCGCTTCCGCCGATTGACCGCGGGCGCTGGTGGCCGGGAGCTCCAGATGGCGATCGGCCCACCGGCGATCGCGTGATGCGGGGAGGTGGATCGGTCAGCCGATCAGCGTGCGCAACTGCCAAAGGATGACTCCGAGTCCCAGAAGTCGGCGCCAGGGATTCACTCCACGGAACAACTCGAGCAGTCCCCAGTAGACCCAGAACCCAACGGAAGCCCAGCCGGCGATGTCGCCCAGAAGCGAACCCTTTTGGGCCAGGCGCTCGAGCAGGGCCGCCGCGCCGGCAGCCCACAGGGGCCAGTTCGGGAACTGGACGAAGGTGAGTTCTCCCGTCTCCCTGTTTTGAAACCACCAGCGCCATGACCCGACTCGCACGGCGAGCAGCTTCGCAGCATCTCGGCTGATCGCCACACCAGACGACCCAAGAGCGGTGTCGGACTGGTGGGACAACGACGCTGCCCTCGTCATGGCAGCTCGTTCAACGCATCTTCGACCCCCTTGTGGAACGTCGGGTAGGCGTAGATCATCGAGCGCAAGGTCGCGATCGGTATTTCGGCGTGCACGGCAAGCGTGAGCAATCCAAGCACCTCGCCACCGTGGGGGCCCACCGATGTCGCCCCGACGATGATCTGGCGGTTGGCGTCGACGATGAGTTTGGTGAATCCTTCGTTGCCGGCGTCGTGGAGCCAACCGCGTGCGGTGTGTGCGACCGACTTGTTGACGACCTGTATGTCGAGGCCCTTCTCGCGAGCCTCGGACTCGGTGAGGCCGACTGCGCCGATCTCGGGATCGGTGAAGGTCACCGCCGGTAATGCGTCGAGGTTGAGCGGCTCCGGATCGTTGCCCAGGATGTCGGCGGCGACAATGGCCCCCTGACGAGTAGCGAGGTGGGTGAACAAGCCGTCACCGGCGATGTCGCCCGCAGCCCACAGTCCGTCGGCCACTCGTTGCCGACCGTCGACCTCGAGGAAGCGGGAGTCGGGATCGAGTCCGAGATTCTCGATGCCGAGCTCTCGCAGGAATGTGCGACGGCCGGTGGCCACCAGCAGCTTCTCACCGGTCAGCTCCGTGCCGTCCGGCATCGCCACGACGAACTGTCCGTTGTCGAATGAGATGTTGGATGCGAATTGGCCCGTGTGCACCTCGATGCCTTCGGATTCGAAGACGGCGCGCAGGACCTGCCCGGCTTCGGGTTCGTTTCTCGGTAGGAGGCGATCGAGACCCTCGATCACCGTCACCTTCACGCCGAAGCGGGCCATCACCTGGGCGAGTTCGGTGCCGATCGCTCCACCGCCGAGCACGATCAACGATGCGGGGAGCTCCTCGGTTTCCACGATGTGGTGGTTGGTCCAGTACGGCGTGTCGGCCAGACCAGGAATCGGAGGGACGGCGGCCAGTGTGCCGGTGGCGACCACCAGGCCGCGTGATGCGACATAGCTCGCGCCGTCGACGGTGACCGAGCCCGGGCCGGTGATCGTTGCGTAGCCCCGCACGAAGATCCCGCCCTTGTCGACGAAGCGGTCGACGGCGACCGTGTCGTCCCAGTTGTCTGTCGCTTGCTCTCGGATCCGCCGAGCGACCGGACCCCAGTCGGGCGTCGTCGTGGACGAGCCGGCCAGTTCGCCGACCCGGCGACTTTCGGCCAGAAGGTCAGCGGCCCGGATCATCATCTTGCTCGGCACACAACCCCAGTAGGGGCACTCGCCACCGACGAGACCACCTTCGATCCCGACCACCTGCAGCCCGGCTTCGGCGAGCAGCCCGCCGACAACCTCGCCGGCCGGCCCCAGTCCGATGACGATGACGTCGACGTGCGTGGCTGCGGTGTTGGTCGTCTCGGTGTTTGTCGTCTCGGTGTTGGTCATGACGTGGCGCATTCTTTCGATTGGTGGATCAGCGGAATCGGGAGCTCGAGCGTGCGTCGGGCCTTCACATGAGCAGCGGGTCGGTGATGACCTCGACGATGGAGGGCCCGTCGTGGGCGAGGGCCGTAGCGATGGCGTCGTGGAGCTCGTGCCTTTCGGTGACCCGCACGCCATGTGCGCCGCAGAGTTCGGCGAAGGCGGCGAAGTTCGGATTGTGCAGGCTGGTCTGCCAGACGTCGAACTCTCCGGCTCGCTGCTCTTTGCTGATCTTCCCGAGCTCGTTGTTGTTGAGGAGGACGTGGGTCATGTTCATGCCGTACTTCACTGCGGTCGTGATCTCCATCGCGTACTGACCGAACCCTCCGTCGCCCGATACCGACACGACCTTGCGTGAGTCGCCGACGGCGGCCCAGGCACCCATCGCAGCGGGGAAGGAGAATCCGATCGAACCGAGATACCCGGACATGAGCACGTCCTGGTTGGCGACTTCGAAGTAGCGACCGAACGAGTAGGTGTTGTTGCCGACGTCGACGCAGATCACGGCACCATCGGGAACGAGGTCGGACAACTCATCGAAGATCGATGCCGCGTTCATGCCCTTTCCATGATCGTCGGTGCGTCGGCTGGCCTTCTCGTCACGCCAGAGGGCCCAGCGGTCGGCGATGACGGAGCGCTGATCGATGCAGCGACGATCACCGTCGAGACCGGAGGCGAGGAGGCGGGCGGTGGTCGACACCGCGCCCTGTAAGCCGATGTCGACCGGGTGGTGCCGGCCGATGGCCATCGGGTCGTGATCGACTTGGATGATCGGTTTGTAGGGCGCGATCCCGGTGTGGTTCGAGAAGGAGGCACCGAACACGACGACGAGATCGGACTCGTTCATGAGCCAGCTCGCCACGGGGGTGCCGCTGCGGCCCAGGACGCCGCAGCCGAGCGGGTGATGATCCGAGATCGACCCCTTGGCTTTGAATGTCGTGATCACCGGCGCACCGATGAGCTCGGCGAGCTCGATGACGCCGGCAATGTCGGCCCGGGCTCCTTGGCCGACCACGATGACTGGACGTTCGGACTGGCGGATGCGCTCGATCGCATCGGCGACCAGCGAGGCGGGAGGGGAGATGTCGCGTGAGCCGGTGCGACCGTCGGGACCCGACGCTTCCTGGTTCGACGCCTCGACCTGGACTTCGTCGGGAAAGATCAGGTGCGACACGTTCTTGTCGACGAGCGCTGTTTTGCAGGCGATGGTCATCAGCTCGGCGTGGTCGGCCGCTGACAACACGACCTCGCCGAAGCGGGCCACATCTTTGAAGGCGTTCGCCAGATCCATGTCTTGGAACGCGCCACGACCCTTGGTCTTCGAAGGCACTTGACCCGACAGGGCTAGCACCGGCGCCCGGTCGACTTTGGCGTCGTAGAGCCCGGTGAGCAGATTGGTGGAGCCGGGGCCGGCGATTCCGAAGCATGCAGCGAGCCGCCCGGTGAGCTTTCCGTATGCGGTGGCGGCGAATGATGCTGCGCCCTCGTGGCGGATCCCGAAGTAGCGCAGATCCCCCCGCTGCTCGGCCCGGTGCATTGCATCGGCGAAACCCAGGTTGGAATGGCCCACCATCCCGAACACCGATTCGACACCCCAGTTGACCATCGTCTCGACCATCACGTCGGAAACGGTGCGTACGTGTTCGGCCTCGGGCGGCAGCGCAACATAGACGCCGTCGTCCCGCAGTTCGCTGGCGTACGCGTGAGGCGCGTCGTTGAAGCCCCCGGGTGGGGTGCCGTTACACGGGCTGTAGTCGTAGCCGTGCCAGGGACAGCGCAGCCAACCCTTCTCGATCGTGCCCTCGCCGAGCGGACCACCCTGATGCGGACAATGGTTGTCCATCGCCCCGAACGCTCCGTCGACGTTGGTCACGGCCAGGGTGCGACGACCCACGCTCACGGTGGTCACCCGCCCCTCCGGAAGCTCATCGGTGTCGAGCACCTTGTGCCACTCGTGCGCTCCCTCGGGCACGGCAACAGGTTTGGTTGATGGTTGCTCGGCGTCGCTCATGATGCTGGCTTCGTTTCTCTCATGCCGCTCGCTTCGGGTCGTGCTCGATGCCCGATGGCTCGAACTCGGATGCAGACCGACCCTAGTCGTGGGGTTCCCACGGCTGGGCGCCGCCGGCAGGTGTACGTTGCGGCGGTGGACAGATCCGATCTTCGACTTCGGAACGAGACCTACCGACTTTTCGTCGAACTCGGGCGGGCGCCGACGGCGCAGGAAGTTGCCGTCGCCATCGAGTCGGATGACGAGACGGTACGAACCGGCTGGCGTCGGCTGCACGAATCACATGCACTCGTACTGCAGCACGGTGTGGCCGAAATTCGGATGGCGAATCCCTTCTCGGCAATACCAACGGCATACCGAGTGTTCGCCGACGATCGGTGGTGGTACGCGAACTGCGCCTGGGACGCCTTCGGTATCGTCGCCACTCTGGGTGCTGATGGTCGTATCGAGACATCGTGCGCCGACTGCGGCGAGACGCTCATCGTAGATGTGGTCGATCAGCTGCCCGACGATGACACGTTGCTGTTCCACAGCCTCGTCCCGGCCTCGCGATGGTGGGACGACATCGTCTTCACATGAAGCGTGATGAACCTCTTCCGGTCGGAAGAACACATCTTGCGGTGGCTCGGGGGTCGGACCCCTGGGGCCACGATCGGAGTGACAACGTTGAGCGAACTCGCACACCAGTGGTGGGGGGATCGGCTCGATCCCGACTGGGAGCCTCGCACCAGGGCCCAGAACCAAGCGATCCTCGATGGTCTCGGGTTGACCGGCGAATCTTGGCAGCTCCCGTAGACGACCGTCAGTGCAGTTCGTAGCGCAACTGCTGCTCGGTGATCGACACGGTCGCAGTTCCTTGCAGACGGAGGTGCTCGAGATGGGCGTACGTCTCGCTCTCGGCCATCGATCCCCATGAGCGTTCCTTGAACAGCGCCTTCATGTAGTCGTTCACCGTTCCATTGCCGATCTCGTCCGAGGCTTCTTGCAAGATCGTGAGTCGCTCCTCGTGATGCTCACGAATGGCTCGAGCCCGGCCCGCCAGATCCTCGAATTCGAGGCCGTGCGCCGGCAGCACCGTGCGCACCGAGTCGAACGTCTGCATTCGGTCGAGGCTCTCGAAGAAGTCGGCGAGTGGATCGATGGTCGCTCCCATGCCGGAGATGTGCGGCGTGATGGTGGGAAGTATGTGATCTCCGCTGATGAGGATGCCGTTGTCGGGATCGAGGAGGCACAAGTGGTCTGGCGTGTGGCCGGGTGTGTGGACCGACACCCACTCCCGGTCGCCGATCGTCACGACGTCCGCCTCATCGACTCGTTTCGTTGGCTTGGGGATCGGCATGAAGCGCCCAGACGCGAGCCGCATCATTCGATACCGGTAACGCCGAGCCAGCGGGAGCTGGTGGCCTTTCCCACCCCAGGGCGTCTCGCTGTCGAAGGGGCTGCGACCGGTGGTCGGATTGCTGTGGACGTTGGCCTTCGACTGATCGAGCGACGTCGTGATCTCGACCTCGTTGTCGTCGGCCTCGGCTTGCGGGTCGAGAAACGTTCGGAAGTTCCGGTGCGTGATGACCTCGGCACCGAACTTGCGATGCAGAGTTGCGGCCTGTCCGAAGTGGTCCGGGTGGGAATGGGTGATCACGACCGTGTGAACTCGATCGATGGGAAGGCCGGCGACAGACATCCGTTTCTTCAGGGCTCGCCACGTCGGCAGGCCCGGGAGTCCCGGGTCGATCAACGTGATTCCCTGGCGGTCCTCGATGGCGTAGCAGTTCACGTGTCCCAAACCGGGCAGAGAGATCGGGAGTTGGATGCGCAACACTCCTGGTGCCACCTCGTCGGCGTGGTCACGTGGAGGTCGGCGCTCCTCGCGCATCGGTGGGGACGCCGTGTTGACCTCGCCTGATCCGTGCGGGTGGTTGTGGTCGTGCTGGGGAGTGCTCACCAAGCAATTCGTAGCTGACGCAGGCGCTGCCGTCGAAGTGGCAGTGTTCGGTCACGCACCCGGACGTCTGGGTTTGGAGTGGGGCCTGATGTCTTGCGGTAGGTGGATCGTGAAGGTTGCGCCACCGCCCACGGTGTGAGTGGCAGAGATGGAGCCGTGGTGGGCATCGACGATTGATTTCGCAATGGCCAGGCCGAGTCCCGAGCCTCCGGTAGCTCGAGAACGAGACGAGTCGCCCCGCTGGAACCGCTCGAAAACAACGGTCAAGTCATCGGCCGACAGGCCCGGTCCGGTGTCCACGACCGAGATCGCCACCGCTCCATCAACCGAGGTGAGAAGCACGCGGACCGACGCGTCGGCTGGCGTGTGCGCGAGGGCATTGGCGACGATGCCGGTGAGAGCCTGTTGGAGGCGAAACCGGTCCCCAACGACGTGTACCCGCTCCGGCGCCTCGATGTCGACGGACCGACCGGGATGGGCCGCCTGTGCCAAGGCAGCGACATCCGCCACCATCTCCTGAACATCGACGTCACGTCGTTCGATGGGCAGTCCTTCGTCGAACTTGGCAAGGAGCAGAAGGTCTTCGACGAGCAAGCCCATCCGCTTCGCCTCGTTTCGCATCCGACGTACTGCGTCGTCGAGTTGCCCCGGCTCACGGAATCCGCCTTCGGCGAAAAGGTCGAGGTAGCCGCGGATGGAAGTGAGCGGCGTCCGTAGCTCGTGCGACGCGTCGGAGACGAAGGCGCGTAGCCGCTCGTCGCTCTCGTCGCGTTCGTCCAGCATCGCATTGAAGGCCCGAGCCAGCCGTCCGGCCTCCGTGGAGTCGCTGTAGTCATCGGCGCGTCGGGTCCGATCGCCTGCTGCGATGTCGTCGGCAGCGTCTGCCACCTGCGTGATCGGCCGGATCCCGAAGCGGGACACCCACGAACCAATGATGACGAGGGCCAAGAAGACCAGCGCTGCGAACGCCAACAGGATCA
>JBBKXQ010000163.1:0-18737 GCA_037969565.1 Acidimicrobiales bacterium | reverse complement strand
CGATCCCGCCGAAACTCACCGGCCACGGCGAACCCGACGATCGACCCGTCGATCTCCGCCACGTAGTCGGTGGGACGAGCCACGCCGTCGACGAGCATTTCGCCTCGCAGGATCGCGGCCCACCGATCGGCTCGCTCGGCAACATCGATTCCATCGAGAAACGGCTGGGGCACGATGCCTCGGTACCCCTCCTGCCACGCTCGAACGTGGACGTCGGCGACGGATCCGGCGTCGTCGGGTACGGCCGGTCGGGTGGTGATCCTCATCAGGCCATCGTGGCAGATCACCGGGCGAGGTCTCGCCGAGTTTCCGCCCATTCTGGAGTCCTCTACCGTCGATTTCGACGGTAGAGGACTCCAGAACGCTGGTCAGATGACCGTGAGCGGCACCCAGCCCCGAACGGAGTTGATCATGAACACTTCGTCGGCCCGTTCGAGGTCGGCGAGGTGGAGAACTCGCTCGATCACTTTGTCGTGTTCGAGCAGTTCGGCTCGGAAGGTGCCGGCGAGCAGACCGCTGGACAGGGCCGGCGTGTAGAGCTGGCCGTCGAACTCCAGAACCAGATTGCCGATCGTCGTTTCGGTGAGTTCGCCCCGCTCGTTCCAGAGGATCACGTCGGGGGCGCCGGGATGCCGGGCCCGAGCGGCGTCGTAGGCGGGGCGGTGGGTGGTTTTGTGGCGCAGGAAGAGGTCGTCAGAATCGACGGGAGCCGATCCATCGGGGAGAGCATCAACCGGCACTTCCCACGGGTCGCCGACGGTGGGGTTGATCGGTGTGGTCGAGATCTGGATCGATCCTTCGGCGCCGATCAGCACCCGCACCCGTTGCGAGCAGCGAGCGGAGATGTTCTCGAGCCGGAGGCGAAGATCATCGAGATCGACCTCGAAACCGAATCGAGTAGCCGAGGAGTCGAGCCGATCGAGGTGACGATCGAGGAGGCTGATCCCGTCGAACGCGTTGTAGAGCATCGTCTCGAGCAACTCGAACTGGGTCGGGGCGCTTTCGAGCACTCGGGTTTTCGTCCTTGTCTCGTTCCATTCGTCGGTCGGATCGGAGTCCCAGACGATTCCGCCTCCGGTTCCGTACGTGGCTCGGCCACCGACCGGATCCACCCAGACCGATCGGATCGCCACGTTGAACTCGGCGGTTCCGTCGGGTGCGATCAGCCCGGCGGCGCCGGTGTATGCACCCCGGCCGTCGGACTCGAGTTCGGTGATGATCCGGCTCGTGCTCACCTTCGGCGCGCCGGTGATCGAGGCCGGCGGGAAGCAGGCATCGAAAACATCGGTGAGCGAGACATCGGTTTCGGCGGTGACGGTGCTGACCATCTGGTGCACCGTTGGATAGCTCTCGATCGTGTGTAGCTCGGGCACACGAACCGAGCCGAGCCGGGCGATGCGTCCAAAATCGTTGCGCATCATGTCGACGATCATCGTGTTCTCGGCCCGATCCTTCTCGCTTTCGCCGAGTTGACGAAACAGTGCCTCATCGACGATCGCGTCGGGGTGGCGGGGGCGTGTCCCCTTCATCGGTTTCGAGGTCAGGCGTTGTCCGCCGTCGGCTCGAGGCTCGGCCCGGAAGAAGAGCTCGGGTGAGGCCGAACAAAGGGCTCGGTCGCCGAGGTCGACATAGACGAGGTGGTCTCCCTGCTGGGATCGGGCCAGCGCTCGGAAGAGGCCCAGCGGATCACCACTGAATTCGGCGTGCAGTCGCAGTGTGAGATTGACCTGATAGGTGTCGCCGGCGGCGATTCGATCTTTGACCGAACGAACGGAAGCCTCGAACGAGGATTGATCAATTGCAGGAGTCCACGAACCGGTGCGGAAGCTTCCGCCCTGCGAACCATCATGGAGCGGGTTGTCGACGTGGCATCGATCGAAGAGCCCAAAGGCGAGCAGCGGCGTGTCGGCGTCGCGATGGGCAACCACGGCCGGGTCGAAAGCCGGTCCGGCGTCGTAGCTGACGAAGCCGACCGCCCACAGCCCCCCGGCGGTGGCCCGAACAACCCGGTCGAGAGCGGGGCCGACTTCGTCGAGGTTCCACACCACGATCGAATCGATGGGGTCGCGAAAAGCCAGCCATTCTCGGCCGCCGTCGGCCGTCGGTCGGGGGGCCAGGGCGTGCCGCACGGCGAGTTCGGGCTTGGGTTTGACGGGTGCCATTGCAGAACCTCCAACGAAGGAGTGATTGGGAACGTTCCGAGCTAGCCGATCTCATCTTTCATCGAAGCCTTACGGGAAGCCATGAAGTCGAGCATTGCCTGATTGGCGGCAGGGTCGATTTCGGGCGCCTCATACGCGGCCAGCATCTCTTTCCATTTGGCGTTGGCTCGCTCGGCGGCGGTGAGACTTCCGTCTTCGCTCCACTGTTCGTAGCTGTTGTTGTCGGCGATCGATGAACGATAGAAGGCCGTTTCGAAATTCTGGAGCGTGTGCTCGTTGCCGAGGAAGTGTTGTCCGGGAGGATTGGTGTGGAACGCTTCCATCGCCTGACCGTTCTCGGTCATGTCGATGCCCCGGGCGTAGACCTCCATCATGCCGAGCTGATCGGCGTCCATGATGAGCTTCTCGTAGCTGATGGTGAGTCCGCCTTCGAGCCAACCGGCGGCGTGGAGAACGAAGTTCACCCCGCTGAGCACGGTGGGAATGATCGTTGATGCCGACTCGTAGGCGGCCTGGGCATCGGGTGCCTTCGACGCGGTGAACTGGCCGCCGGATCGGAATGGGACGCCGACTCGGCGGGCCAACGAGGCCATCACCGCTATGGCCTGGCCCGCTTCTGGTGTTCCGAACGTCGGTGCTCCGGTGGCCATCGACATCGACGAGGCGAAGGTGCCGAAGATGACCGGAGCCCCCGGTCTGACCAGCTGGCAGTAGGCCATACCCGAGAGCGCTTCGGCCAATGCCTGGGCCGCCAGGCCGGCGACGGTGACCGGACTCATTGCACCGGCGAGAATGAAAGGCGACATCAGGCAGGCCTGGTTCGCCTTCGCATAGACCGTGGCTGCGCCGAGCATCGTGGCGTCCCAGCGAAGAGGGGACGATGCGTTGATGAGGCTCGTGAGAACCGTGCGATCCTGTAGATCGCCGCCGAACGCCAACCGGGCCATCTCGACGGAATCTTCAGCCCGCTCTGGAGCAGTGACCGAACCCATCATCGGCTTGTCCGAGTAGCGGAGGTGGGCGTACATCATGTCGAGGTGACGCTTGTTGACCGGAATGTCGACCGGCTCACAAACCGTGCCACCGCTGTGATGCAGGTAAGGAAGCATGTAGGTGAGCTTCACGATGTTCTCGAAGTCTTCGATGGTTGCGTATCGGCGACCCTTGTCGAGATCGGTGACGAAGGGCGATCCGTAGTTCGGGGCGAAGACGGTGCTGTCACCACCGATCCGCACACTGCGTTCGGGATTGCGGGCGTGCTGGATGTATTCCTTCGGCGCGTGCATCTGCACGAGTTCGCGGCACAGCCCCCGCGGAAACTTGACGAGGTCGGCTCCATGGATCGTGGCCCCGGCATCACGCCAGAGATCCAGCGCCTCGGGTGTCTCCTGAAAAGCGATTCCGACTTCGCTCAGGATGATTTCAGCGTTCTCCTCGATCTGCGCCAGCGCCGCCTGGTCGACCATTTCGATCGGGGGCATCGTACGTGTGAGGTAGGGCGATGTTTTGGCGTTGTTTGCGCTCCGCTTTGCCTGACGAGCGGCTCGCCCGCCACCTTTGCGGCCATGGGTCGGGGCATCAGTCATGCTGAATCTCTGTCTCTCGGGAAGCGAGTGTGTCTGGGGGAACGGGTGAGTCTGGGGAAGCGGTCGGGTCGTAGATTTCTTGGGCCGCAGTGGGAGGACGCCGTCGGCCACGGCGGGCTCGATCGGCAGACGCCGACGACGGTTCAGGAAGATCGATCACGGCCGCGAGGTGAGGCGAGGGTGCGGTTTTGTGGGGGAAGGCCATGGCGTTGACGAACAGCTCCTGAAAACGGGGTTCGGTTGCCGTCTCGATCTTTTCGACGGCCGCAACGACCGCCTCGGTTTCCCTTCGCTGGGTGCCCGACAACAGCATGCGCACAGCCCCGGCCCCGGCCGAGTTGCCCGACGACGTGACGACACTCACCGGAACGTCGGGCACAAGTCCGAGAACGAGGGCGTAGAGCGGATCGATGTGGGATCCGAAGGCGCCGGCGAGACGGATGTCGTCGACCACCGTGATGTTGCCGTGTTCCATGAGCAGATCGACGCCGGCCCGAAGCGCGGCTTTCGCCAGCTGGATGGCTCGAACGTCGTTCTGCGTGATGCGCAACTCTTGACTGGTTTCGGTGGAGTAGGCCAGCACGTAGCTGAATGTTCGATCGTCGGCAACGACGCGGGCCGAGTGCTTCGGGTGAGTCGGATCGGCGAACTTGCCCTGGATCACGCCATCGGTGTTCACGACTCCGGACAGAAACAGCTCGCCGATGACTTCGATGATTCCGCTGCCACAGACGCCGATGAGGCCGAGCTTGCGGACGACCGCATCGAAACCCGCTTCGTCCGACCACAGATCCGAGCCGATGATCCTGAACTTGGGTTCGAGCGTGTCCCGATCGATCCGCACTCGCTCGACAGCTCCGGAGGCTGCACGCACCCCACAGCTGATCTGGGCGCCCTCGAAGGCCGGCCCCGTTGGGGACGATGCAGCGAACAACTTCTCGTTGTTGCCGAGCACGATTTCGGCGTTCGTTCCGACGTCGACGAGGAGCTGCACCTGGGACGAGCGGTGTGGACCCTCGGCGTTGATGGCTGCGGCGGTGTCGGCGCCGACATGGCCCGCAATACAAGGCGCAACATAGACGTCGGCGTTCGGCGCGTCGAGGTCGAGATCCGAGGCCCGCAATTCGATTGCGTCGCTCGTTGCGAGGAGGAACGGTGCGGCGCCCAGGGGTGTTGGATCGATGCCGAGCAGCAGGTGATGCATGATCGGATTGCCAACGAGCGTGATGGCCAAGATCAGGCTGCGGTCGGCGCTGCCCTCGGACGCCATCAGCTCGCCGATGAGTTGATCGAGCGCCTCTCGGACCGACGATGTCAGCTCGATTTCACCCCCCGTGTTCATCATCACGTAGCTCACCCGGCTCATGAGATCCTCGCCAAACCGGATCTGCGGGTTCATGCGGCCGGCCGTTGCAAGGATCTCGCCGGTTGTGAGATCGCACAGATGGCCGGCGATCGTTGTCGAGCCGATGTCGACGGCGATCCCGTACGGGGTATCGAGCAGACCGGGCCAGATTCCGGTGACGATGGCCGGGTGGCGATCGGTTGCCGTGTTGACCGCCGGCTTGATCGAGACCGTGACCCCGGGCGAGCCGGAAGCAGCGGCACCATGGAGACGGGGTAGGACGTGCGGTGCGATGCGCACACCATCGAGATCCCAGTCCCGCTTCAATGCTTCCTTGATCAGGTCTGATGCGGTGCCGTCGTCGCCCAATGAGACCGACTCCAACTCGATGTAACGGAGTTCGACCACCGGATCGAGTTCGATGTCGCCGACGTTCACATTCTTCCGGACGACCTGCTTGTGAATCTGCGATGACTCGGGCACGTCGACCACGACATCGCCCCGGACCTCGGCCGCACAGCCGAGACGCTGTCCCGGCACGATCGGTCGCTTTCCGATGTACTGCGTTTCGGTGGGACCGATGGGCGACAGGGCCTCGTCGGTGACGTTTATCCCCCATTTCGGGAACGTTCCGGGGGAAGAAACGATCTGACAGCGTCCGCAAATCCCGCGACCACCACACACCGAGTCGATGTCGACACCGAGTCGGCGCCCAGCATCGAGCACGGTGGTGCCCTCCTCGACGTCAGCGTGGAGGCCAGATGGGGTGAAGACGATTCGAGGCATTACGTGATCAGGCTGCTGGTCGGCGACGGCGGCCGCCGCCGACCCGTGCGCCGGCCGGCGCGTTCGGATCACGATTGGCCCGGATCCAGGCCGCACAATCTTTGTCGTGGCCGGCGAGCACATCGGCGGCCATCACGGCCCGACGGACCTCGTCGTGGAGCGGGCTCATGATGGCGCTGGTCATACCGGCCCCGATTGCCATGCTCAAGAATGTGCCGGTCACCGATTGCCGGTTTGGCAGACCGAAACTCACATTGGAGGCTCCGCAGGTTGTGTTGACACCCAGTTCGTTCCGCAGTCGACCAACGAGGTGGAACACCTGCTGGCCGGCCGTACCCATCGCCCCGATCGGCATCACGAGCGGATCGACCACGATGTCGCATTTCGGGATGCCGTAGTCGGCGGCCCGGTTGACGATCTTCTTCGCAACTTCGAACCGAACATCGGGGTCTTCGGAGATCCCGGTTTCGTCGTTCGAAATGGCGACGACTGCAGCGCCCGCTTTGGCGACCAGTGGCAGGACACGTTCGAGTACTTCGTCCTCGCCGGTGACCGAGTTGATCAGGGGCTTGCCCTGATAGACGGCGATGCCGGCCTCGAGCGCCTCGATGATCGATGAGTCGATCGAGAGCGGAACGTCGGTGATGCTCTGGACGAGCTGGATCGCCCGGGCGAGCATGGCCGGCTCGTCGGCCAGCGGGATTCCGGCATTGACGTCGAGCATGTGCGCTCCCGCCGCCACCTGGGCGAGGGCATCGGCTTCGACCCGGCTGAAATCGCCGGCCTTCATCTCTTCAGCCAGCAACTTGCGGCCGGTGGGGTTGATGCGTTCCCCGATCATCACGAAGGGCCGTCCAAAGCCGATCACCACCTCTTTGGTGGCCGAGCTGATCACGGTGTCGGTCATTGGGGCTCTCCTGATTCCTGCACGTGTTGTTCTCGTGCGTCGGGTTGTTGTGCGTCGGGTTGTTGTACGTCGGGTTGTTGTACGGCTTGGCCGTTGGCAGCTTCGGGATCGAAACCGCCGGCGGCGATGATCTCGTCGAGGCGACTGGCGGGGAAGGCGTCTTCGATCCGATGGGCTTCGGTTTGGGCTGCCGCCTCGGGCTCTCCGCTGAGCGGTGAACTCTCCTGCCGCCACTCGTGCACGTATTCCGAGGCGGTGGTGATCTCGGCCACCATGGCGGCCTTGTCGATGGCCTTCTGAAATCGGGGCTTCAACAGGACCTGGTGTTTCTCACCCCGAGACTTGGCGTTGACCTGGGCGGGAATGTCGCGCCAGAAAATGGTGATGAGTTGGGCTCCGCGTGCCATGTCAGCAGGCTCCTGAGAGATGGACGTTGGTGGACGTGAGTGCCAGCGAGAATGGGTCGAGGCCGGTGGGTCGATGTTCGAAGTCGAGTCCGAGCCGTTTCGCGGCCGCTCGCCCGAAGTCGAGAATGGGTGCCAGAGCGTCGGGATCAGTGGTCTGGGACAGCAGTACGACGCGGCGATAGTTTCCGAAATACATCGGTAACAGTTCGGGATGATCAGCCAGACCCATGCCCTGCCAGATCAAGAGGTCGAAGTGTCGCGCGAGGTAGTCGGTGAGAAACAGCGTTCCGAGTTCCTCTTCGTGGAGCGCCTCGAATTCGTCGGTGCCGGCGAAGAACTCATAACAATGATTGCCTGGCAGTCGCTCGACACTGAGTCCGGTGGTCGTTCGGATCGACTCGATTTCCTGGTCGAGCAGTCCACCGGTGCCGCAGTCGGCATAGCCGAGTACGACTCGGTCGTAGGACCCGGCCCGCTCTTCGAGCACGCCTCTGATGGCGGGAACGATTCGGTCCGGTCGGTTGTGGAGCGGGGCGGGAAGATAGGCCACGTCGAGGTGGGTCCACTCGTTGGCGCTGATGATCGATCGCAACTCGCGCACGAGCGCTCCGCAGGCGATCACCAGAACCCGAGGCTTGTGGTCAGCTGGCTCGTGCGGCACGGCGTTCATCGACCATGCTTCGGGCCATCTCTGCCGCCACGGCTGCGTCTCGGCAATACCCGTCGGCGCCGACCGCGGCGCCGAACTCTTCATTGAGTGGCGCGCCACCGACGAGCACGATGTAGTCGTTCCGCAGTCCCTTCTCGATGAGGGTGTCGATGACGACCTTCATGTAGGGCATCGTGGTGGTGAGGAGGGCCGACATGCCGAGGATGTCGGGCTTGTGCTCATCGAGAGCGGCCAGGTACTTCTCGACGTCGGAGTTGATTCCGATGTCGATGACTTCGAAACCGGCCCCCTCGAGCATCATCGCCACGAGGTTCTTGCCGATGTCGTGGATGTCGCCCTTGACCGTGCCGATGACCACTTTGCCCACCGGTTCGGCTCCGGTTTCGGCCAGTAGGGGACGAAGGATCTCCATGCCGGCCTTCATCGCGTTGGCGGCGAGCAAGACTTCGGGAACGAACAGGATCCCGTCCCGGAAGTCGATGCCGACGATCCGCATACCCTCGACGAGTGCCTCGTTGAGCGTTTTGTCGGGGCCCCAACCTCGGCCCAGCAGGATGTTGGTTGCCTCGACGATCTCCGGGCCCATGCCGTCGTAGAGGTCGTCGTGCATCTGGGCCACGAGTTCTTCGTCGGAGAGTTCGTTGAGATCGATTTCGACGTCATCATCGGACATGTGCAGACTCCCAAATACAGCGAAATCGGGCCGGGACCCAGGTTGGTCCCTTGCACGAATTCGATGACGTTTCCGATCGGTAATCCCGAGTTCGGACTTCCAAGATGTGGAAGACAACCGTATCATGGAAGTCGTAGGACTATCAAGGGGAAGACCTTGACAAGAATTGCTCATATCAGGTATGCCCGTCTCATGGCGGTTGTGGCATCGGCGCGGCGGGCCCCAGGCGTCGGCCGGGGGCGGCGACCGTGAGTGGCGTGAGTGGTGGGAACGGCGCCGGTGCTGACAACGCCGGTGCTGACAACGCCGGCGGGCAGAACGGCGGCGGGCAGAACGGCGGCGGGCAAAACGGCGGCGGGCAAAACGGCGGAGTGCAGAGTGTTGATCGGGCCTTTCGGCTCCTCCAAGCGATTGGTGAAGAGCCATCGAGTCTCACCGAACTCGCTCGCCGAGTGTCGCTTCCGGTGAGCACAGCCTCCCGTCTACTCGGCACGCTCGAGGGGTTGGGCGCCGTGGAGCGAGTCGATGAACTCGGCATCTTTCGGATCGGACCGGCGATTCTCACGATTGCGTCGAGCGTCGACTCGTCGGAGAACCTGAAGGCGATTGCTCGCCCCGAACTCGAGTATTTGATGAAGACGCTCAATGAGGCGGCCGGGCTCTCGGTTGCGGCCGGGTACACCATGCACTACCTCGACCAGGTCGACAGTAGTCAGGCTGTGCAGGTCCAAGACTGGGTGGGCACCCGCCTGCCGATGCATCTCGTGTCATCAGGGCTGGTTGTGCTTGCCTACTGGCCGGCGGAGGCCATCGACAACTATCTCGAGCGAGAACTCGAGGCGCCGACGAAGCGATCACTCAGTACCTCAGCCGAGTTGTATGCCCGCCTCGACGAGGTTCGAGCCGATGGCGTCTCCTGGACGCTGGAGGAACTCGAGGCCGGAATCAACTCGGTGGCGGCCCCGATCCTGAATGGCATGGGAGAGGTCGTCGGAGCCATTCACATCCATGGCCCGGCCTACCGTTTCCCCAAGAATGATCGGCAACGATTCGAAAGCGAAGTCGTTGCCGCCGCCGAGCGCGTGGCCCAGTTGCTGGGCGGAGGAGCGGTGGACACCGTGGCCCCGGGCGACAGCGCCGATGGGCTGGTGCTCCGTGTCTGAATCGCCGGCATCCACTCCCATGGACCGATTCCTCACCGAACTCGACTCCAAACTCGCTCGACTCACCGAGGAGTTCGTGGCGGCCAGCCGAACCTCGCTCGACTGGTTCGGTCGGCCGATCGACGTGGCCAACAAAGTCGACGTCGGATTCGATCCGGTCACCCTGGCCGACCGCTCCGTCGAGGATTCGTTGCGAACCGTGATCAATGAACACTTTCCCGAGCACGACGTCCTCGGCGAAGAGGGTGGCCTCGTGAAGGGCCGTCTCTCTGCCGGGTCGTCGAGTCCGCTGACCTGCGACTGGATCATCGATCCGATCGACGGCACTCGGGCCTTCATCACGGGGCGCCCGATGTGGGGAAGCCTGATCGGCCTGCGAGTGGACGGGGTTCCCGTGGCGGGCTGGATGCATCTGCCTGTGCTCGATCAGACATTCGTCGGTTTCAACGGCCGCACCATGCTGACGGCCAACGGTGTGACAACACCGATCTCCACCAGCTCGACCACATCGATCGACGAGGCCGTCTTGTTCTCGACCCATCCGGCGATGTTCACCGGCCGCGACGCCGAGATGTTCAGCCGAGTCGAGTCCACGGCGAAGTTGAGTCGCTGGGACGGCGATTGCGCCAACTACGGACTCCTCGCCGCTGGGTTCGGCGATCTCGTGATCGAAAATCAACTGCAGCCCTACGACATACTCCCGCTCATTCCCATCATCGAGGGCGCCGGTGGCGTGATCACCGATCTCAACGGTTCAGCGGTCACCGGCGGTTGGGCCGTAGCCGCTGCCAACGCAACGCTCCACGAGCGAGCGCTCGAGCTGCTCAATCCTCAGCGCAGCTCGCGGAGTTCGGTGTCGGAGAAATAGACAGTCACCACGGTGACGAAACAAATCGCGGCGGCGATGGAGATCGTGTTGCCGATCCCGATCCAGGCCGAGATGAACCCCATGGCCAGAGCCCCCACTGGGAGAAGACCGAACGAGATCAGCGAATAGAGCCCCATCACTCTTCCCATCAACTGCTGCGGTGTGTTGGCTTGGATCAGGGCCTGATTCATGTTGATGTAGAAGCCGCCGCCCAAGCCCATGACGAGGACCAACGGGAGCAACTGGGTGTAGCTGGTGGTGCGACCCATGAGGAAGGTCATGGAGGAGCCGACCATGAGCGCCCGCTGGAACATCGCACCCTTTCTGGCCATGTCACCCTTTCGGATGACGACAACCGACGAGATGGCAATCCCGATACCCATGATTGCCAACAGTGGTGCTGCGTCGCCCGCATCGCGGCCGAGTTCCTCTTTCACGAACGCCTGCAACGTGACCATCACGGCCGGGTTCACCGTGAGGCCGGCCACGGCCAGGAGGATGAAGAGTTTGCGCAGCGACGAATCGGCCTTGACGTGCCCGAACGCCTCTCGGGTCTCGGCCCACACCGATCGTGTCAGTTCGCGGCGCGCTGGTTCACCGGGGACGGGCTCGTTGACCGGGCGGTCGGGAACCCGCAGCGGAACCAGAGCCAGAAGGCCGCAGCCGAGAAGGATGGCGAGGAACCAGAATGCGCCGTCGAATCCGAACTGGTCGCCGACCAACTTCGCCAACACCGGTCCGAGAATCATCGACAGTGTGATTGCCAACGCGGTGAGCGCAATCGCCCCCACCAGCTGTTCTTTGCTGACCAGGGCTGGCACCATCGCCGACCGCACGGGCTGTCCGACGGCGGCTGCAGTGCCGGCCACGAGGCTCAACCCGATCACCACACCGAACCCGATCTCGCCGCTGGCGATGAGAAGCGCCGTCGCCGCCATCACCAGCAATGAGGCGATCTGAGAGCCAACGAGCAGCTTCTTGCGATCGTGGCGGTCGGCCCACACGCCGGCGTGCAGCACCAAGAAGATCGAAGGGACCCCGAGTGCAAACACCACCTGGCCTTGCGCTGATTCGTTCCGTCCCAGTCCGTCGAGCACCAGCCAACCGAAGACGAAGCGCTGGGCGTTGACCACGAGAAAGAAAAAGACGTTGTTGACCCACAGCGCTCGAAAGGCGGGGACGGTGATGGCATTCCGGGGGGCCGTTCGGTCCGTCTGGAGGCGGGTTTGGTCGGGCGCGCCCAGATCAGTCATTTCGAAATCGTTCCACGCCGCCCCGAACCTGTCAGATCCGATCACGTCGCGGGCAGGGAACACCTCGTCTGCGGGTCATCGGCCTTTCGGTAGATGCACCGGGTGACATGTGACACAATCACCTTGTCTAGTGATCGGTCTAGTGAATCGGTCTAGTGAATTGGTGTCGTGAGTTGAAGGTGCCTCCGCTCGAAAGGATCAAACTGTGCACGTCGCAGAAATACTGGCCCGAAAGGGTCCGGGAGTGTCGACGATCGAGCCAACGAACTCGATCAAGGCCGCCATCGAGGCCATGGCCGAACTCCGCGTCGGCGCCCTCGTTGTCTCGGCCGACGGCTCATCGATCGACGGCATCTTCTCCGAACGCGATGTCGTTCGAGCCCTCGCCGACCAAGGGGGAGAACTCCTCGAGGCTCCGGTGAGCTCGATCATGACCTCACTGGTGTGGACCTGCGCTCCCAGCGACACGGTCGAGCAGTTGATGAGTCGCATGACCGAGCAACGGATCCGGCACATACCGGTCGAGCAGGATGGCCAGCTCACCGGCATCGTCAGCATCGGCGACGTCGTCAAGTGGCGCCTCACCGAACTCGAAGACGAAGCTCGTCACGTCCAGGACTACATCCAGAACACCGGTTACAGCTGATCGTGCTGTCGTCGGCGCCCGTTGAGTATCAGCCTGCCCTCATCAGCCTGCCCTCATCAATAAGCGAGAACGGGGCGGCGAGCGAGTGCTTCGATGGCGCCATTGATCTGCGGGATCAGGGGTACCGGCAGATCGTGACCCATGGCATTCAGAACCAGCAGATCAGCCTTGGGGATAGCTGCCGCGGTGGCATGACCGCCGGACACGGTGATCAGATGATCGTTGGCGCCATGAATCACGAGGAAAGGCAGATCGACCGTCGCCAGTTTCTCGGTGCGGTCACCGGAAGCGCCGATGGCGGCGAGCTGGAACGCGGCTCCGACGGGATGGAAGGAGCGCTCGTAGGTTTCGAGTGCTTTCGCCTCTGACCGGTCGCGGTCCCAGAGTGGCCCGGCAAAGATGCGGCTGGCCTCGAGGTTCTGGGCCAGGATCGCGTCCTTGCCCTCCGGGGGTGCTGTGAGTAGCGCGGCCATTGCGGCCGGTGCCGCTTGGCCGACCGACCGGTTTCCGGTGGTCGACATGATCGACGTCACCGAGCGCAGTCGCTTGGCATGCTCGATCGCCAGCATCTGCACGATCATTCCCCCCATCGAAGCCCCGATCACGTGGGCTCGGTCGATGTCGAGATGGTCGAGAAGGCCGATGACATCGGCCGCCATGTCGCTGAGCGTGTAGGGAACTTCCATCGCATCAATTGTCTGGCCGGCCATCGAACGAGCCATGAGACTCATCACGTCGGGCGGTGCGCCCTCGCTCTTGGTGGACAGACCGCTGTCACGATTGTCGAAGATGACCACGTGGAAGCCGCGATCGACGAGATCATCGATCATTTCCTGGGGCCACACGATCATCTGCGCCGTATAGCCCATGACCAAGATCATGGTTTCGTCGGTGACGTCACCGAACGTCTCGTAGAAAAGTTCGATTCCGTTGGCTGGAGCGAGAGGCATGGCAAAAGAGCCTGCCAGGTTCAAGACGGTGTTGACAACACAGCCTCGAAGGCCGCGATCACCGTGGCCACATCGTCGGCACTCACATCCAGATGGCAGACGAGACGCATGTCCTTGCCGCCTGCGGTTTTGACGCTCTGCGATTGCAGTGCCGCATCGAGTCGAGCCGGATCGTCGGTGTCGACACTGAGGAAGACCATGTTCGTGTTGCGGCTCGTGATCGTGATGCCATCGATTGCGGCAAGGCCCGTGGCGAGTCGCTCGGCGTTCGCGTGGTCGTCGGCCAGTCGGTGGATGTTGTTATCGATGGCGTAGAGGCCGGCGGCGGCCAAGAAACCGGCTTGTCGCATGCCTCCACCCAGCATCTTGCGCCAGCGGCGGGCTTCGTCGATCAGTGCGGCGGAGCCAACGAGCACCGATCCGACCGGCGCTCCGAGTCCCTTCGACAGACAGACCGAGACGGTGTCGAATCCCTCGGCGATCACCGCCGGAGCGACGCCGCTGTCGACGGCGGCATTCCACAGGCGGGCGCCGTCGAGATGGAGCCCGAGCCCGTGCTCGCGGGCGATGCCTTGCGCTTGCTTCACATGATCGGCCGGGATGACCATGCCGTCTTTCGTGTTCTCGAGGCAGAGCAACTTCGAGTTGGCGAAATGATTCATGTTGGGCTTCGTCTTGATGTAGCGACGGATGTCGTCGAGAGCCATCGTGCCGTCAGGCGCTGTTTCGATGGGCTGAGGCTGGACACTGCCGAGCACGGCGGCTCCGCCGGCCTCGTACTTGTAACTGTGGGCGCCCTGGCCGACCAGGTACTCGTCGCCTCGCTGGCAGTGGGCGAGGATGCCGCACAGATTGGACTGCGTGCCGCTCGTGACGAAGAGCCCCGCTTCCTTCTCCAGAAGCGCCGCTGTTCGCGATTCGAGTTCGTTGACGGTTGGATCCTCACCGTAAACGTCATCGCCGAGTGGGGCTGCGAACATCGCCTCCCGCATGGCCTCGCTCGGCTGGGTCAACGTGTCGCTTCGAAGGTCGATCATCACCACATGCACCGTAGTGCTGGCGACTCTCTCTACGCTCCCGCCATGCCCGTCGGATCACTCCCTTTTCTCATGCTCGGCATCGACACCGGTGGGACGTATACGGACGCGGTTCTGCTACGCGAGATGGACGGAGCAACCGAGATCCTGGCAACGGCCAAGGCACTGACGACCAGGCACGATCTGGCCCTGGGTATCGGTGCGGCGGTTGCCACCGTGATCGAGGGCGTGATTCCGGAATCGATTGGTCTTGTTTCGATGTCGACCACGCTCGCCACCAATGCGATCGTGGAAGCTCAGGGCGGACGGGTCTGCCTGGTGTCGGTTGGCTTCGCTGCTTCCGAGCTGGAGCGGGCCGGTCTTCCCGAGGTTCTCGGAAGTGATCCGTCCATCTCGATCGGCGGCGGCCACACCAGCCACGGCGACGAGTCGGCCCCGCTCGACCTCGATTCGCTCGACGAGCTGCTCGATCGCCACCTGCCCCATCCTGATGAGCTGTCGGGCTTCGCGGTGGTGGCCCAGTTCGCCGTGAGGAACCCGTCCCACGAGTTGGCCGTGCGGGATCACCTCCGGCATCGATTCGACGTACCGGTGACCTGCAGCCACGAGCTGACGGCGAACTTGAACGGCCCGAAGCGGGCGGTGACGTCGGTGCTGAATGCCCGTTTGATCGGTCTGATCACTGACCTGATCGAGGCCACTCGAACCCTGTTGGCCGATCGTTCCATCACCGCTCCCTTGATGGTTGTTCGGGGTGACGGTTCGTTGATTTCGGCCGCTACGGCGGCCACCCGACCGGTCGAGACGATTCTGTCCGGTCCGGCGGCCAGCGTCGTCGGGGCGAGACACCTCACCGGAGCGGTCGATGCCGTGGTGAGCGACATCGGCGGCACCACCACCGATGTGGCGATTCTGGTGAATGGCGAACCTCGTCTCCGAGCAGAGGGAGCGGTCGTCGGGGGCCACGAGACGATGGTGGAGGCGGTCGACATTCGCACCGTCGGTCTGGGGGGCGACAGCGAAGTCTGGCAGGACGACTCCGGCAAGGTGACCCAACTTCGATTGGGGCCCCGTCGGGTCGTGCCCGTGTCCTTGCTGGCCATGCAGTATCCCGACCTCGTCGGTCCGGCCTTACACCGACAACTCAACGACAACACTCCCCGCTGGTTGAGCGGATGCTTCGCCCAGCTGGCCAGGGGAGTGCCATCGATTGCTGGCCGTTCCGAGATCGCGGTCCGACTGATCGAATCGTTGACCGACGGGCCACGGGCACTCCGCGACATCGTCAGCACCAAGCGCCATGAGGTCGTGCTCGACTCCCTCGTTTCCGAAGGCGTGGTGTTGCGGTCGGGGTTCACACCCACCGACGCCTGCCATGTGTTGGGGGTCCATCACGCGTTCGATGCTGATGCTGCGTGCGCTGCGGCGCGGCTGCTCGCACGGGTGCAGGGCAAGCGAGGAACCCCCCTCGCGACCTCGGAATCCGAGTTGTCGTTGCGGGTCTTCGATCTCGTCGTCGAGCGGAGCGCCGAGGTGGTCCTCGCAGCCGCGCTCGAGCGTGACGGATTCAGTCGAGGGCTCGAACGGCATGAATTGATCCGGGCCGGTCTCGACGGTCACTCGGGCCTGGTTCGGGCGTCGGTGTCGTTGGGCGCATCGTTGGTGGGCCTCGGTGCATCCGCGGCGACGTACTACCCCGACGTCGGCGAATGCCTCGGCGCGTTGGTGGTGTTGCCCGAGCACGCCGGGGTGGCCAACGCAATCGGAGCTGTCGTCGGTCGAGTCCGAATCGTCCGGTCGGCGGCCATCACCAGAAAGAAGAACGGCACGTTCAACGCCCATGTCGGTGGAACCGTTTCGGCCTTCGACGACCTCGAACACGCAGCCCAACACGTCGAGTCAGAACTGCGGCTCGAGGCGGTCCGGCGAGCGGCCGAGTCCGGGGCCGATGAGGTCGAAATCACCGTTGAGCGGGCCGACAACGTGGCGATCGTCGAGGGCGCCGAACTCTTCGTCGATTCCGAGATCACGGTCACCGCTGCCGGCCGACCCCACCTCTTCCGACGCTCAGGAGGCTTCGAGGCCTCGTAGGCCGACCCAGGCGAGTGTGGTGAGATCCCGGGCGAGGTCGTCGAGTTCGAGCCCACTCTCGGGATCGCTCTGCCAGGAACGAACCATGCCCTCGGCCATTCCGAGAACGCCGTGTGCGAGTGCGAGGCGATGGGGTCTCGACATTCCTTCGACTTCGATGAGGCCCGCAATACTCTCGGCCACCGAACGTTCGACCTTCTGGGTGATCTCGGCCCACTCCGCATCTTCGCGGCTGGCTCCGCTGAACAGCAGGCGGAATCCTTCGGGGTCGGCCTTGACGAATTCGATGTAGGCCGAGAATCCGGCCTCGACCTGTTCTCGGGGTGACACCGCGCTTGCCGCGCTCACGATCACCTCGGCCTGGAGGCGTTCACCGATGTCTTCCAACACGGCGCGGAACAGCTCTCGTTTGGACTCGAAGCGTTGATAGACCACGGGTTTGGTGACGCCGGCCTCGGTGGCAATGTCGTTCATCGACGTTTCATGGAAGCCGCTCCGAGCGAAGGCGAGGCGGGCCGTTTCGAGGAGCTGGCGTCTGCGTTCGGGCCCCGGAAGCCTCGTGTTGGAGTTTGTCGCCGAGGCGGCGTCGTTCATCGACCAGCTCGAAGGTCTTCACGTTCGGCGTTCTTCACGCCGTATTTGAAGACGAGCGCCGGTGCGAGAAGCGCAGAACCGAGCACCATCAAAATGACGATGATCCAAACCTGAGGACGGGTGAACCCGGTGGCGAACCCCACGAAGAAGACGATGCTCGCCACCACATAGAGCCCTGTTCCGAGGCGGATCCCCTTCGATACGAGGTCGGCGACCTTGGCCCGTTTGACGCGAACGGGATCGACCGGAGTGTTCATGTCACCAGCCTGCCCGATCGAAGAGGTCTTGCAAACGGTCTTGGAGAGCTTCCATGCTCAGATCTCGTTCCGCGATCGCACGATTTCGGCGGCGACGCTCGAGATCCGGGTTCACCAATTCGGTGCGGATGGCATCGAGATCGTCGATCGCGAGCCACTCGAGTCCGAGCGCCCGGAGCTCGGTGAGCACCGGATAGTCGGCGACCAGCGCAGGTCTGAAGTGCAGCGCCGATTCGATGAGGGGATTCCCGAATCCTTCCCAGGTGGAGGGGAAGGCCACCAGGTCACTGGCGGCGTAGAGGTCAGGGATCGTGACCCCCACGTCGACAACCGATCGATGGATCACCCGAGCAGTGGTCTGGTCCACGAGCTGAGCGAGCGTGTCGTCGTATCCTTCCTCGGCCGGACCGGTGAGCCAGTAGGTGGCAGCGAGCGTCTCGGCCAGGCGTAGAGCAGCGGGAATGTTCTTCCTGGCGATGGCTCGGATGGGGTGGACGACCAACACCGTGTCGTCAGCGACGCCGAGCTTGGCGCGAGTGGACACCCGATCCCCGAGTGCGGAGGGCACGGCGAATCCGTTGAGGATCGTGGTCGCAACGATCCCGCGGGCCGCCAGTTCTCGCTCGGTCATCCGATTGATGGTGACGTGCTGCCAATTCGGGTCGGTTGGGGGGAGTTCGGTGATGTGGGCGAATCGTTCACGCTGCCAGGGTGGGTCGTGATGATGGAGCAAGACCGGACGTCCTCGTAACACACGGGCCACGGCACGGGACGCTTCGAGGTTCATCGGAATCGTCAACAGGTTCTCGACGATGACCAGATCGACACCGTCG
This sequence comes from Acidimicrobiales bacterium, assembly GCA_037969565.1. Taxonomy (GTDB): domain Bacteria; phylum Actinomycetota; class Acidimicrobiia; order Acidimicrobiales; family SZUA-35; genus SZUA-35. The sequence continues at coordinate 509 of JBBKXQ010000163.1, read as the reverse complement.
AGGACCGCTCGGAGTTCGTCGAGGTCGGGTGGGCGCTCACTGCCAATCGCAAGCCAAGGAATCAGATGATCGACCGGGCCCCCGCCGGCCACGGTGATCACGCGCCACCCCATCCGCTCGAGACAATGGCGCCACGACTCGGCCACGATCGACACACCATCGGACAGGCCGAGACGAAAGGAGAGAAAGGCGCAGGTCTTCGGCATGAACAGGTGAACGTACTGGACGTCGGAGTTCTACCGGTCGAACGATGAACTGATCAACCGTTTACCCAACGATGTTTTGTCGGCTTGGTCGGTGGGGCGAGTCGCAGACCAGTCGTGGAGTCGGTTGGGGATGGCGTTGGCCCAGTGTTGGTTGTCGGGTCTTCGGATCCGCAGCATTCGGTCGGGTAGGAGTTCGATCGACCATTTGCCTTCGTGGACAGCGTGATGATGTCGGTTGCACAACGGCACCAGATTGTTCAGATCCGTGAGCCCGCCCGATTGGCCTGGGTGGGGGTCCCATTC
>JBBKXQ010000162.1:0-4414 GCA_037969565.1 Acidimicrobiales bacterium | reverse complement strand
GCGTCAGTCGTCGGAGTCGATGCCGCTCAGGGCATGGTTGATTACGCCAACAAGACCTTCGAGGGCATCGACTTCCAAGTGGGTGGACTCGAAGAACTGGCCTTCGGGGATGACGAGTTCGACGTGGTCTTCGCCGCGAACTCGGTGCAATACGCTGCGGACTTGGGTACTGCGCTCGGGGAGCTCAGGCGGGTCTGCAAGCCGGGTGGCTCCATCGTCGCCGGGCTGTTCGGGCCCCCCGAAGCAGTCTCCTATAAGCCCGTTCTTGACGCTCTGGGTCAGTTCATGCCAAAACCACCTCCTGGCGGCAAGCCGGGCGGCCCCTTTCGACTGTCTGCACCCGGAGTGCTCGAAGATGGCTTCGTGTCGGCGGGCATCGAGGTGTCGGGGACAGGTGAAGTCGACTGTCCCTTCGTGTACGGAAGCTGGGACGAGTTCTGGCGGGGAACCAGGGCTGCTGGGCCGACCCAGATGGTCATTGGTCTGGCGGGATTGGACGCGGTCGAGGAGGCGACTCGCAAGGCTGTGGAACCACTGACCGCCGACGACGGCAGCATTACGTTCGATACGAACGTGTACATCTACGTCGTCGGGCAGGCCTGAGACTTCATCAGCCGAACGTCACCAGAGAGCGGCATTCACCGCTCAGGAACAACCCATTCGATCGGGTGCGAGATAGCGCTCCTTCTCGAGCCAGCACCCTGCGGTCGAGCGGCTCAGAGCCGGGGGTCGCCGTACTGCCAACGTCGCGGTCGTTGCAGCACCACAGGCCGGCGTGCGGTGGCGACTGCGTCCTGCCCTGGGTTCAGACCGCGGAGAATGATGCGCTTGCGTACTTCGTGGGCCTGCACCATGTGCGGTTGGGTGAGGCCAGGACCACAACTGGCGGTGCCCAACCCGGAATGAGCGGCGTCGAGTCGAAGAACCGTGCCATCGCGCCACGCAACTTCGTGAGGGTGGTCGGCGGCCTCGAGATCTTCAGCTGCCGCGTGCAACGCAGAACCATCGAATGGCGCGTCGCCCACCGCCACGATGCCTCGGCCGGCATCATCGGTGAGCGCCAGCCACCGGACATCAGTGTGGTTTCCGGTTTCCTGGGGCACGGCGTACGGAAAGAACTGTTCGGTGACGCTGGCCGAATGTCGACCAACGAAATAGCCACGCTTTCGGTCTGAGTAGGTTTCGTGCGGTCCGGGACCAAACCACGTCAGCCGCTCGAGATCACCGCCGAGCTCCATTTCGAGTCCCACGCGGAGCAAGGGCGGGAGCCCGAGATCGGCCCATGCTTGGAGATCCAGAGCAACCTCACCGTCGGGAGCGATGAGCCAGGTGACGGCCACCAGGAGCGACGCCGTGAACGACAGCTGGAACGTGGCCGAGGCAACCCCATCTTCGCCGACCGCCGACCGGGTGTTTTGGTATTGCGTGGCCACGGCGGCGTCGAGGCCGAACGTCTTGAGTCGGGTGACGACCATGTCGGCACCGAACGTCGAATCGTCGTTATCGGTCGGTGCTCGCCAAATCCCGATTCGGCTCCAATCGATTTCGAGATCGACACCATCGAGACTCAGCCCGGTGGGAGCACCGACCGCATTCACCACAACCCGATTCCCGGCGGCCTCCAGCACCGCACTCCCATCAGCGAGGATGGACACCGAGGCCTGCGGTCGAGCGTTGGCTCCATCACCAGCGTCGATGCCGTCGGGTCCAACGTCGGCATCACCAGCGGCCGGTCGGGAAACGGGCATGGCGAACTCGTCCCAAGAGACCACATGCCCTGCGGGCAGCGAACCCGTCGCAGCCACGAGCCGCCACGAAATCTGAAGGTGGCCCTCCTGGCCAGGTTCGAGGTCGACCAGCGGAGTGGGCAGCAGAATCTCCACCGACTCGTCGGGGCCGAGAGCCGGCGCCGGAAGCGGAGCCCCCGTGGCGATGGCCAGTCCGTCGACCAGGACGCTCCACACGAGTTCGAGATCTCCGAGATCGGCGAACGATCGGCGGTTGTGGATCTCGAGCAGGCCTGCTTCGACATCGACGGCTGACGCAGAGACGGGTCGGTAGACCCAAGCCACGTGATGCAGCGCGGGATGGGGGCGACGGTCGGCGTCGACCAGGCCGTTGCAGTTGAAGTTGCGATCGTTGGGCATGTCACCGAAGTCGCCGCCGTAAGCCCACCAGCGGGTGCCGTCCGCGGTGTAACGAGCCAGTCCCTGATCGACCCAGTCCCAGATGAACCCACCCCAGGACCGGTCGGCGGATTGGATGTGGGCCCAGTACCCGTCGATGCCACCGTTCGAGTTGCCCATCGCATGGCTGTACTCGCACATGATGATGGGACGCTCGTCGCCGAGGGAGTCGAGCCGGGCCAGCTCTCCGAGGCTGGGATACATCGGTCCGATGATGTCGATCACCGGATCGGTTTCGGCAGGGTGATAGGCCACGGGCCGGTACTGGTCGAGTTCTCGCATGGCAGCGGCCATGGCCCGATGGTTGGGCCCGAACCCCGATTCATTTCCGAGCGACCAAGCAATGACGCTGGGATGATTGCGGTCTCGTTTGACCATACGGGTGCCCCGCTCGATGAAGGCAGCGGCAAAGCGTGGGTCGTTGCAGGGCTGGAGCTCGTCGAAAACGAGTCCGTGCGATTCGACGTTGGCCTCGTCCATCACATAGAGACCGTGCTTGTCGCAGAGCGCATAGAAACGCTCGTCGTTCGGGTAGTGAGCGGTGCGTACCGCATTGATGTTGGCCGACTTCATCAGCGAAATGTCCTGCTCGAGCAGCTCATCGCTCTGCCAACGGCCGGTGTGTCCGTCATGTTCATGCCGGTTCACGCCGTAGATCGTGATCGGCCGCCCGTTCACGAGCAATTGGCCGTTGCCGACTTCGACCGTGCGGATCCCGACGATGAGTTTCTGCTGGTCGAGTGTGACGCCATCGGCTGAGGTCAACCGGACCGTGAGCGTCGACAGGTGCGGAGTTTCCGCCGACCAGAACGCAGGGGCGGCAACGTCGAGTTCCACCACCAGCTGGTCGGCATCGACCCGGGATGTCGTGGAGGCCGACGATGATCCATCGAGTTCGAGGCTGATCGTGCTGCCGTCGGGCACGGAGCCCTCGAGACGGACGAGGGTTTCGGTCTCGGCGTGATCGTCGCTGATCGCCACCGTGTCGAAGAACACGTCGGCGATGCGCGCCTGGGGCGTGGCGTAGATCGAGACCGAGCGATGGATGCCGGCCATCCACCACATGTCTTGATCTTCGATCCATGTGGCTGCACTCCAACGATGCACGCGAACCGCCACGACGGTTTCCTCACCGGCCTTGGCCACGGTGGTGATGTCGAACTCGGCGGGTAGGCGCGAATCAGTGGACGTTCCGACGAACACGCCATTCACCCACACGGCACATGCGGACTCGGCGGCGCCGATTCTCAAAACCAAGCGCTCACCACTCCACTCGGCGGGAACCGTGATCACGCGCACGTGATCGCCACCCTCATCCTCGAGGGGGATCGACGGATAGTCGGACTTGTCGAAGGGGTAGATCACGTTGGTGTAGATCGGGATCCCGAAGCGGTGAGCGTTCGGATCGGCGTCGGTTCCACCCTGCAGCATCCACGATCCGGGCACTGTGACGGTGTCGAAGCCAGTGCGATCCGAAGACGGCTTGGCGAACGAATCGTCGGGTTCGACCCCGGTCCAGAAGCGAAACTGCCACTCGCCGTCAAGCGAGATGCTCCGATCGGGCTGTGGCAGGCCGTGGGCCGGAAGGCGCCCGATCTCGACGGATGTCGCCTCGCGATGCCATCCCGCCTGAGGAGCGCCGAGTACTGGTTTCGAACCTGCCGCTGAGGCCGGCGAAGAAATGGGTGTGGACACCGGGCAAGAGTATCGACCTGGTGCGGTCATCCTTGCGGCGACGCGGCTCACCAATGTTCATCCCACGCGGCTCGTGCAGCCGTGCAAACATGGGAAGCATGAGCAGCGGAGCACGGATCATTCCCGGCAACGGAACCGTTGTGTGCGGCGGCCCCCTCACGATTGTCGTCGCCGGAGGAGATGCTGTTGGACTCGCCGCACTGGCGCTGGTCGACACCCTCGACCGCACCGACAGCTGGACCTTCGACAATGTGGCCGCCGCGCTTCACGAACTCGTGGTCGCTCAGAATCCGACCGGCGTGAGCGCGGTGCTCGATATCGAGGATGAAGCCATTGTCTTCGCCTTCGACAGGGCCGAGGCCGTTTCGGGTGATCTCCGGGTCAAGGGTGACGGCCGGGCCGGGTGGAGCACGGCCGTTGTCGACGTGAGCCCGGTCGAATTGCGTCTGGACAGTGTTCCGTTCACATCCGCCGGTGACGACATCGAGTTGCGCTCGGGCCGCGTGCCGGGAGCCGGCGCGGTGGTGCGCGTG
>JBBKXQ010000161.1:0-82697 GCA_037969565.1 Acidimicrobiales bacterium | reverse complement strand
GCCTACACGCTGGAAGCGTGGCCGGGTCAACTCCAACCCCGCCCAGTCGACCTCGAACCCTTCGATGTGTTCGACCGGATCTACGTCGGCCTCCTCGACGGATCCGACGCTCTCGCAGGTCGTCACGGTTCAAAGATCGGATTTCTTCCGCCCGCCGCCAATGTGGCTCGTTACAACCCCGTGGATTCCCGGCCGACGATGGCCGTCAACTTCGGTCGGTACAACGCCGAACAACACACGGCGCTGCTCCGCGCACAAGAGATCCACGGTCGGCCGTACCAACACGACACGATCTCGAGCGTGACCGCGAAGTCGATCAGCCAACATCGACAGAACTACGCCAACCTACTCTGCGACGCCGACCTGATGATCTCGAACTACGCCAAGTTCGACCAGCCACAAATCATCGGAAGTCACCACGAGGTTCCGATGCGGTTGTTCGAGGCGCTTGCCGCGGGATGCCTACCAATTGGCCTCCCGCCGTCGGATCGTGCCTTGGCCGCCTGTGATCTCAGCGACTGTCATCGGGCGTACTTCCCCCTCCACAGTGATCCGTCGATCATCAGCGACATCCTCTCCCGACCTGACGAGTTGCGGGCCAAACAGCTCCACAATCGAACGATCGCCCTGGAGCGTCACGATTGGGGGCATCGCTGGATGTCCATACTTGCCGACGCCGGACTGGCGCCAACGGCAATTCTGCGGAACCGACTCGACGCGATGGCCGAAGAATCGAAAAGGACATTGGCCTGAAGACCGCGATGTCGGTCTAGCTCGATCGGTCTCTGACGCGAAAGAAGATTGCCAGCGCGGTGCGGTACGGGCGCCAAGTCAGAAGCAGCGATCCATTGACCCACTTCCGGCGTCCGCCTCGTGCCTCGAGGATCTCACGCAAGGTAAACGGAGACACGAACGACCCGATCGACTCACCGACGTCGTCAGCTTCGACGAAAAGACGCCGCATCGCCTCGACTTCAGACTGATCCGGTCGGTTCCACATCAGCGAGAACACTCGACGAACCTCTTCGGCACAGTCATAGGACGACAGCCCCCAAGCGCCAAGTGTGGCTCGGCTCGGTAGCGATGCGGCCGTGGCGATGGCTCCATCCCAACACGCTCTCCGGTACGAGGAATCGATCTCCGCCACTCGATTGTCGAACACTGGCTCTACAACCCCATGCTCATCTGCCAGATATTGGACGAGTCGTTCCTTCCCCGAACCCGTGAACACCTCGACACATGGCACGGGCTGACTCACCGGGTGCGGCCAGCGCGTGTCATCCAGAGCAAATCGTTTGATCTGCACTCGATCGTCAACCTCGTCCGACACGTTGTCACCACCGAAATGCAGATGCAGCGGCTCATTTCCTGCCACCTCTCGAACCAGACTCGACACCATCCATGCCAGTCGACCAGTCCAACCAACGTCGACCATGGCCAGTTGTCGGATCCCGATGCCCTGCTGCCGAAGGAAGTTCGTGAGCAGTTCGTGGGCAGGAAAGGCACGTTGGCGAATCAGCTCACGAACCGCCGGATCTTCGAGGAGCACCTCCCAATCGGGTACGAGTGAGTTCGGCAGGCCGGCGTTCGGGTCGCAACGCGAGAGTGGACTCTCAGTCGGCAAGTCGGCCGGCTCGAGTCCGAGCCGGTCGAGCAGTGAGTGAAACGGGATCTGCTCCCGGTAGTGGTGGATGAACGAGTTCTCGGTTTTGGTGCCGGCCGCAATCCATTCATCGATACCCAGAGGATGAATCGCCGCGGGCTGCCAAACGCGACGGCTCACGTGCAGATAGGACAACTCGAATCCGTCCCAATGGTCGGGCGCCATGGCCTCGGCCATCTTCATCGGCAACTCACCGTCCCGACTCAGGAAGGCGACGTGCCGGATTCCCGCCCGCTCACACTCGGTTCTGATCCAGAGCAGAAAGGCCGTGAAGGTCTGACCGGGAACGTTCGTGCCGAGCTCGTACAGCAGTCGCTCGTCACCCTGATGGGCAAACGAACCGAGCCGCGCCAGTCGGGCCGCTCCAGCAATGGCCGGTCCAACCGACCCCGGCTGAAACGACATCGCCTTTTCGTAGCGGGTGGGGCAGGCCGACCGGAATGGCAGCGCCGTCAGTCCGTTTCGGAGCGCCTGCGTGACATCGCCCCAGGCGTTGTCTCCGATGTGGAGCTCGGGGCCGTCGGCCCCGGATGTGCTCGACAAGAACGGATACAGATCCCCCTTGGACTTGGACCGCCCCACGTCGGATGACGAAAGAACCTCGTCGGCCGACGTCGCCAACCCCAGTTCCTGAAGTATCACCCGCAAACTCGTTGCGCTCATGTGCATGTCGGACGTGAACCAGATTTTGACGCCCGCCTCCCGCAACCGAGTCAGCGCTTCAACGGCTCCGGGCACGGCCCGGAGCTGGGCCGACTCGAAGTCGACCTCCTTGGCCGCGGAGAGGTCAGCGTGCAGCGGCGATTCACCGTTGTCGTAGATCTGCTTCAGCGTCGGAGCCGTGTGACCAACCGGTGCCATTCGCTTGCTCAGCAGCCGACGTTGGTCGGTCGCCGAGATGTGCTCGTCTGATTGCTCGGCGATCATGGCGCTGAGCCATGCCCGATCGCCGATCAGCGGGCGGATCACCACCGTGTCGAAGACGTCGATCGAAACGGCCGAGGCATCGGCGGCGAGCACGTCATCGACCAATGCTGACCAGTCTCGGCGCCACGGAACGTCGTGCCGATCGACAGCCACGCCGACCAATCGGCTGAGCAGTCTGCTCTGCTTCAACCGTTGCCTCACTGAACTGGGGAAGTGCACCGACCCAGGGTAGGAGCCCGGCCCACATTACTGCCGTTGGATCGTGCGGCCGAGTTGACCGAACCCCGAGAGATACGGCGGTTCCAGAGACCTGGCTGTTCGAGAGATACGGCGGTTCGAGAGATACGGCGGTTCCAGAGATAGGGTCGTTCGGCTGTGGATCTTCGCTGGTACGCACGACGACTTTCTTCGATGTCCCCGACGGAAATCGCCGGCCGAGTCGGCGATCGCTATACCCATATGCGTTGGATGCGCCGACTGCCCGACCTGCCACAGCAGTCAGCCGACCCAACGGTTCGAGTCGCACCGCCGGGAGCGATCAGCGACCGACCCGATGCTGTCGCCGCGCTCGTGGAATCGGCCGACCGCTTGCTCGACGGCACATGGCCCCTGTTCGGACACCTACGTTCCGATGTCACCGCCGACGTCGACTATTACGTCGACCCAGTTTCGGGCCGGTCCGCTCCTCATGACACCTTCTTTTCGACGATCGACCATCGCGATGAAGCAAGGGTCGGGAACATAAAGTTCACGTGGGAACTCGCCCGCCATCAACATCTGTCGATGCTCGCCGCGGCCTACTTCGTCACCAAGCACGATCGCTACGCCGATCGAATCGTCGAAGAACTGGACCATTTTCGACGGGTGGCACCGTTTCCACTAGGCGTTCATTGGACCAGTGGAATCGAAATCGGTATTCGCCTGATTTCGTGGGCCTGGATCCGACGGTTGCTCGACGACTGGGCACCCGTCGGACGCCATTTCGAGGACAATCCATCGTTTCGTGATCAGCTCGCTCGTCACCAACAGTGGCTCGATGCGCTCCACGCAAAGGGCAGTTCGGCCAACAACCACCTCATCGCTGAGCTCTGCGGACAGTTCGTGGCCGCAACCGTCTTCGATTTCTACGAGGACTCGGCCCGGTGGCGGAGCGAGTCGGGATCCCGCCTCGTCGTTGCCCTCGATGAGCAGACGTTCCGAGACGGACTGAACAAAGAATTGGCCAGCGACTACCACGCCTTCGTTCTCGAACTGGCCGTGAGTGCCCAAGTGGAGGCGTCCCTGAGCTCCGACCCGGTTGCGGACCAGCTACGACCGATCTTGACGCGAGCGTTCGACGCTCTTGCGGCCACGCTCGACCAGGCAGGGCAACCGCACCACCAGGGTGACTCCGACGATGCCCACGGATTCCTCCTCGATCCCCTAGCCGCCGATCGAATTGCCGACCTCATGGCGATCGGAGCAACACTTGTCGGACGACAGCCCTGGTGGCCCGACCTCGGTGGCGGCAATGTTCGAGCTGCGATCGTCGACCGTCTCCTGGAGCCAGCGCCAGCGGAGCGAACACCGACACGGCCGTCGGCGCGGCCCAGCCACTTCCCCGACGCCGGCCTCACGTTTCTCCGCTCCGACGAATCCGACGACGGGATCTGGCTGCGATTCGACCACGGTCCGCTCGGCTATCTGTCCACCGCCGCACACGGACATGCTGATGCCTTGTCGATCGAGGTCAGACATCGGGCGGTTCCGATCCTGATCGATCCGGGCACGTACTGTTACCACGGCGAGCCCGCTTGGCGCGACTACTTCCGGGGTACCGCGGCTCACAACACGGTGACGATCGGCGGACAGAACCAATCGAGAATCGCTGGACCCTTCCTCTGGACCCAGAAGGCGCACTGCACGCTGATCTCCGTCGGTTCCGATCGGTGCAGCGCCGAGCACGACGGATACGTCGAACGTTTCGGGATCACGCACCGTCGCTCCGTAGAACTTCAGACCGAATCCCAGCGAATTGAACTGATCGATTCGTTCGGGGCCGACGCCGACACATCGCACCCCGCCACCATCGCCTTCCACTTCGGACCCGACGTCACGGTGGCCCTTGTCGAAGGTCAGGCCGAACTCAACTGGTCCGAGCAGGGAAACCCCCACTCAGCTGCGCTCGTGCTCGATCAAGATGCAACGTGGACACTCTCTCATGGGGAGAGCGAGCCTCCACTGGGTTGGATGTCCCCGGTCTTCGGAACGAAAATTCCGACGAACGTCCTTGTCGGGCAGTTCAATGCTTCCGTCGACCGCATACTTCGGACCACCGTCGTCTTCGCAACTGTGGTTTCCGAACCAGAATCTTCCGAACCGGACGGTGCGGGTTAGTCGAGCCGCCGGCTCAAGGAGAAGTCCATGAAAATTGCTGTCTTTGGCCTCGGATACGTCGGTGCCGTTTCGAGCGCCTGCTTGGCGGCCGACGGAAACGTCGTCATCGGGGTCGACCCCAACGAGACGAAAACCGACCTCATCAACAGCGGTCACAGCCCGGTCATCGAGGAACGGGTCGGGGAAATGGTGTCCGAGCAGGTTGCGAGCGGCCTCCTCACCGCAACGACATCGGCTGCTGACGCCGTGGCGGCAAGCGATCTGGCTTTCGTGTGTGTTGGCACACCGAGTGAAGCCAACGGGTCCCTCAGCCTGCGTTACCTCGAACGCGCCTGCGCCGACATCGGTTCGGCCCTCGCCACCAAACCCAGCTACTACACCGTGGTCATTCGCAGCACCGTGCTCCCGGGCACGACACGCGATGTGGTGATCCCCGTGCTGGAGGCGAAATCGGGCAAGAAGCACGGCGTCGATTTCGGCGTGTGCATGAACCCGGAGTTTCTCCGTGAAGCCAGTGCGGTGGCCGACTTCTACGATCCACCCAAAGTCGTCATCGGAGGATCCGACCAGCGAGCCATCGATACGCTTCGTCCGCTCGTGTCGAAGGGGGACGCCACTGTTGTGGTCGTGGATCTCGAGGTGGCTGAGATGGTCAAGTACGTCGACAACAACTGGCACGCACTCAAAGTGGCGTTCGGCAACGAAATCGGGCGAGTTTCGAAGAAGCTCGGCATCGATGGCCACGAAGTCATGGACATCTTCTGCCTCGACGAGAAGCTCAACCTCTCGTCCAAATATCTCAAGCCGGGCATGGCGTTCGGCGGCTCCTGTCTCCCCAAGGACGTTCGAGCCCTCGCCTACCGATCGCGCTCACTCGATTTGTCCACTCCCGTACTCGACAGTGTTCTGGCCTCGAACGAGCGACACATGGACGCCGCCTTCGACCTCGTCACCGCCGCAGGATCCCGAGATGTCGCCATTCTCGGTTTGAGTTTCAAGGCCGGAACCGACGACCTCCGGGAAGCGCCGATGGTGGCGCTGGCCGAGCGCCTGATCGGCAAGGGCTATCGCCTTCGAATCTTCGACGCCAATGTCAATGTTTCGAGACTGATCGGCGCCAACAAGGAGTTCATCGAGCAGCACCTCCCCCACGTTGGCGAACTCCTGGTCGGTTCGATCGACGAAGCAATCGAGAATGCCGGCACCGTCCTGCTGGGCAACTCGAATCCCGAGTTTGCGACGGTCCATCAGCGAGTGAGCGCTGATCAGCAAGTCATCGATCTCGTGGGAATCGCCCGAGACGCTCCGGCCTCGGCTGCGATCGAGGGACTCGGATGGGCATGACCTCGTTCAAAGCGAAATTCTTCAAGCGGTCACCCAAGACTCGAGTGGTGATCGTTGTACAGAACCTCCCGGTGCCCTTCGATCGACGGGTGTGGCTCGAGGCCACATCGTTGACCAGGGCCGGCTACGACGTGACCTGCATCTGCCCCAAGGCCAAGGGCTACGACGAGTCGTTCGAGATCATCGAGGGCATCAGGATCCACCGCTACCGGTTGCCACTCGACGCCAACGGCAGGCTCGGCTTCATCTTCGAGTTCGTGTGGTGCTTCCTGCGGACGGCGATGAAATTGGCTCGCATCAGCGCCCGCCGCGGCTTCGACGTCTTGCACGTCTGCAACCCGCCGGAGACGTACTTCATCCTCGGCTGGCTGGCCCGGGCCCGGGGCAAGAAGTTCCTGTTCGATCACCACGACCTGTCTCCGGAGATGTACGACGCCAAATTCGGCGCCGACGCCTCACCCCTGATGCGGCGAGGTCTCCTGTTTCTCGAACGCGAGACGTTCCGGGCCGCGCAGCTCGTGATCACAACGAACGAGAGCCACAAGGCCATCGCCGTCGATCGGGGCAGGATGGCTCCCGACGACGTGATCGTCGTTCGCAGCGGACCAGACCTCACGCGGCTCGCACGGGTGGCGCCGAACACCAAGTGGCGACACGGACGGGAACACCTCATCGCCTATCTCGGCGAGATCTGTGAACAAGATGGTGTCGACCACCTGGTTCGGGCCGTGAAGATCATCCGCGACGACTTCGGGCGCACCGACATCCACTGCGTCTTGATGGGCGGCGGCCCCCATCAGCCGACCATTCGAGACTACGCAACCGAGATCGGAATCGACGACTACTGCACCTTCACCGGGCGAGTCTCCGACGACGATCTGTGCGAGGTGCTCTCCTCGGCCGATGTCGGAGTCGATCCCGACCCGCTCACGCCATGGTCGAACCAGAGCACGATGAACAAGATCATGGAGTACATGTACTTCGAGCTTCCGATCGCGTCCTACGACTTGAAGGAAGGACGGGTCTCGGCCCAAGAGGCCGCCATCTACGCCGAGCCCAACAACGAGCGAGCACTGGCCGAGGTGATCATCGGCCTCATCGACGATCCCGACCAGCGCCGACGAATGGGTGCGATCGGTCGAGAACGGATCGAGACCAAACTGGCTTGGGAGCATTCAGAGCCGGAGCTCCTCCGCGCCTACGAGCGGATTCTCGCCGAACCCGACGATCAGACTCGTGACTGATCAAGACCAGTTGTCGAAAGAAGTTCGCGCTGGTCCGTTGGCCCGGCTGGCGACGCGCTTCGGATGGTCGCTGGTGATCGAGGTCCTGAACCTCTTCACCAGCGCGTTCATCTTCATTGTCCTCGCTCAGTACATATCACTCGAGGACTACGGACGCCTCGGTGGACTCACCGCTGTGGCCGCCATCGTCGGGCCGATCGCCACCTTCGGGTCGGTCTGGCGACTCCTGCGCAACATCGTCGTCACCAAAGAACCAACGCGTGATCTCGGACTCGCGCTCTCGGTCACGACGATCGGAACCTCGGTTGCGATCCTGCTCGTCACCGCCGTTGCGCCTGCCGTCGTTCCCGAGATCAGTCGAACCACCGTTGCCATTTATCTGTTGGGCCAACTGACTGCGTTCTGGCTCGTCGAGCTGGCCATCACGTACACGGTGGCCCTGGGCCAGATCCGGCTCGGAGCGCTCATCCGTATCGCGGCGTCGGTGATGAGGTTTGTCGGTCTCGGTATTTTCATTCTCCTCGACGAACGCAACCTGGCGAATTGGGCCATCGTCACGGCTGTGTCCGGGGCCGGCGCCGCTGTCGCCGCTCATGGGGTTCTGGCGCTCCGAACGAGATCCTTTCCGATCCCTTGTTGGCCCCGTACGAACGATTATCGGGAGGGACTGACCTACGCCTTCGGATCGACCACTGAAGGCTTCCTCGCCGCGTCCGATCGGCCCATCCTGCTGCATTACAGATACGACGCCGCCGCCGGTTTCTATGCCGCCGGCTACCGACTGGTGTCGCTCGGGTTCATTCCGCTGATGGCACTTCTGAAGGCCAACGACCGGCCGTTGTTCAAGGCGGGGGCCCTCGGAATCGGTCCCGCCATGAAGACCGGCCGCCACATCGCCAAACTCGCCACCGCAGTGACCACCGTCGTGAGCGTTGCGCTCTTCTTCGGAGCGCCGCTGATGGCAAAGGTCCTTCCTTCGAGTTTCGCCGAATCCGCCGATGTCGTCCGACTGCTCGCCCCGTTGCCGATGATCAAGGGCATCCAGTTCTCGTTCGGCAACGTCCTCACCGCAGCGGGATTCCAGAGCCAACGTCTGAGGCTCACCGTCGTTGCCACCGTGGTCAACCTGGTCGGGAACCTCATCTTCATTCCCGATGGTTCGTGGACCGCAGCGGCGGGCACGACGCTCGGGGCCGAGACTCTGCTGGCAATCCTCGTCTACCTCGCATGCCACCGCCTGGAACAACGTTGAGCGAGCGACCCGAGGAAGCATCGTGAGCGCAAAGGTCCACCTCGTTCATCAGAGCTTCCGCGACTACGTGCTGTGCCTTGCGTCCGCCTTGGAAAATCACGTCGAATTGTCGGTCACGTCGATCTCGAGCGGGGCGACCAAGCGCACGGTGCTCCCACTACTCCAGGGAGCAAGGACCGTCCAGCTTCGCCGGTTCCGCAACCCGAGATCGCCCATCGATGCCTGGCAAGCGGTTGGCGCGGTCAACCGGGTCGAAGCCGACGTGGTTCACTGGCAGGCGGCCGGCAATCCGTGGGTCGATCTCGCCTTTCGGGTGCGGCGCCGCCGCAGTCCACTCGTCCTGACCATCCACGACATGGAGCCTCATCCAGGCGATGGCAACGTCATTCCGGGCACATTCGCGGTCATCCGTTCCCTGGCCCGGATGGCCGATCGCGTCATCGTCCACGCCGAATCCGTTCGTCGCCAAGCCATCGCCCGTGGCATCGATCCGACCAAGATCGTGGTCATTCCTCACGGCGAGCTCGGGTCGGTCTACCTGCCGCCCTCGCAGTTGCCACTGGCCCCATCGACCGGAACGGGTGTGTTGTTCTTCGGCCGGGTCCACGACTACAAGGGCCTGCCAGATCTGATCACGGCCATGTCGAGTGTTCGCCGCCATGTAACCGAGGCGACCCTGACGATCGCCGGAACCGGTGCGTCGGACTTCGATGACGAGCAGCAGGATTGGCTCATGGTGGAAGACGGTCACATCCAGGATGATCGAGTGGTGTCGCTGTTCTCGGATGCCGCGGTGATCGTGCTTCCGTATCGGGAGGCGTCGCAGAGCGGCGTCGCGGCCCTCGCGGCGGGGCTCGGAAGGGCGGTGGTGGCCACACGCGTCGGAGGATTGACCGAAGTCGTCGCCGACGGCGTTTCGGGGCTCTTGGTGGAACCATGCAATGAGACGGAGCTGGCTGAGGCCATCACACGGCTGCTCACCGACCAGAATCAACGGCACCAGCTCGAACGGGGGGCCTACGAACGGGCTCAGAACCAGCTGTCCTGGGACTCGATCGCGCTTCGAACGCTCGGGGTCTACGAATCGATCACGAAGGCTTAGTTGATTCTCCGGCATTCGTGCCGAAAACGCATCGACGAATCTCCATGCCAGACTGCTGGGATGGGCAGTCACAGTTCGCCGCGCTTCAGACGGCTCCTCCAGTTGTTCGGAGTCGCGGCGATCGCCGTTGCCTGCACATCGGAGCCGCGGCCCGAAACATCCCTCGCCGATGAGTCTTCGGCGCCACAAGCGGCCCCTCCAACCACCACAACAGCGAACACCACAACGAGTAGCGCCACCACCACCTCCATTCCCGCCGTACCGCTCGACGAGCCGTATCTCGTCGTCGACGCTGCCGCTGCTGGCGAGAACGGCACGGGTTCTGTCGACAACCCGATACTCCGCCCGAGGGATGCGTTCGACATGGCCGAGCCGGGTACCACCATCTACTTCAGGGCCGGCACATACAACGACATCGACCTCGGCAGCAACATCATTCGAAACAGCGGAACCGCCGACAATTGGATCGTGCTGACCCCGTACCCCGACGAAGAGGTGACCATCGACGCCGGCGGCGAATGGGGTAATGCCTTCGCCGTTGTCGGTGCTTCCTTCATCGAGATATCGGGCTTCACGATGCTCGGTCGCGACGACAGCATCCATGGCAGCGGCGTTTTCGTAAAAGAAGAGAGCCATGACATCAGGGTTCTCAACAACTACATGGAGGGATTCGGCGGCGCCGGAATCTCATTGATTCAGAGCACCGGTCTCCTGGCGGAGAACAACACGGTCCGGGGCAATGCCATGAGAAGCTTCTTCCAGGGCAGCGGAATATCGATCTACGAGCCCATTGGTCCCGTCGTGGAAAACGGACCGTCGAACATCATTCGAAACAACTACGTCGTCGGGAACTACAACGGGGTTCTGTCCCGTGAAGACAAGCTCACCGACGGCAACTGCATCATCATCGATTTCTTCAACGAAACCAAGTATCAGGGTTCCACTCTCGTCGAAAACAACACGTGCATCGACAACGGCGGCCGTGGCATCCACGTGTTCAATTCGAGCAACGTGGTGGCGCGAAACAACACGCTGATCGGCAATGTCCGTAGTGACGATCTCAATGGGGGCAAAGCCGAAATGGTCGCCTCGGCTGGCACCGACATCAAGTTCTACAACAATCTGGTGATCAACCGAAGTGGCATCCCCGGCTTCCACGTCTCCGACGGGGCCGAAGCGGTGTTCGGCAACAACATGATCGCCGAAGGACCTCTGCCTCCCGGGGAATCCAACGTGCTCCTGGCCGACCGCGATGTGCTGGCGTCGATTTCCGGTGCCGAATCCTTTGGATTCCATCGCCCGCTCGGCTCATCGGTCGTGGTTGGAGCCGCAGACCCCGCCGAACAATCAACGACCGACGCCACCGGCGTCGACCGCCCACTTCCCGGATCGGTCGGAGCGCTCGAACCTGCCAGCCGCTGACACCAGCGGCCGCTGACACCGAGCGGCGCGGGTCGTCGGTTGGCATTGGCGCCGAGGCAGCCGGCATTCGACGGGCCCGGGCTTCGACCCGAATGATCGCGTCCTGATTTTCGCGCCAGCGACGTCGATTTCGTCGACACGAGAAGCGACTGCCCACTCGTCGAATCATCGTCGAGCCCATCGTTCTGCAGTGCGCCGAGTCGATCGCGTCTTCGATGTCCGGGGGACGAGAACGACCAGATCGGCGGAAATTCTTTTGAATTTTCGCTGACACCCGAATCGGCGGTCTGACCTGCCCATACGTAAGCGCGACTAGATCAATCGACACGGAACACGCTGCAGGAATACTCAAGGCCGTTGCTTAACGTGACGATCAGGTTACGAAACATTCGCAAGAACTTATTTCACGTTCGTCCCCCTACGGCACGAACGGAGTTCGCTTCCAACAGGAGTCATCATCATTCTCCGCTTTCTTTCGCTGAAGAGCCTCGTCGCCATGCTCGTGGCGGCCGGCACCCTCCCCGCCCTTGGCTATGTCGCCGGGCCGGATCCATCCACCGAGTCGGTCACGGCATCGGGCGGTCAAACGACCGACGAGGCTCCCGAGAGCCTCCTGTTCGACTCGGCAACGAGTTCGCAACGGAATCGACGGGAAGCCCGACTCGATGGATCCACGTCCGGCAAGGGTCGGCTCATTTCTCGAAAGAAGGGCTCCGATTCGAACCGGGGCAAGGCGGGTCGACCCAACGACACGGATTCGTCCTCGACGACGGCTCCTCCGGCGGCGTTGGCACCGACCCCGAGTCCTACGTCAACAGCGGCAACCGCACCCCCGCCAACCACGGCGAAGCCGACGACGACCCAACCACCGACGACCCAACCACCGACGACCCGACCAACGACGACCCAGGCCCCCGTGCCACCGACCGAGGCGACCATTCAACTCCCGGCCGCCAAGCCTCGATCCACCGCCGACCCGATCGACCCCGCTGCCGTCTTGGTGTCCGTCAATCCTCGCAAAGCACTCAGTACCCAGAACTGGGGGCAGTCAGTCGCTCTCGGAAAGGTGACCAACGGACCGCTACCAGACAGTGGTCTGCACGGACCAGCGATGTCTGATGGCCAGACCCTCAGACTCGGGCTCACACCCGATCCTCGGGATCCCTCTCGAACGGTTCTCCAATTCGCAGTGGAATACAACGCGTCGGGCAGCTACCGAGATCCGTTGTTCCATGACGGGTCGCGAGTGCAAATCGCCCAGATCGACCGGCCGAAGCTGCCGCGGGGCCAAACGTTGTGGCACACGTTCCGCTACATGCACGAGGATTTCGGAACGAACGGGGCGGCGGATCAACAGATTCTCACGCAGTACCACGACGGCGATCATTCGTCAGGACTCAACCCGTATCTGGCCTGGATGGTCACCGGGTCGGACCTACAGATCTTCATCAAGTACTCGAGCTGCGAAGTCCCCACGAAGAAGCCACCATGTGGTGACGGGAAAGTGATTTTCTCGGAGAAACAAACGCCATCCAACACCTGGAAGAACGTTGTGGTTCGTTCCAAGGTGGGAGCCGACGGGTTCGTTCAGATCTGGCGAGACGGTGTCTTGATCGCCGACTACCAGGGCCCATTCGGCTATTACAACCAGACGGTGGACAATGATTACGCCGTCCTGAGCTACTACCACTGGCATTCCTACAACGACTTCGACACCCGTCTGCCGATACGACGAGTCTGGTGGGATTGGAGTTCGATGGTCGCAGACCCTGACAACCGATATTCGGTCGATGACCTCTATGCCCACCTCGCGGCCAACACCGGTCTTGCCCTGCCTTGAGTCAGCGGCCTGCAGAACCGGGACGTTCCCCTGGACCGCACCGATACTCTCAGCGAATGGCAAAGGTGGGCCAACTGTTCTTCCGGGTGCAAGACCGAGGTGGCGAGGCGTTCGCCCGCTATCTCGCCACTGCGCTCGAGGAGCGGGGCCATTCGGTCGCCAGCTTGGGCTACGTGAACGGATCCGGCGACCTCGGTGCAGTCAGCAATGACTGGACGGTTCTCTGGAATGGTCCGCCGACTCCGATTTCGGTTCTTCGGGCCTCCGCCCGCCTCTTCAAGTGGTTGAAGACCGAACGGCCCGACGCCGTCGTCTCCCACACGCAAGTTGCCTCGTTGATCGGCCTTCCCGTGGCGCTCATTCGGCGGGTGCCAGTCCGTGTGTGCCTGCATCACCAGCCTCACGGACGGGACCTCGGGTGGCCGTTCTACGTCAGCGATGCCATTTGGGGCACGCTCGGCGTATACACCGACATCGTCCTGGTCTCGGATCTCGCCGTCGACCGCGTGAGCAAATTCCCCCGCCGCTACCGGCAGCGGGTCCGATTGATCCGCAACGAAGTCCCGACCCGCAGTCTGCCGACCAAGAGCGAAGCGAGGGCCGATCTTGGAATCGCCGATCACGATCCCGTCTTCTGCTTCGTTGGAGCCATCAGCCAGAAGAAGGGTGCCATCGTCGCGGCCCAGGCGGTACTTCAGAATCCCACAGCCCGCCTGATCATGGTCGGAAAGCCCGACGATGAGTACTCCGCCGTTCTGGAACTGGCGGCAGCAGCCGCTGATCGCATCCTCGTTCTGGGACATGTTTCGCCCGACGACATCCCCACGGTGTTCGCCGCGAGTGATGCTCTGATCTTTCCGAGCGTTGCCGAGAATCGATCGCTGGCTGTCCTCGAAGCAAGAAATGGCGGCCTGCAGATTCTCGCCTCGGACATCCGGGGCAACCGGGACATTCTCGGCGAGGACGGACGATACGTCGCCTTGGGCGATCAGCCCGCTTGGAACGAAGCGGTCAACGAACTCGCGGCTTCATGCCCACATCGCGTGGCTGACTCTGCCGAACGGGAAAATCCGTTCTCCGAGCTGGTCGACGCCTACGAGGGGATCCTCGCCCCCGGCTGATGTGTTCTTCGGACCTGGGGCGCCGACTCATCGCGGTCGGATTCATCACTCTCTCGATCCGAAGGCGGCAAGATGGCTCGGATGTGGCTTTTTGCTGTGTCGGTGCCCAAGGGCGCCCAGTAGACGGCCACAAAGAAGAGTGCGAGGCCATAACGCTGACCGATCACGCCCGATTCGGTGAACGACAACATCAGCGACAGCGTGAGGTAGACGATCGGGAACAGACCTGCGGGGCCCTTCACCCAGCGGACGTGGTTGGTTGCTCGAATCAACGCTCTGACATTCATGGCCAGGAAGAAGAACAAACCGACGAGACCCACGTGGAGCCCAATCTGCAGAAAGGCGTTGTGGGCGTGAGTCGGACCCCAGTCGACTTGGACGATGACGTCGTGCGCCGGGCTGAGCGGACCACGGAAGAACCCGTCGTAGCCGTACCCGAGGATCGGGCGGGCTTTGATCGCATCGACAACCACAGGCCAGAAGTCGGTTCGACCGGTGAGCGTCACATCCTTGTTGAGCCAGGAGGCGATGAGCCCGATATTCGCCGTGGCGAACGCAACGGCAACGGTCGATGTGGTGACCAGCGTGAACAACACCGCGCCGAAAAGAGTTTTCTTGGACCGGAAGGCCACATAGACGACCAGTGCGCAGGCCGTGAGAATTCCGGCTGCCAGCGATGTCTTGCTGGCGGAACCGATGAGAATGACGAGGGCGAGCCCGGCGAAGCTGTAGAGGGGCACCCGGAATCGCCGGAACGTACGGGCCGCCAACAGCAGGACCAGAACGCCGATCACGCCATGGTTGCCCAGGCCGTTCTTCTGGGTGGCGAGACCATCCCAGGCACCCGAACTCGAACGGCCGAGTGGACCGAGTGCGAGGATCCACATCATGTCCAGCGTCAGCCCGATGATCGATGCGATCGCCGAAAGACCGATCACGTCTCGCAGCGTGAAGCGGACCACGAGGATCATGGCGAACGCAAACATCAAGGAGAAGTTGACGGCGCCGGCCAAACTCTCGCCGAAGTAGTCGGACCAGAACGGCGACGCGATGATCAGGAAGACGAAGATGTTGGCGAAGGTGTCGGCCGACAACACCCGGACGAGGGCATCACCGTTCCCGACGAGACCGAAGAGCAAGATCGAAACGCCGACGAGTGTGCCGACCGTGAGCAAGGAATCACTGTCCGGCCCGGAAGCCGATCCAGTGTTCTCGGTGAACCAGCTGGCCGGTGTGCCGAATTGGTTGATGAAGATGAGTGCGATGACGAGGATGCGTTCAGAGAATCCCGGACGCTCGACGATTCTGAGCTTTGGGATCCGGCCGATCGGTGCTGCCCGCAGGGAACCGACTCGCGCCACTTTCGCTGGCGACTCGCTCGTCCGGAGGGTTGTGTGCGGGCTCTCGATCACGAGGCCAGCTTGTGATACGAGTACCGATCTCGCTTGAAGATCGAACCCCGCCGCCGGCGGTCGCGATTGAGAATGCCGCCCAAGACATGAGCACCCGAGCGCTCGATTTCACCCCGAACCTTCAGAAGATCTTCGGTTCCCGTCTCACGAGAGTCCACAACGACGAGTACCCCGTCGGTCTTCGATGAAACGGCGAGTGCGTCAGCAGTCGACAGGACCGGCGGTGTGTCGATCAGCACGAAATCGAGATCGACCCGCAGCGCTTTGATCAGTTCGGGGAATCGGTCCGACGAGAGCAACTCGCTCGGGTTGGCTGGTGTGGCGCCGGCAGGAATCAACCAGAGGTTCGGAACCGCGGTGGTGAGCACCGTGGGAGTCTCGGCATCGCTCCCCAGGAAATCGGACAGCCCGGACTCGTCCTGCAAACCGAAGATCGCCTCGAGGGTGGGACGGCGGAGATCGGCCGACAACACACCGACTCGTTTGCCACCCTGGGCCAACGCCACGGCCGCGTTGGCCACGACGGTGCTTTTCCCTTCACCCGGATAGGCGCTCGTGAAGGCCACGACGAAACAACCATCGGCACCTTCGATCGGTGCGAGAAATTGCAGCGAGGTCCGTAGGCGGCGGAATGCCTCTTTCGAGTGTTGGATCTTCGGCGTCGAGGCTTCGGACAGCATCACCAGGCTCGCCGGCCCGGAACGATTTCCGAAACCGAAGCTCGGGATCTCGGCCACCACGTTCGACCCGATCGCAAGCGCCAGGCTGGATTCGTCTCGGGCCGTGGTGTCGAGACGTTCCAGGACGAACGCAAGCACGACACCGATGATGAGTCCGAGGATTCCCGTTCCGACGGTGATGATCGATGCCGGGATGCCGTCGGGTGACGTTGGAGGCTCGGCGAACCGAATGACATCGGCCGTGGGTTGGCGAGTTTCGAGACGGAACCGGGCGTCCTCGAGGGTTTGGACCACCCCCCGGACTTTTGCGACCGACTGGTTCTGGTCGTTACGAAGCGACTGGAGTTCGGCGTCGATGTCGGCGATTCGCAGGGCTCGCTCGTCGGGATCAGCCGTGGTGAGGAAGGTGGCGCGGGCCGCTTGGGCCGCTTCGACGGCGGCATCCTGCTGATCAAGCACCGCCTGATTCTCGGCGACCTGGTTCTCGATGACCGTGATGACGTCGGTGTAGTACGTCACCGCAGCATTCTCGCGTTGGGCTACGTACACCGAGATGAAGCTGTTGATGATCTGGGCTGCCTGTTCGGGATCAGGACCCGTGAAGGTGGCCTGGAGGACCGAACTCTGGGGCACGAACGTGACATCGAGATCCGCCAGCAGAACCCCCGGAGCGACGTCGACCTGCAGCTCCTCGACGACGGCGGCGGCAATCGCGTTGCCCTTGAGTACCTCACTTTCGAGATCGAGGTTGGGAGCGGTCAGGGAGTTCGGGTTGTTCGAGAGGACCGGCGTGGGGCCCAGCGCCACCACGGCCGTGGCGCTGTAACTCTCGGCTCTCGTACTCGTGAGCCAGTAGCCGAACGCCATGACAGCCAGAACCGACACGATCACGAGCGGCAGGCGGGCCCTGACAGCTCGGATGTAGTCCTCGAGGCGAGCCGTCTGAGCGCTCGATTGGGTTTCATACATCATCAGTGGTCACCGCACCTGAGCTGCTGTTGAGTGAGGCGACATGTTATGCCGCGGACACGACCGAGTGTCTGGATACCACAAGAGATCGAACCATTCATACCGACCAGAGTCGGTCCTGTTCACTTCGCAACACGTCGACCCGTCGACCAGGGGGAATCTGGACGTCACCGACCGCTATCAATTCACCTTCTGCAACGTCTCGCACCAGCGTGCAACCCTCGGCCTGACCCATCGGGAGCAGATTTTCGGATCGGGTCTGGGCGTGGGTTTCACACAGGCCGTAGGTGTGGAAACCCCCCAACCCGTCGAGTGTGGCACCTGCGGTGAGATCCGACTTGGCGGCGGTGACGACGTCGACCTGCGGCCCGTGCGTGGGGGCAATCGTGGCGTCGTGGAACAAGACGGCGCGAGCGGCGGAGTTGGGCACTTCGAAGTGGCAGAGGTGGTAAGGCGTGTAGAAGGAATAGAGCGGACCCTCCCCCAATTTCCCGTACTTCAGGTAGATGTGTTGCTGGGGGTCGTCGTGAACGGCAAAGACGTACACCCCCGGACCCGGCCGGGTACCGACCACATACTCGACGATCCCACCCCGCTCCTCGAGCATGTCGAGGTCGTACATACCGACCACATCGTCGATGAAACCGTCGTAATGGAGGCCGAGCATGCCGCGCTCGGCCAAGGAGAATCCGGTTGCGTTCGCAACCACTGCCTGCTCGAACGCGATCTTCGTGCCATCGGCGAAACTCGTGACCATCTCGGCGGTCTGGCCCCACTCTGCGGCGAACCGTTCCTGCGTGGCCGGCGTGCGGTGGTGATCGAGCATGCCCTTGATGTTCCCGGCCACGAGGGGACGGGCCCCGATGCCCTCGACGAACCGGATCAAGTTCATCTGCGCACCGGGTTGGTCGCCGTCGCATCCGGTGTAGACGACACCCGCAGCTTCGGCCTTACGATGGAGAATCGGACCGATCACGGCATCGAGTTCTGCATTGAGCATCACCACGTGCTGACCGCCCTGGATTGCCGCCTCGACGATTGGGGTGGCGTAGTGAATCGTGCCCGTGCCCTCGATCAAGACGTCGATCAATTCGCATCCCGTGGCGACGGAGTAATCGTCGGTGAACGCACAACGCCCGACTTCGATCGCGGCCGTCAACTCAGCGACCGTGTTGACCTCGATCGGATCGTCGATGCCGGCTTCGGCGAAGCAGCGGATGGCGTTGGCCGCCGTTCGGTTGACGATGACCGACAGATCCATGCCCGGCGTGTGGTTGACGATGCGATTCGTCATACCCCGATTGATGAATCCGGCCCCCGTCACCGCCACCCGCACCGGATTGCCCTCGCGATGACGTTTCTCCAGAGCTCGATCGACGATGATCAACGGTTTTGCTCTCCTGATCGACGGGCTGAATTTTCCTGGTGGGAAACCGAATCATTGAATCCCGGCACGAGCCGACGTGGACCCACAGCCGATTCCGGCCGTCGTGTTTCGGGCCCGGAGTCGTTCGTGTTCAACGCAGAACAGACTAGCTTTGTGACACGCAACCCAACTCTTCACCCCTTGGACAATCGGCGGGCGGTCGATGACAGATCCACATGGCGGCAGCAGCGACCCTTCGTTGTGGGCCACCGATCTTGCGGCGATCGATCGGGACACGAAACGAATGTCCTGCGATTTGTGCATCATCGGTTCGGGGGCCACGGCTCAGGCTGTGGCCCGTCGGGCCAGCAAATCGGGTGAAGCGATCCTGGTCCTCGAAGCCGGCGGCACGGGCCCAACCATCAGGCGTCTCCAACACGCCACGGGGCCCGACATTCCGCTGACGGGCACCCATGCCCAGGATCCGTCCGGTCAGACGTCGATCCGGCTCGGTGGATCGCTCGATCTACCAGCGGTTCGTCTGCGTCCCGATGCCGCCGGCACCGGCATCCGACTCGCCCGGTTGACGGCTTCGGATCTCGCCCCCCGACCGGGCCTCGGGATTCCCGGGTGGCCACTCGACTACGCCGATCTCGAGGCTTACTACCTCCAGGCCGAGGCCGAGTTCGAATTCCGCCGCCCCGACACCGCAAGCTCTCCGCTGGATGACCTCACCGCACCGTCGGCCCCGTTCTGGTGTGTCGACCGCTCGCTGATCGGAAATCCCGGGCCTGCCCGTTTTGGCTCGGCCCAGGTGATCACCAACGCGCCGGTCTGGAAGTTCGTCATCCGTCCGGACGGTCGGATCGATCATGCTGTCATCCGGGCTCTGACGGGCCACACCATCGAGGTTCACGCCGAACGGTTCATTCTCGCTGCCGGCCTCTACCAATCGACTCGGATCCTCCTGGAGAGTTCATGGTCCGGGGGACGTCACGCCGCCAACTCCTCCGACCTGCTCGGACGCGGCCTGATGGATCATCCGCAACTGCGCATTGGCACGCTCGAAATCAAGCCCGACGTCGACCACGACTCACTACGGTGCCTCGCCGCCTCGAGCGTCTCGGACACGGGGGTCCTCTGGCCGAAGCTCGTGACCTCGAGCTCCCCCGAAGTCATGGCGCTCGCAGCAACGGTCTTGCCCATCAAGGCAGCAACCACCCAACCCGAACCCCGGCGTATTCTCGGCGGACTACGTGGGGCCCAGGAATTGGCCGATCAGTTGCGCAGTGTCCGCTTCAATCGCAACACCGCGGCCCATGTGATGCGAACCGTCACCGGAGCTCCCGATCTCGTTCGTTTGCTCCGGACTCGAAGCCGTCGCTCCAACACCGATTGGTCCTTCGAGAACGGGTGGTGGGCCGAGAGCAACACGGCCGAATCGGGTGGCCGATTCGACATTCTGGCCTTGGCCGAGCAACGGCCGAGAGACGAGAACCGAATACAGCTCTCGAAACAGAAAACCAAGCTCGGTTGGCATCACCCGCGGATCACGTGGAACTGGAATGCCGACGATCGACGCCTGGCCGATATTGCAGCCCAACCGGTCCTCGATGCGCTCGAGTCAGCGTTCGGTCCGATCCACCGAACCCCGGCCAACCGTCACGTGGTCAAGTTCTCGAGCCATCACGCAGCGGGGACCGCCCGCATGTCGCTCGACTCGGAATCGGGGGTGGTCGATCCAAATTGCCGAACCCACGACCACGAAAATCTGTATGTGGTGGGGTCCGCAGTATTCCCCACCAATGGTTACGCCAACCCCACGCTCACCGACGTCGCCCTCGGCCTGCGGCTCGGCGACCACCTCGCCAGCTGCTCGACCATTCCGAGCACAATCACTGAGGCCTCCTAGAGGTTCGTCTCAGTCCAGCAGAGGCCAGGCTTGGTCCTTCACCGACAGATCGGCGATCGTCATCGGCCAGTCGATCCCGAGCTTGGGATCGGTCGGGCGGATTCCTCGTTCCGCCTCGGCCTCATGAGGCTCGCTCACGAGATACAGGGCTTCGGTGTCGGGCAGCAGAGTTTGAAAGCCGTGGGCAATGCCCTCGCCCAGGTAGAGCGATCGGCGGTTGTGGGCACTGAGCTCGACTGCGACATGAGTGAGATAGGTCGGTGAGTCACGACGGACGTCGACCGCCACGTCGAACATCGCGCCCCTGATGCACCGGAACAGTTTCGCCTCCGCTGCGGCGCCCGTTTGCCAATGGATGCCGCGGACCGTTCCCGCCAGTGCGGTGAAACTCAGATTCCCCTGCTGAGCCGGAGCGGTGAGCCCCTGGGCCTCGAACTCCTCGACACAGAAGATGCGGGAGAAGAACCCCCGCTCGTCGCCACGAGGCTCGAGATCGACGATCACCACCCCCTCGATGGCGGTTGGCTCGAAGATCAACGGTGGTCTCCCGATGCAGACTCATCTTCGACGAAGTCGAAGGTGTCCAGGTCTGCACTCTCGACTTCGCTCGGATCGTGCTCGATCGATGCCAGATTGAGCACGAGGTTCAGCCCCTGGCCGTTGCCTTTGAAGGCCATCCACAGACCTGGCTCGACCGTCAAGCGTACGTAATTCGCCGAGTCGATCGTGATCGAAGCCGTGCGGGCGGATCGAGGCTCGCGGACACAGAACGTCACCGATCCGGCGGGCACCACGAGATTGAGACGCATCACCGAATGACGCTTCCAACCCTTGACCTCACCGACTCCCACCGTGGTGAAATACGCCTCACCAAATGACGAGAAACTGTCCTCCGACGATTTGAGGGCGTGGTAGAGATCGCCCTTGGGGTTCTCGATTCGGGCGAGCGGCGTCACGCTCATGCCTGGGAGTGGTCGGAATTCGCTCGTCACGAGACCTCGTTGGCCCAGGCCATGTTGCGGCCCGACGCGGATTTCTCGTACTCAGCGATCTGATCCATGGTCGTTTGATACATGTCGACACCGCCCCGATAGAAGGCGTAGTACCACTCGCTGACGAAACGGACCAGTTCGTCGTAGAAGAGTGTGGCCTGCCAGTTCAGATGAAACAGCGCTTTGTCACAGTTCAGCTTGAGCAACCCGGCTTCGTGAAACGGCACATTGCCGGTCACGCGGTAAGCGGCGTCCACCGAGTCGAAATTCCAGTGTTGGCTGAGATCAGCCAAGAGATCCAGAACCGTCCGATTCTTCTCGGCTCGAGGGCCGAAGTTGAACGACTCACCATGGAGGTCGGCATCGAGATGGAGTTGCTGGCCAAGGGCCAAGTAGCCGCTCAGCGGCTCGAGCACGTGCTGCCAGGGGCGCGTGGCCGAGGGGCTCCGGATCTCCACCGACTTGCCTTCGGACCAGCTCCTCATGCAGTCGACCACGATTCGATCCTTGGCCCAGTCGCCTCCGCCGATGACGTTGCCGGCGCGACCCGTGGCGAGCCGGATGTGCGCCGTGGGGTCGTCGTCACCAGACCGATTGAAGAACGACCACTGGTAGGCGTGAAAGATGATTTCGGCTGCGCCCTTCGAGCCGCTGTAGATGTCGCGGCCGCCGACCGGGTCGGTTTCTTTGTAGCCCCACTCCCATTCGACATTCTCGTAGGCCTTGTCGGACGTGATGAACACAGCCGTACAGGGATTGGTCAAGGTGCGAAGCGTCTCGAGGAGGTGGGCCGTTCCCAACACGTTCGTGGTGATGGTGTCGAGCGGCTCGGCGTAGGAAACCGACACGATTGGTTGGGCGGCGAGGTGGAACAGAAAGTCGGGCTGGAAGTCGTGCACGATCGAACGCACGGCGTCGAGGTCCCGAATGTCGCAGAAATGGTGCTCGATCAGCTTCTCCAGGCCCAGCTCGACGAACATCGACGGCTCGGTAGGAATCTGATCCGACACGCCACAAACCGTCGCACCGAGCTTCAGGAGCCAACTCGTGAGCCACGATCCCTTGAAGCCGGTGTGGCCGGTCACGAGTACACGCTTTCCGTCGTAGACCTCACCGAACATCGGGACCCCGATCGCAGCCGGAAATTCTTCGGGGATGGCGCCGATCGTTGTCGGACCCAATCGCTCTGTTCATACGTCTCTTTCGTCACGAATCTGCGTCGAGCTTAGAACTCTGCGTAACGGTCCGGATACCCCACAGGATCGAGCGTTACGATGCGAGAACTGCCCCGAGATGAGTGGGCGTGAGAGCGGATGGGTGAAACCACCCGGCTCCTCGAAGCTCGAGGCACGGTGGCGTACGGTGCCGAGGACACCCACAGCAAGCAATGACTTCGACGTTCGCAGCGGGCGAACACGAAGAGCATCTTTGGTGAGCAGCGTGTGAGCAGAGTGTGAGCAGAGTGCGAGCGGAGCGGTGAAAGATGGATCAGCGGTGAGACACGTCGAAAATCGCAAAGCGTGGCCGGGTATTCGGATGCGTCTGGTCGACCTGGTGTCGCTGTTCGCGGCGTGGGCGACGAGCTTCGTGCTCACGAACATCACCACGCCGGGTACGCGGATGACGAGCCACTCCTGGATCCTCGTCGGCATCGCAGTAGTCGCAACGATGGTCATGTTCGAGCGCGCTGCCCTCTACCAGATGTGCCCGACACTCCCCCGCACCGATGAAATTTCGCGCTTGCTCGGCGGCATTCTGGCCGGTGCCGCCATTGCGGTCGTGGTGGTGGCCTTCCTCGATTGGCGCATCGGCGCCTGGGAGATCCTGGTTGGTGTCTTCACCTCGGCCTCGGTTCTCATCCTGGCCAGAGGCATGATTCGGCGCCTCGGCGCCGAATTGAGTCCGCACAATCATCTCGAGCCTGTCATCATCGTGGGTTCGGGTAAGGAAGCCGGTGAGCTGGCCGAGGTCATCCTCGATCACCCTGAATCGCGTTTCCGACTCGTCGGTCTCGTCGGCCATCTTCCGGTGGCCGAGAAGTACCAACTCGAACATCTCTGGCTCGGGCCGACCAGCCGCCTCGTCGAGCTGATGCATGTCCACCAAACTCGATCCGCCATCGTCACACCCACCGGCTTCCGAGGTGAGCAGTTCCGCTCGATCACGTCGGTCCTCTTCGATGCCGGATTCGACGTCAACCTCTCCACCGGTGTCAGCCGACTCTGGGACGGTCGCTTCGAAGTTCGTTCCCTGGCCCACGAACCCATCGTCGTGATGAGCGCCAATGAACCGCCGGCTTGGCAGCGGGCGATCAAACGGATCATCGACGTCATCGGTGCCATCGTGGCCCTCATCATCGTCAGCCCTGTACTCATCCTCACCGCAATGGCCATCAAGGTGGAAGATGGCGGTCCGATCCTCTTCAAGCAGCCGCGAGCTGGACGGCGCTCGCAGTTCTTCGAGATGATCAAATTCCGGTCGATGGTGCCAGACGCCGAGGAACTGAAGAGCGAACTCGAGGGCGAGAACGAGCGCTCTGGTCCTTTGTTCAAGGTCGACAACGACCCTCGCATCACCAAGGTCGGCCGTTTCATTCGCGAAACCTCGATCGATGAACTCCCGCAACTGATCAACGTGCTCCGCGGGCAGATGAGCCTGGTCGGTCCCCGTCCGGCTCTGATCGAGGAAGAGCAGGCGTTCGATGACGAACACCGGGCCCGATTCGATGTGCGCCCCGGAATCACGGGTCTGTGGCAGGTCGAGGCACGGCGGAACTCCAGTTTCAGCGCCTACCGCCGGCTCGACCTCCACTATGTCGAGAACTGGACCCTGGGCCTCGACCTCCGGATCCTCTTGGCTACCGTCGAGCAACTGATCGTGAGTGGCGCCGTGCTCCCACTCCGCCGATTCTTCCCGAATTCGATGACTGAGCAAGCGGCTCCGACCGCCTCGAGCACCGTGATCGACCTGCGGGAACGCACCACCGCCCGACTCGTTGCCGAGCACGGTTCCGGGTCACGGGTCGAGCCAACACCTCGAATCGAGTCATCGAACTCTGCGCCAATCGACCGCTGAGTTCGGTCGTTGTTCTGACTTGTGTCGCGGCCGGCGCCGGGTCGGAGAATTCGGCCGTGGTCCGGAGCCATCTCGGTTTTGTTTCCTTCTGGCCCACCGTTTGCCATACTCTTGCCAGCCGCGGCGCCGAGTGGAGCACCTGAATGTCCTTGATTGAACAAACAGAGCAGACCACGACGCAAGCGTTCTCCATCGGAAAAACACGACAGTGGTACGGCCGTTGGGGCAAACGCCTTCTCGACATCGCCGTATCGGGATTCGTTCTCCTGCTGATCTTTCCCGTGTTCGCACTCGTGTTCGCGGCCTTGTGGCTACAGCTAGGGCCCGGTTTACTTCTCCACCAGCGCCGTGTCGGTCAACACGGCCAAGTGTTCAGCATGCTCAAGCTGCGAACCATGGAGTCGAGCCGGCGGGAAACCCTCGATCCCGAATTCGACGGACCGGAGCGCCGATCCACTCACAAGAGTCGGCACGATCCCCGCCATACCTCAGCGGGGCGTATCGCCCGAAAGTTCAGTCTCGACGAGATTCCCCAGCTGTGGAATGTTCTGCGAGGTGACATGTCGCTCGTCGGTCCTCGTCCCGAACTCGAGTCGGTCGCAACTGCGGATTTCAAGGCTCATGCCCGACACACGGTGCGGCCCGGACTCACCGGTCCCTACCAGGTCTCCGAACTGCGCCGAAAAGGCGACCTTCAACCCGGCCTGCCGTTGGATGCCGCTTACGCCGACGCCGTGACCTTCCGAGCCGACGTCATGTTGCTCCTTCGAACCATCCTCGTCGTGGCCCGGGGCACGGGTAGCTGACGCCGATCAGGCCCCCGTCACCAGATCTTCCACTCGGCTTGCCCGTCGGCCCAGAGCCGGTTGAGTGCCACGTACTCCCGATAGGTGTCCATTCCCATCCAGAATCCGCGGTGCTCCCACAAGCCGAGACGATTCTCTCGCGCGAGATCCTGCATCGGCCCCTGTTCGAAGAAATGACTCGGGTCGGGAAGCAAGCGCTGGAGAAACTCGGCTCGAAAGGCGAAAAACCCTGCCGACACCCAACCATCGGACGGGAGTTTCTCGGCAAAATCGACGACCCGGTCTTCCTCGGTGTGCAATTCGCCGTAACGACTCGTGGGGTGAACACCGGTGACCATCGCCATGAGGTTCGGCTTGTTCGCCAGTTGGTTCAGTTCGCCAGAGAGATCGACACCGCCGACTCCATCGCCGTAGCTGACCATGAAATAGGGCTGGTCGAGGAGATGCGCGACGCGAGCCAACCTGCCGCCCGTCCCGGTTTCCATACCGGTGTCGACCAGGCTCACTTCCCAATCGTCGAGCTCTGCACGCTCGTGGAAGCGGGGACCGGCACCCGTCGCCACGTTGATGGTGAAGTCGGACACGTTCTCCTGGTAGCGAAGGAAGTATTCCTTGATGTCCCAAGCCTTGTAGCCGAGGCAGAGAATGAACCGACGGAACCCGTGGGTCCGGTAGGTCTTCATGATGTGCCAGAGCACGGGCTGGCCACCGATGTCGATGAGCGGCTTCGGCAGTTTCTCCGACGCCTCCCGGATCCGCGTGCCCTGCCCACCACAAAGAATGACAACGGGAATGTCGGTCGGGTCGATCGTCACCGGGTCGGAGTTGTTTGTCATGATCTTGGTCTACTTTCGCCGAATCAACGTACACCTGAGGTCGAGGTGTCTACGGGTTCGTGGGTTCAGTGTCGACGGACGACGTATTCGGTCAGGGTGAGTCGGGGCTACCAGGGCGATGAGGGGTCGATCCCGACCGGTTCCCGCCAGATTCACCGGACCTGGTGGGAGTCTCACGCGTGGTATCGGCTTGACTCGGTTCAGCAGAAGGCTTCGAGCTCGAACCGCCGGCTGGCTTGCGAGCAGCAACCGCCGTTGCCACCGGTGCGGTCTCCTTGTCCTCATCGAAGGCCGAACCGGAGGTCCGACGCTCTGAGTCACCGTTGACCGTTGATTCCCGGGTGCTCTTCCGACGTTCACTGGCCGAACGCTCCCGGCGGTCCGGCTTCGGCACGGACTCGGCAACAACCGCTTGTCTGGCCGTGGCGACGAGCCCGCCGTCTGCTGCGAAGCTGTCGGCCCCGAGGTTCACGGCAACAGGTTCGTGTGATGCCGCGTTGCGAGATGTGGCCGTGAGCACGGGCAGCACCCGACCTCGGACATGACTGAGCTGACGGGCCACGACGGCCAGATCGTCGGCTCGAGCATCGGAGAGCGGTACCACCAGAACGATCGCATCGACGACATTGCAGAGCTCGACGGTGGACGCCGCGTCGAGAAGTGGTCCAGCATCGAAGATCACGATGTCGGCCGCCTCGCGGGCGGCGTCGACGAGGGCGGGGGCCGTTTCACGCCGCAGATTGGCACCGCTCCCACTGAGCCCGAGTACTCGAACGTCGGGTTCGCTCGTGCGAGTGAAGATCTGGTCGACTCCCTTGTCCGACAAGCCGAGCAGGGCAGCCATACCGCCGTGATCGCCGGCACCGAACACCTCGGTGACCCACGGATCCCGTCGGTCGGCGTCGACGAGGAGCACCGAATACTCCGCTGCGGCGAAGCGGGAGGCAAGGGCGACCGCAGTGGTGGTCGCCGCCGAACCCCGTTGCGAGCCGACGACAGCCACAGTGAGCGGCCGATCGATCGTGGCCAGCGCCTCGGCCTGGACGGCAATCTGGTCGACGCTGGAGATGAGATCCTGAGGCAGCCTGGTGAAGGCCATGAGGGGATCCTGCTTCAGCGACTTCGACTTCTTCAGTCTGGTCACGACAGGAACGCCGAGAATCTCCGACGCGTGCTGCTCATCCAGGATCTTGGGCGAGAACCGGGCCCAGAGCAGCGCCACCGCGATTCCGAGCAGTGTCATTCCGGCCAGGAAGGCAAGTTCGAAGACGCCGCTGGATTCGGTGATCTGAGAAGTCGGGAGATTCGCGTTCTGCACGATCGACGTGTTCAGCTCGGACGGTGTGTTGATCAAATTGCTTTGTAGTTGCTCCACCCGGGTGATCTCTGCCAGCAATGCAAGCTGTTCGGCCTCTTCGTTCGGAACCAGCACGGAGGCCGGTGGAATCTGACGCTGCTGATCGGCGGAGGCGCTCAGGTACGGGGCGAAGGCGGTCTTGATGCGCTCGTTCACGTCGGCGAGCTTGATTCGGGCTTCGTCGAGCTCGCGGCTGAAGCGTTCGAGTTCGGGTGTGCGTCGCGCTTGCTCGCCCTCGACCAGATTGTTGATGTAGACCTCGGTGATCGCTTGTGCGACCAACTGGGCCCGTTCCGGCTCGCTCTGGCGAACGCTCACCACGACGATGTCGGTTTCGGGGATGTGCTCGAAGGTACTGCTCCGCGCAATCGCACCGACATCCTCGCTTCCGAGGGACGCCGCTACCTGTTCGGCGATCTCGCGTCCCTGCAAGACCTCGATCTGGCTGAGTACGTATCGGTCGGGTTGGGCCGCGCTCGTGCGTGAGTCGTCGGGAGCGACGACCTGGAGGCGAGCCTCTGCCTCATAGACACTCTGCACCGGTCCGCCACCGAGCAGCAGCGGCAAGATGCCGAGTTCGGCGAAGATCAGCACAACCCACCAGCGGCGCTTCAGTGCGGCGAAGACAAATGAAAGTTCCATGGTTCACTCCGGGTGACGGCGCAAGGCCGTCACCGCTTTCCGGTGTTCGAGAATTGGGGGGCTGCCGTCGTTTTGGCGTGTCGTTTCGGCAATTTCTCCTGCACGAGACCGACGAGCCGACCGAACCCGATTGCCCCTTTGCGGGCAATGTGCACGGCATTCATGTTTTCGATTCGCTGCCCATTGGCTCGCAGCATCGCAGCATTTCCGCTCGAGCCATCAGGGAGACCATGGCGAGCGAGAAGTTGGCTCATACCTCGACCGTAGAGATAGTGCTGCACCAGCATCGATTTCAGCCCCCGACGATGGCGATAGTGCATGATGGCGTCCGGACAAAACCCGAGGGTGACACCGCGTCGGAGCAGCGACCACGAGAAGGCAATGTCCTCTCCCCTGACCAGTTCTTCGTCGAATCCGCCGGCTGAACGGAACGCCTCGGCCCGGATCCCCATGTTGGCCGACACCAGGTATGGATGATCCATGAACGTCGGATTCGCTCCCGGAGTTGCGGGCGGCCGCCAATTCTCCTGGCCGGGCACGGCGAGTTGCTCCTCGTCGAGGTGGCCCCCGACGGCGGCATCGACCTCGAGTCCACGAACGATGGCCGAAAGCCACTGACGATCAGCGATGTCGTCGCTGTCACAGAAGGCGATCAACGGTGCCTTCGCCGCAGCTGCCCCTTCGTTCCGGGCGTGGGCCGCGCTCTGTATCGTGGAAGAGTCGATGACCGAGACGGATGGTGCTGCCCCGCCGGGGGTAGCGGTGAACTTCTCGATCGCACGATCAAGTGCCCGACGGGCATCCGGCGCCGCAGTGTTGAGCGAAATGACCAGCTCCCACACACCGTCGAACGATTGTCGGGCCAGCGCTTCGAGCTGGTCGTCGAGTTCTGGTTCGACCGACCCGCACGGCATCACGACCGAGATCTCCAGGGAGTCGCTCATGATCGCCTCAGCCGCACGACTTCGCGCAAGGCAATGGGGATGAATGCGAGATCTTGGATGAAGTACCGCTTGAACATCCGGCGGGGTTCCTGCACGAATCGAACAATCCATTCGAGCCGCAGACGCTGCGACCATCCCGGAGCTCGTTTGCGCAGACCGAGATAGAGCTCGGCCGAGGCTCCGAGACAGAGTGCGAGTGGCAGATCGAGATCGTCGGGCCAGCGGTCGAAAACAGCGGATGCCAATGCGGGATCCTTGGGAAGGCCGAGTCCGAAGACGATGAATTCTGGGGCCGTGGGGACAGCGAGTCGAACGAACTCATCGGCGAGATCGTTGATCGCGGTTTGGTTCGGAGCGACCAGTCCTGGTCGGAGAATCACCGCTGCTTCGTGCTCGGCCAATAGGCCTGCCTTGATGACGTCGTTGGAAATGACCATCGCCACCCGCCGCTTGTCGGCGGCGATCTGGGGCCACCAGTGGGCAAAGATCGAGCTACCGGCCAGGCGTTGATCGAGGGGCCGACCCGCCAGCTTGGAGACCGAGACAATCGGCCAGCCGTCGGGCAGGACAAACCTGGCGCGGCGCATGAAGTCACGCCATGCAATGCCATCGTCGCCTGACATGTGAACGATGACGTCGACATTCGGCGTGAAGACGACGGGCACGGTCGACGACTCGAATCGATCACCGATCAGGTC
The DNA here is from genome assembly GCA_037969565.1 of Acidimicrobiales bacterium. Taxonomy (GTDB): domain Bacteria; phylum Actinomycetota; class Acidimicrobiia; order Acidimicrobiales; family SZUA-35; genus SZUA-35. The sequence continues at coordinate 52,717 of JBBKXQ010000161.1, read as the reverse complement.
TGCTCGCCGCTGCGACGGCACCCACCGAGCCAAGTGATCGGCGAGAGCAGCCTCGGAATCGGCACTGATGAAAGGCAGGCCGAACAGATCGACCGTCTCGAAGGGATGGGCAACGATGGTCCGTTGACCGATCGGATCGGTGGATTCATGAGCCTTCAATGACAACTCCTCTCCGGGCGGGGCGGGCGCTGAACGTGTGCGCCACGAGACGGATCTCGCGACACCTCAGCCCTCTTCAATCGGCTCGAGCTTGCCGACCATGAACGAAGTTCCTTCGAATCCGAGGTACACGGCACCTGGCTCACTTTCATCGCCCGTGATCGTACGAACCGATTGGTAGTTGCCCAGTGGAGCCCGCGAAATCAGCTCGAAGGTGACGAGGCCATCGACCGACCTCCAGATACCCCTGGCGCCGTCGTATGCACCGGAAAGATAGACCGCAGCAGGACCCCCATCGGCCAATGGCGCTCCGAATCCCAGAGCCGTCACGTCGGACAAGCCGGGAACGGTTCGCCACGTGGCTCCGCCATCTCGACTCTCATAGGTGGGAACTGCGCCGGCGTCGGCGGCGCTGGGTGAGAACAACAAGTGACCAGCCTCGACCGGCGACGCCACGAGCTGGGCATTGAAGACACCGATGCCGCCGAGCGGGAGCCCCTCTGATGCCAACAGTTCCCAACTGGCGCCACCATCGGTGGAGCGGAACAGACCGAGTGAATGGTAGAGGTAGAACGTGCTCGGCTCGATGCGATCCGCAACCAGCACTTTCCGGTTGAGGTAGTACTGGAAGTGGGAACCGCCTGCGTAGTTGTCGTCCTTGGTCCGGATTTGATCGGTTCCGGGCGGCTCGACCGGCGTCCAGGTCTGGCCACCGTCGGTCGTGAAGAACGGAGGTCGGTTGAAGGTTGGCAGCCAGACGATGTTGTTCTTGTCCGACGCCGAGATGGCGATGTTTCCGTAGACCAATTCAGACGGATGGCCGTTGGCGTAGGAACCGAACGGAGTCCAGGTCTCGCCACCGTCTTCTGAATAGGCACTCAAGAACGAATCCTCGTCACCGCGACAACAGCCCCGTTGATCACCGATGACAGCGACCACGAAATTGGGGTCGGCCGGGGTCCAATCGAGATCCCAAGCGGAGTTGAAGCGGTTGGCCGGATGTACCTTGGCCGCTTCGGACACCTCGCCACCATGCCAGAAGAGCCCGCGATCCCAGTGGGCCGTGATCGGATCGCCACCAGGAGGTACCACGACATCGTTCGACACCATTTCTTCGATGCCCCGCGCCTCACAACCCATGGCGAACGTGTCGACTCCGACCTCGGCTCGCCACACTGCGAACCCCTCGGGAACCCAGACTTGGTTCGGAACGGTGCGGTCGAACCGAAGCGATCCGGTCGGAAGGAAGTCATTGGGATACAGGTCGAGCCATGGGATGGACTCACAGGACGTGGAGACCGTGAGATCCGACCAGTCGGCGCCACCATCGGTGGTTTGCCACAGGTCGTTGGCGATTCCCACCCCTCCGACAATCACACGATTCGGGTCGAATGGATCGACCGTGATCGTCTCGTATCGCCGGTTTCCTCCTGGCGAGACGTCGGCCACGTTGTCGCCGTCGATCACCCAAACCACGCCCGGATCCCGCTGGGCCACCCAGAGCCGCCCATCAACACCCTCTTCGGCATCGAACGGCATACCCGCGCTCGGGGCCAGCGTGGTCCAGGTTTGACCACCATCGACACTTCGCATGACGCCGACACCCGACACTCCAGCCCATGCCGCTGACCCGTCGGCGGCGAAGATGACGAAGAGCACTCCTGCCGGCTGTTTCTCTTCTTGTTCGGCCGCATTGGTGCCGACCGGAACACTCTCGATCCGATTGAACGTGTTCCCGCCGTCGACTGATCGCCACAGACCTTCGGTTCGGGTTCCGAGCAGAACCACATCGGCATCACTCGGATCGACCGCCAACCGCTCGCCGGAATCGCGCCAGTCACCGTTGCCGTGGATGGCAAATTGCTGAGCGGCCGCAGTCCAGGTGGCGCCGCCGTCGGAACTCGCCAGAACTCGGCCCTCGGCCGCATCGAGCGAGTCGCCCGTGGAAAGGTAGAGACGGTTCGGATCAGACGGAGCGATCGCCATCGCTTCCACCTCCCAATCACTCCCGGCCGGGTCCATGACTCCCTCGAAGCTGAGCAATTGCCGCCAGGCAGACCCGGCGGCGTCCCACTTGTAGACCCCGCCGACATCCGTTCGCGCCAGGAGCACTGAGCCATCCGCATTGGAATCGAGACCGGTGACGAAACCGCCGGCTCCCGACGACAGCACGCTCCACTGATAGTCCTGCTCGGCGAGCAAGGCCTCGGATTCGGCGTCGGGAATGACATCCGGTTGTTCGTCGTCGCGAACCACGCCCGGTCGAGCGTCGGAACTCGGCAGCGTCACGTCGTCGTCACTGCTCCGGGTGCACGCTCCGGCCACGAGCGTGCCTGCCAAGAGAGTTACGAGTATTCGCCAACGTCGACTTTTCACCTGCTGCACCGTAGCCAAACCCGCTGGAAGCCTACGGTCACCAGTCGATCCGACGATTTCATGCCTGGCCGTCAGCGACGGTGGGCAGCGCAGGCCGGATTCCCAGGTTCACGGTTTCACCGACGCAGTTGAAGAGGCTGGCCAGACGAGTCGCCTCTGCGGCGCTGGCGAACTCTCGGCCAACACGTTCCCGGCCTGCGGCTCCCATGGAACGCCGCAACTCCGGATCGGCCGCAAGCGTCGCAATGCTCTTGGCCAGGCCTTCGACATCGCCCGGCGCGCACAGCAGACCGGTGGTCCCGTCGATGACGAGCTCACTCACGCCACCGACTCGGGTGGCGATGACGGGAAGACCACTGGCCTGGGCCTCCATGAGGCCGACCGGTACTCCCTCGGCGAAGCTCGGAAGCACGAACAAGTCGGACGTCGCCAACAGCTCGGCCACCTCGGTTTGGCTGACGTAGCCGTGAAAGGTGACGTGGTTGTCGAGCGCTAAGTCCGAAACCCTTCGTTCGAAGGCCTCTCGTCCTGGTCCGTCGCCCGCCAGGTCGAGGTGGATACCGGGGATGGAGTCCCGCACCCGATCGAGCGCATCGAGAAGCACCGTCACACCCTTCACATGGTCGAGCCGGGCAACGAACGCCAGACGGAGCTGGTCTCGGTTCGCCGTGTCGGTGGCGCGGTCGACGTAACGGGCCGGATCCACTCCACAGTGAACGATGTGGAGCTTTGCTGCGCTCGCTTCGGAACTGAGGAGTTGGGCCTGACTACGGCAGAACCATGAAATACACGACACGAAACGTGCTCGTTCGATCTTCTCATCGAGACGCCACGTGTGAGCATCGAAGAACACGCCTGGTCCATGGAGGGTGAAGCTGAACGGCACGCCGGAGAACGAGGAGGCGAGCATGGCCACCGAGGTGGAAACGTCACCGAAGTGACTGTGGAGGTGATCGAATTTCTTGCGTCGGAGGAGCGCGGCGAGTGCGCCGGCACCGAATACGTATTGCAGCTGCTTGGCGTGGCCGATGATCCCGGCTCGACTCGTCTCGCGGGCCAGCGCGAGGGTGGCGAGGTAGCGCTTCGGTGAACGAACGAGCAGACCGAGATGAGCGAGAAGCATGGCCGGCACCGATCCGGAGACATAGGTCGTGCGATCTCGCTCCTGCCGCTGCTCATCGCCGACGATGTGTTCGTCACCGGGGCGATGAACCGACGAGCTCTCGACCTCCATACCGAGGTCTCGTAGTCCGCTGATCTCACGCTGAATGAAGGTGTCGGTTGCCCGCGGATACTCCATGGCGAAATACAGAACCCGTCGACCGAAGGTCTCCGGTCCATCCGCAGACGTCGGCCGCAACTTCTTGGATCGTTTCACTGAACGCGATCGGCGATCAGGTCGGCGCTACTCGCGCTACGAGCCAGCGCCTCGTCCAACGTGAATTTCGGTGTCCACCCGAGCAGGCGTTTCGCTTTCTCGTTGCGATAGTCGAAGGGCTTGAAGCGGGCATCGATTTGGTCGGGCAGCCCGATGCTGGGGACTTTGGCCCGTCCGTCGAAGAAGCGCCGGTTGATCGCAGCCACGGAGGAGGCCGCAGCCCGCATCACGGGCAAGGGGACGAAGATCCCGCTGGGTACGTCGACCAGGCCCTTCACCTTTATGGCGTAGTCGGCCTGGGTCGGGAGTTCATCGTCGACGATGTTGATGACCTGGCCGTCGATCTCGGCTGGACGCTCAGCGAGGGCTTCGGCGGCAAGCACCATGGCTTCGGCGGTGTTCTCGACATAGGTGATCGGAGGCCTTGCTTTCGCCCCGATGCGCAGGTTGATCGGTCCGAATTCGCCGCCGAGAAGGGGGTGCCACAGTTGATCTCGGCCATAGATCATTCCCGGTCGCAGCATGACCATGCGGTGTCCCGATGCCGCCCCGAACGCCCAAAACAGCTCGTCTTGATACAGCTTTGTCTCGGCGTACTCATCGCGTCCCCGTGGGTCGGAGATCACGGGGAAGGTCTCATCGAAAACCGAGTTGGCCTTGCGTTTTCCATAGTCGTAGACGGAGAACGTGCTGATGGCAACGAGGTCGGTAACACCGGCGGCAGTAGCGGCGGCCAGCAAATTCTCGGTTCCGATGACCGTTCCGGCGAAACGTGAGAAGAAATCGCCACCCTTCACCGCAGCGAGATGGATGACCGTGTCACAGCCCGCGAGTTCCTCGGCCAGACCCTTGGATGTGGCCAGATCGCCGCGAGCGAACGAAACGCGACCGGCCTCTTGCATGGCATCGAGCGCCGACGTCGAAGATGCCGGCCTGACCATGGCCACCACGTGATGACCGCGGCCGACCGCCTCGGCCACGACGTGACGACCAACGAAGCCGGTGGCACCGGTGATGAACACCCGCAGGCTCATCGACGGGCCTCCGGAGCAAGCAACGCGTCGATCAGGTCGGCGGCTTCGACGATGTCTCGGGGAGTCACTGGCAGTTCCTTGCCCGTTTGCAGGGCTTCGTAGGTGAGGTCGAGAAGCCGTGGGAGGCCGTGATACGGACCGTGTTGGAGCAGCTTCTGGGCGAAGTTGCGCACGCCGGATCCGGCAAGTCTGGTGCCGTTCACGATGTGATTGACGATCGGGGTGAGCTGTGGCCCACCCGGACGAGGCACGAGCACCTCGAGGAAGGGGTGGAAGATGTCAGTGGACACCTGACCTTCGGTGCCACGAACGATGATCGAGAACAAGTCTGGCGCGGTCCGACACGAGAATCGCACACGGCCATGCACAGGGCCATGAGCGTTCGGCCCGATCAATGTGGCATCGAGATCGTCGAAGGTGAACAGCTCGCCGCCGCCGTGGTTACTCCACGCCGCACTGACGCGTTCCCAATCGGCCCGTCCCGACAGTGTGTTCATGAGGTAGGCGAAGTGGGTGATGAAATCGTGGATCACACCAGCGGGCATGAGATGAATGGCGTTGGGGACATTCTCGTCGGCGAACCGGCTGCCCTCGCCCCGGATCTGCAGCGCCATGCGAATGTCCACCTCACAGACATCACCGATTTCACCCGATTCGATGACCCGCTGCAACGAGAGGACCTCGTCGTTGAAGCGGTAGTTGTGATTCTCCATCAATCGGAGGCCGCGTTCGGAAGCGAACTCCAGGAGTTCCCTCGTCTCGGCGGCTGATGGTGTCATGGGCTTTTCGCAGATGACATGGGCACCCGCCTCGAGACACATCCGGACGAGTCCGGCGTGAGAATGCGGTGGCGTCAGAATGTGAACGACCTCAGGCGCCGACTCGGTCAGCATCTGGGCAACGTCGGTGTAGCCCGCGGTTGCATCGAATCTTCGGGCCGCCACTCGGGCCGACACCTCCGACAGATCGCAGATCCCGACGAGGTCGACTCGATCGCTGGCCTGCAGGAAGGGCAGGTGCTCGAGCGAAATCGCTCCAGCTCCGACGACGGCGGCCCGGAGCGGCTTCAGCCCCTCGGCCGACAAGGGCGCAATATCGGAGGTTTGTGCCCGGTTCGGGCCGAAACGCCGCTTCAGGGCGCGTGAACGGGACATCATGGGTGTCAATCGGCCTGTCGGCCGTCCTCCTCAAGCGAAAGGTTGCGGAACCCATCGAAGATAGTGCCCCGGAGCGCTGGTCGATCCAGCCCGAGGCTTTGATCTCGAGGGAAAGGCTCGAACCCAACGCGTTCGTGCCGACGGGGAAAACACGTCCGACCTTCGTGGTCGAGCCGACCGACCTACGATACGCCTGCCCTCGATGGGTACGGTGCTCCACCAACGTTCTCAACGAGCACGATCTCGACAAGTCCGCTCCTCACCGGAACGGCCCCACCACCCTCATGGCGCTCACCTCTCCCCCACGCACGTCCGTGCGCACCAAAATTCAGCGGGCCGGCGTTCGACCAGTCGACACCAAGCCGATCGACAAAGAACTCGGCCCCCTCGCGCTCGGCCTCGCCAGCTTCTACCTCAGCATGGCGTTCATCCTCGCCGGGCCGGCGTATCCGTTCGAACCCTGGCTCTGGACGCTCAGCCTGGGGTTCCCCATCGGCGCGTTGCTCCTGACCCCTCGGGACCACCTTCGACGCGTCGCCTTCGACGGACCCGTGCTTGCGATGGCGGCGTGGATCGCCCTCTCGGTGCTCTGGACCCGCAATCCCACCTTCGGTGTTTTCAGCGTGCGCCGCGATCTTCCACTCCTCTTCGCCGTGTCGCTCAGCGCAAGTCTCGTTCCCAAGGAAGTGGCGATTCGGGCGATCAAACGGGGCCTGGCGGCCGGCGTCCTGCTCACGATCATTGCGCTCATCATCGACCCGAGCACCCGAGCCCACGGCTCCGACGGCATCTATCTGCAGGCGTACCCCGGTTGGCACGGCTACTTCATTCACAAGAATGTGCTGGCTCCGTACCTCATCTTCGCCCTGATCACCGTGCTCACATTCGAGAAGGAGCCACTGAAACGCGGGCTCTGGCTCGCCACGATCGGCATTCTTCTCGTCGGCTCCGATTCGGCCACCGGACTGTCGGCCGCCTTCGTCATCGGCGCTTTCTGGGCTTGGTTCCGCCTGTTCCATCGGAGCAACGGCCGCTGGACAACCGCCTTCGTGATCTCGTCGATCGCCGTGGGGATCTGTGCACTCATGGGTGCCGTGGCCTCACTGAGCATTCTCACCAGCGCCTACGGCAAGGATCTGACATTCTCTGGTCGCACGTACATCTGGAGTGCCGTGTTCAACGCGATCCAGGACAATCCGTGGGTTGGATACGGCATCGGTGGGGTTTTCTGGGATTCTCGCAGCAGCATCACCCGATCGATCTGGCGTGACGTCGGTTTCAGCATTCCCCACTCCCACAACGGTGTGCTCGATGTCTGGCTCAACTTCGGCCTGATCGGTCTCGCACTCTTCGCGATCGTCTTCATTTCCACCGTCACCATGGGCACGCGGCTCGTTCGGCGCTCACCACAAATGGGCGAATGGATTCTGCTTCTCACCGGAGCCCAGTTCCTGATCGGGCTTTCCGAGAACGTGTTTCTCGGCGCCTGGCTGGTCTACATGGCGGTCGTGCGAGGAGTCGCCCAACGAGAACTCAACACGCTCGCTCGTGAGGATGTCCTCGAAATTGACGACTCGACATCGAGTCCGAGCGAGGATCCGGTATCGGTGCTCGATCCTCGGCACCGTCGGATCATCGACTGACGAACCAGCTCAACGTCCGATGGTGACCTCATCGAGAATCCTCAGCAGGCTGCGACCAGCGGCCTGATCGGTGCAGTTGGCAGTGGCGAATTCGTCGGCCGAGGCGCCGAGCCGCGAGCGCAGGTCGGCGTCTTCGTACATCGCCTCGATGGCTGCGGCCATCGAGGAAGCGTCGTGCATCGGAACCAGGAGCGAATCCTGATCGGCATGGACATAGTCGTCGATTCCAGGCCGATCCGTGATGACCAGGCCGCGGCCATGGCGGAACGTGAGCACGATCGTGAGCAAACCGGCGGTGAGACCGCCGCTCTCCATCGGGATGACGTTGACCCGGGCCTGGCGGATGTACCGCCGGATCTCATCGATCGAAACCCCGTCGAGGATCTCGACGTTGGGTGGCGGAGTGAGCCCCGCCAGAACGCGCGGCCCGGCGACCACCTTGGCCGGCATGTCGAGTTTGGCCATGGCGTCGAAGAACGTTCCGTAATCTCGAAAACCTGAGCCGGTAGCAAAGACGAACGGTTCCTCGGCGTTCTCGTCGGACTCGTCGACGGTTGCGCCGTACTGAGCCGGAACGAACTCGAAGCGGCTGTGCGGGAGACTCAGTTCGCGGGCGTAGGCCTCGATTTCGACGGTGGAGTGAACAACGAAGCGATCTACTGCGGGCAACGTCTTCCTGCCGAGCAGCGAGCGAGCGTTGCGTTCGAAGGTCGTGTTGAAGAACCACGCGACGATCGGGACATCCAAGCGCTTGAATTTCTTTCGTGATGCGGTGGCCGCCGCCAGCTGAGGAAACACGGTGATGACACCGCCCTGGTTTGCCTCGGCAAATTCGAGAGCAGAACAAGCCGTCTTGGCGAACTGACGCCACTCGCTCAGTCCGGTGCGGGGCAGCTTCTTGGTGTGCCAGCTGATTTCGGGCCCGGCTTGGGGAATCACCTGGAATGAATGACGATCGGATTCGACGAAGTCGGAAATCCACCGGTTCTGTGGGTCGCGCAGAAACGGAGCCGTGACCGCCCACGGGAAGTTCTTGACCTGTGGCTCGTTGAACACTCTGTTGCTCTCAACCACGATCGATCCTGCTCTGTTCTCCATGTCGCTGTTCTCCGTATCGCTGTTCTCCAGATCGCTCTCGGCCAGCCGTATTGCTGCTCGTTCTGGTGAACACCGTCTCTCCTCGACGACTTGCGCATTGCTTCGACATCCGCTGCTGGTGTTTCATTTGTCTCGTGATGAGCGCTCGGTTGGCTCGTGATCTGATCGCAAACTGAACTCTCGCCCGGGAGCCCGCCAGGATCGCTTTCGGCCCGAACGCTCGATGGTGTTGTATCGGAGCTTCACAGAGTTTCTGTAGGCCGGGAGCGGGACCAAACGAGCGATTGCCCGTTCGATGAACAACCGCAGTCCGTAGGTCTCGAGACGGCGCCGCCACATACCGATCTTGTCCTCGGCTCTCAAGCGGATCAGGCCCACCCGTCCAGGATGAAGGGGCGGAAGACCGCTCAGTTCGTAGCCGCGGTCGATCATCAAATCGCCCACCCGGCCTTCGACGGATTGGACCTCGCGGTCGGAAAGATTGTTGCGCCATTGTGAGAGCTTCTGGGGGTCTGGCAGTGCGTACGCCGTGTCTTTGGCGTAGTCGAGCATCTGGCTCGTGTACTCGACCCCCATCAACTGGCAGACACGTCTCAGTGTCCGCTCGTTGTGACGGACCAGTTCACCGAATCGGACCTCGAGATAGCGGGCAGGACTCAACTGCGGCGTGAAACGTTTCCATTCGGACTCAGCTTGAAGCCATTTTTCGACGCCGAACCAGACGTTGCCGTGCCACCCCATCTCGACCACCGACTTCGCGACGTCTCTTGGGTCGCGGAGCACGTGAATGAACCGAGCGTTCGGCCAGAGGTAGAGCAGCCGCGAAAAACCGAAGTGCACCATGGCCGACACCTCCGACTTTCCCGATGCATCGAGTCGCTGCTGCAGGAAGCTGTCGACCAAACTCGGGTAATCGAGGTCCGGATCGATCTGGAGTCCCGAGGAACCGAAGATGTGGTGCAGGGCGAGATAGTCGTGGTACTCCTCGATCGATGGAAAGGCGCCAGTGTCGGAAACGAGGTCGACAAGGAACTCGAACCCCTCGGCTCCGGTCACATCGGGGTGGGAGTCGACCATCAGCCGGAGCAACGTGCTTCCGGATCGTTCGGCACCAACAATGAATATTGGCGAATCGATCATGGGACTGCCCAACTTCTGTCGTCTTGAACCGCCGTGGGCGACGTCGGACGAGGCTAGCGGCTGTACGCCAACAGATCGAGATCGCGGTCGACGCAACCGCTGACTCGGTTTGGTCCAATTCGCGTTCAGTATCGGTGTAGAACACCCGATAGGCCCATGTGAACGACAAGCAGAAACCCCGGCTCGAAGCGGGGCGTGTGAGTGCGACACCGACGAGGGCACGGCCCACCGCTGTCCTAGAATCCCGTGTTCTCTTGTCTCCGGACCATCCTCAGCCGCTACCACTGAAGCTCACGTGACACGACTTCCTGATTTCCTCATCATCGGAGCGATGAAAGCGGCCACCTCGTCCTTGCACGATCAGTTGGCCGAGACGCCGGGCGTCTTCATGAGCTCGCCGAAGGAGTTGTACTTCTTCAGCGACGACCCTGTCCATGCCCGTGGCATCGATTGGTACGGCGCTCATTTTTCCGACGCTGCTCCTGGTGATCTGTGCGGCGAGTCGACGACGCACTACGCGAAGTTGCCGACCTATCCGAACACCGTGCGCCGCATTGCCGAAGCTGTCCCGAATGCCCGATTCATCTACGTCATGCGGCACCCGATCGAGCGACTCATCTCGCAATACACCCATATGTGGCTCGAGAAGGAAATCACGGCGAGCTTCTCGGAGGCAGTCGATGGAGCGGTTCCCGAATTGATCGACTACTCCCGCTATTCGATGCAGCTCCTCGCCTTTCTCGAGGAGTTCGGTGCCGATTCGGTCTTGCCGGTGTTCGTTGACCGTCTTCGTGTCGATCCGAACGGTGAGCTGCAACGGATCGCTCGCCACATCGGGCTCGAGCAGCCGATCTCCTGGAACGACGAACTCGCCGCCAACAACGTGTCAGCCGAGCGTCTACAACAGAGCCGCCTGAGAGACACGTTGAAGCGCGTGCCTGGATACGAAAGCGCGCGAACACTCATTCCCGAAAAGCGCATCGAGCGAGTTCGTGACCGTTGGCGGCCGTCGGAGAAGCCCGAGCTGTCCGTTGCGCAACAGGCGGCACTCACCACCGCTTTCGATGCCGACCTCGCGCTCCTCGGTCAGTGGCTGGGAGCCAAACTGACTTGCGACAACTTCCGCCAAGCAACCGCAGAACGGCCACTCTCCTGGACCCCAACGGTTTCGCTCCAGTTCCCCACCTCGAGCGCGATCGCGTGAGTGTGAGGAGATGACCGCGATCAGGAGACTCATCGGCCGTTATGGCGAGATGGCCTCGGACGTTGCGTGGAGCGGTCTGGGCGACTTTCTATCGCTTGCCGTCAACATGCTGTCGTTCATCCTGCTCGGGAGCACGCTCGAGGTCGAAACCTACGGCGGCTACATCGGCGCCTACGGCGTGATCGCGCCGCTGGGCGCGCTCACGTGGAGCGGGATCTCGCTGCTGATCTTGCAGCGAATCATTCGTGAAGGCGACAGCCCGAAGGTTGTTGCTGCTCGCACCTTCACACTCACCATCTCACAGGGTCTCCTCGCCACCGTGGTCGCGGTTTGGATCGGGTCGGAAGTGATCTCCACCATCGACGTGTCGACGATCGCGATGATGGCCGTGTCGGAACTCGTCCTCTTCCCGATCGCACAAGCGGCCGCCACCCTGGTGCAGGCCGTCAAGGGATTCGCCGCCGCCGCTCGTCTCCGCATCTTGATGCCGGCTGTCCGGCTCGGAGCCTTGTTGATTCCGTACTTCCTCGGCATCTTGACCATTCGCACCTTGGCCTTCTCGTGGATCGTCGGATTCGCCATCACCGCCGCCGCCTCCGTTTTCTTCGTGCTCCCAACGATCGGAATCCGCTTCGGCTTCGGACGTCCATCACCGGAGTATCTACGAGGCAACCTCGAGCTCTCCTTGCCCGTCACGGCATCGACCTTGCAGACCAACGGCGACAAAGCGGTGATGAACTACTACGGCCTGGAGGCCGACGCCGGTCTGTACGGGGCGGCGTTCCGGATCATCATGTTGTCGCAGATGCCAATCAAGACCATGAACCAAGCGCTGTTTCAGCGATTCCTCCCCGACAACGCCGGCGACCTCGGCCAACACCTGCGGCGGGCCAAACGTTTCGCGTCGGTGTCGGTGCTGTTGAGTTTCTTCATCGCTGCCGTCATCTATGTTGCGGCCCCGTTCCTCACGTTTCTCGTCGGTGAGAAGTTCTCCGAATCGGTCACGATCGTTCGCTGGCTCGTCCCCGTCATACCGCTACTCGCCATCAGTCGGGCTCCGTTGAACGGTCTCCTCGGTCTGGGCAAGACCACCGTCAGGGCAGCCACGATCATCTCGTCGGCCATCCTCTCCATGGTGCTCTACATCACGCTCATCGAATCGCTCTCGTGGCGTGGGGCCGTCGTCGGCACGATCGTTGCCGAGCTCTACATCACCGTCTTGGGCTGGTATCTCCTGGTTCGTTACCAGCGCCAGGCCGATGCCCGCGACCTCGAACGGATGGCGGATCTCGAACCGATCCCGGTGGGCCTCCCGTCAGAGTGAGGCGGTCGGCGTCGGGCAGTCGGAGCGAACCCGGCTTCAGATCTCGTGGTGATCGAGCTTCACCCCGACGAGCCCAACCATCGTTCCTGCTCCTTCGGCGAAGAGGGCAGCGGCGAAGCGGAGCTGCGGCCTTCCGCCCGAGGCGAGCTGCTTTGCTGGTCGAAGCAGGGCATTCGCCATCACCTTGCCGCTGCGGAGGAACAGACGAGTTCGGGTGGCGTCGCCGGCTCGGAGGTTGGTGAGATATTTGGTGTTGCCCATCCACATCGCCCGACCCAATTGAAACCGAAGGGTGGAGCGATCGTCGGGCTCGAGTTCGAACACGGCGGTTCTGGTGGAGAAGTAGCACTGCAAGCCGGCTCCGACCGCTTGACGGTAGAAGACCATGTCTTCGCCTCCGAGAATTCCGAGTTCGGGGTCGAACCGAATGTCTGGATGCTCACGGAGAAACTCGGCTCGCAACATCGAGTTGCCGGTGGCGCAGATCGGAACGTTCGCGTCTTCTTCGTAGTCGAGCAGACCGAACGAGTCGAATGGCTCGTCCTTCAGCCACGACGGTGCGTGGTCGGGGAACTGCAGGAGCAACGGTCCGGTTGTTGCATCAGCTTGCGTTCGTTGCTGGAGATCGAGGTGCTCCACAAGCCAATTGCTCGGAACGACGACATCGTCGTCGGTCATTGCCACCCAATCGCCGATTTCGGCCGCCGCCTCCAGACCGGTGTTGCGAGCAATCGAGATGTTCTGTGAGCCGGCATGCCGGTAGTGGAGCCCGAGGGGGAAGCGGCCGGTGAACGAATCGACGACCGACTGGGCCCGGCCGTCGGGGTTGTCGTCGATGACCACCACCCCGACCTCAGCCCGCCCCGCCACCTCGGTGGCGGCCGTCAGCAGGGTGTGAAGCAACCGCTCGAGGGGCTCGTTTCGCTTGTAGGTGCACACATAGACGGCGATCCGGATCACGGCCGAAGGCTAGTGTTCCGCCTCAGAGAACCACGGCCTCGGCACCGAGAAGCACTCGCAGTTCGGGTATCAGACCGTTTTCGGTGCTGACGTTGAACTCGGCCGTGAGCTTGATCACCTGGGTGTCACTCAGATGCAGGTAAACCTGCGATTCTCCCGAGTGCTCGATGAGTACTCGCTTGAGTTCGGCAATCAGGCTTTCGGAGAGTTGGTCGGGACGAACCTCGAGCCGAAGTGGCGCGCTGGAACTGAACGAGTCGGTTTCGAACACCTCGACCGACTGAACCATCAACTTCGACTCGTCGTCTCGTTTCTGCACGCGAGCCCTGGCGATGATCACCCGGTCGTCTTCCAGAAGATGTCCGTAGTCGGTGAAGTTTCGGGGGAACACCATGCACTCGGCCGAGTCGGTGAGGTCTTCCAGCACGAAGATCCCCATGAGGTCACCCTTCTTCGTCCATTTGCGTTGCATCCCGGTGACCACCCCACCGACGGCCACGACGGCGCCGTCTTCCAGAGCGTCGAGGTCGGCCAATGAGTGCTCGGCCCGGCGCCGCAGCGCACCGTCGAGCCCCATGAGCGGATGATCCGAGACGTAGAGGCCCAACATCTCCTTCTCGAAGGCCAGACGTCGGCTCTTCTCGAATTCCACCGAGGAGATCTCGGGTCGGTCGTCGAAAGAAGGACCGGTTGAGTCCTCCATGGCTCCGAAGAGGGTCATGACACCCATGTCGTGCTCTTTGCGAGAGGAAATTGTCTTGTCGATGATTTCCTCGAAGACGAGCAACAGGCCTTGTCTGGCGTGCCCGAGTGAGTCGAAGCCGCCCGCCTTGATCAAGGACTCGATCGCGCGTTTGTTGAGGACGTTGTAATCGACCCGTTCGACGAAGTCGATGAAGTCCTCGAAGGGCCCGTTGGCCCGACGTTCTCTGATGATCAACTCGACGAGCGACTCTCCGACGTTACGAACCGCGGAAAGGCCGAAGGTGATCGCATTGAAGTCGTTGACGGGACCGGCAGAGGTGGTGGAGGCTTGGGGGTTCGGGATCGAGCCGAAGTTCAGTTCGGACCGGTTGACATCGGGGACGAGCACCGAGATGCTCAGCTGGCGGCACTCGTTGAGGTAAATGCCTGCTTTGTCGAGGTTGGACTTCACGCTGGTGAGCAGAGAAGCGAAGTACTCGACGGGGTAGTTGGCCTTGAGAAAGGCCGTCTGGAAGCTGACGAACCCGTACCCATAAGAGTGGCTCTTGTTGAAGGCGTAGTCGGCGAATCCCTCGATCGTGGTGAAGAGATCCTCGCCGAACGCGGCCCCGTAGTCGTTCGCTTCGCATCCGTCGACGAACTTCTGGCGTTCCTTGGCCATGAGTTCGCGGTTTTTCTTACCGGCTGCCTTACGGAGGTTGTCGGCCTCGGCCAGTGAGTACCCGGCGAACTTCTGGCTCGCACGCATCATCTGCTCTTGGTAGATCATGAGCCCGTAGGTCTCACCCATGAGCTCTTCGGCGTCCGCGTGCACGTAGGTGACGTCTTGGCGCCCGTTCTTGCGGTCGGCGTAGTCGTTGTGCATGTTGGCCGCCATCGGCCCGGGCCGATACAGGGCAACCAGAGCGGCAACGTCTTCGAAGGCAGTGGGGGCCATCGACCGCATCAAGGTGCGCATCGGCGGCGACTCGAGTTGGAACACACCGACCGTCTGGCCCGCCTGCAGCAGCTTGTAGGTGTTGGCGTCTTCGAGATCGACCTGGTCGATGTCGATCGAAATCCCGTGGACCTGCTCGATGAGTTCAACCGAGTCAGTGATCACGTCGAGGTTGCGCAGACCGAGGAAGTCCATCTTGAGCAGGCCGAGGGATTCCACGCCGTTCATCTCGTATTGCGTGACAACCGGTGATTCTTCGATTGGTTTGCCCGCTTCGGGCTTTCGCTGAATCGGCAGGTAGGTGGTGAGTGGATCCTTGGTGATCACCACGGCGGCGGCGTGGATGCCGTCGGATCGGCGAAGCCCTTCGAGGCCTTTGGCCACCTCGATCACTTTGCTCACGTCGGGGTCGGTTTCGGTCATCGCTCGTAGCTCAGTGGCCATGGCGTAGCCGTCTTTGTATTTCTCCGTCTTCTCGAAGCAGTACTTGAGCGGCGTGTCGCGACCCATGATCAGTGGCGGCATCGCCTTGGCGATCTTGTCGCCGACCACATAGGGGTAACCGAGAACACGGGCGCCGTCACGCACCGCGGCTCGAGCCTTGATCTGTCCGAACGTGACGATCTGGGCCACGTGGTCGCGGCCGTAGCGTTCGGCGCAGTAACGGATCATCTGGTCGCGATACCGAGAGTCGAAGTCCATGTCGATGTCGGGCATCGAGATTCGGGACGGATTGAGGAACCGTTCGAAGAGGAGGTCGTACTTGATCGGATCGAGGTCGGTGATCCTCAGGCTGTAGGCAACCGCACATCCGGCAGCCGAACCACGACCCGGGCCGACACGAATGCCAACTTCTCGGGCATAGCGGATCATGTCCCACGTGATCAGGAAGTACGAGCTGAAGCCCATGTTCTTGATGGTCTCGAGTTCGAAGACCAGGCGATCGGTGACATCGTCGGTGAGGTTTTGTCCCCACCGCTTCCTGGCCCCCTCCATGGTGAGATGAAGCAGATAGGCGTCGGAGTCGGCGAACCCGTCCGGGATCGGGAACTCCGGCAGCTGGGGTTTGCCGAATTCGATCTCGACCTTGCAACGCTCGGCGATCCAAAGCGTGTTGTCGCACGCTTCGGGGAGTTCGGCCCATTGGTGGCGCATCTCCTGCGCCGTTTTCAGATAGTGCTGGTTGCCGCTGAACTTGAAACGGTCCGGGTCACTCATCAGGGAACCGGTCTGCACACACAACAGCGCATCGTGGGCGTCGTGGTCGTGCTCGTCGGTGTAGTGGGAATCGTTGGTGACGATCAATGGCGCGTTGATCTTGCGGGCGATGTCGATCAATTGCGGATTGGTTCGGATCTGCTCGGGGATTCCATGGTCTTGGAGTTCGACGAAAAGATTGTCGCGACCGAAGATGTCCTGCAATCGGGCCGCTTTCTCGAGCGCAAGCCGTTCGTTTCCCTGGAGCAGCGATTGCAGTACGTGGCCACCGAGGCAACCCGTGGTGGCGATCACTCCCTCGCTGTGTTCGGCGAGGACTTCCCAGTCGACTCGGGGCTTGAAGTAGTAGCCCTCCATGTAGGCCCGAGAGGCCAGTTGGATCAGGTTCTTGTAGCCCGTGTTGTTCTCAGCCAACGCGATGAGGTGGTAGTAGAGCTTCTTTCCACCGTCGGTGTTGCCGCCGGAGTCGTCGACCTTGCCCCGCCGGCTCGGACGCTCGTGGCGAGACTCGTCGGCTTGGTAGAGCTCGATGCCGATGACGGGGTTGATGTCCTTGGCTCGACAGGCCTTGTAGAAGTCGAGGACCCCATACATGTTGCCGTGGTCGGTGATTCCCAGCGCCGGCATGCCGTCTGCGGCTGCCTTGGCGACCAACTCATCGAGCCTGGACGCCCCATCGAGCATCGAATACTCGGTGTGCACATGAAGATGGGTGAACGACGACGCCACAATGCTCCTGTCAGGAAGCGGCCCCCAGAGAAAGAGACGCAAATCGATTCGATCGCCGACGACGCGTCACGCCTCGAATCACCGGGATCGGAATGACAAGACTGTAGTTCGGCGAGCCGGTCGGAGCGACAGAATCGCGCCGAGTTCGTCCAAAAAAAGAGGTGGCCGATTCCGGAGATCGGTGCCGACTCAGGAGAGACCGGTGCGAATCCGATATTCGGTGCTCTCGCTGAAGTTGGTCATCATTTCGCCTCTGGACATGCCGGACGACAGTTTCCGCAGCCAGTAGTCGTATCCGCTCTTGTCGGCGGAGCGTCCCATCACGTTGGTGTAGACGAGGGCGACAAAGTTCTTCGACGAGAGTTGACCGTACCTCGCCCCGAATTCCGATGAAGCGGCGAAGGATTCGGAGACATCGGGCATGTCGACTCCTCGACCGGCCTGGCCCTTCCAGTATTCGAGGCCCTGCTGGTCGGCATCTCGTAGGAAGTAGGCCGAGTAGAGGCGCTTGATGCTGTTGACGGTGGTGGCGCTGACCGGAGCCTGGGCGCAGGTTCCACCGTTGGACTTGGGGGTGACAACCGGCGAGTTGGCTGAGGAGGTGAGCGTGCCGAGCCGGGTGTCGATGCGACGAAATTGCACAACGACCCACATCTGACCGGCGTTGTCACAGGCCACGCCCACGCCGGCGTAGCCCAGGTTGGCGTCGACCACGAGGTTCCGATGGCCCGATGACAACATCCAGGCCTCGGTGATCTGACCGGTGCGACCGCCTCGCCCGATGATCTCCGCACGAGGAAGCCCCGAATGGTCGAGCGATTGACTGGCGACGAGACTCGCGGCCCACGCCGCGGCGTCGGGCGTGATGGCCGAATCGACGATCAACGGCGCAAGACCTCGGGCCCCCCGCTCGGCATTGAGCTGACCGAGGAACTCTTGGGCGAGGTCGGACTCGAGAGTCGACATCGGCGAGGCGGAGGCGGGCGCAGCACTCAAAACGACCGCAAGAAGCAACGCGGTCACGAGTGAGCGCAGCAGGGCGGAGGAAAGGAGGGAGCGCCGAACGGGAGGGATGACGTTCGACATGCGTTCGTCATAATGACGCCATGGAAATGACACGTCAAGGACTCTCGGTGGTTTTTGACACCGATTGCCCACTCTCTCACCACTGTGAGCGATTAGACGGCAGCAGAGCGTGCCTATGGTTCAGGTCTTGATTGTTCGAACCGGAACATCCAACGTCCTGCCCACGGACAGGGATGCTCAAACCCCAATTGCAGGATCAAGGCCACGAGAGCTCACACCTGGAGGCCTTCGTCTGGGCCCCGAACTCAAGTGGCCGGGCGCTCGAAACGCTCGAGAAACTCCGCCATCGCCCAGCCCCACGACACGACATATTGCTCCTGAGCGCGGTCGCACTCGCCAAAGACGGGCTGGGCGTCGGAGTCCTTCAACGACGAATGGTCGAAGACGAGATTGTCTCCGTCGCCGGTGGCGATCATCGATCGGTCATCGAAGGCGAGGGCATCGAAGCGCTTGGCCAAACGTCGGCCCCAGGCTCGTTCCTCGCCGTTGGGACGCGTGTCGGGCCACGGTTGCACGCCGCTGAGTTGGGCGAAGGCCTCGTAGGGGCCGGCGCCGTTCATCCTGGTTGCGACCACGACGTCTTCGTCGGGGAAGGCCATGAACGTCTTGTGGAACTGATCGTGCATCAAGCCACGAAGGACCGAGCTGCGGTTCTTCGTGGGGAGCACGCAGCCCAACCCGATGACCAACGATGGTGTGCCGCCGATGCGCTCGAGTGTGCTGAACACAAATCCACGAAGCTGCGACTTCTCGAGCGCCTGGGTGATGAGCACCCATTTCTCGGCCTGTTTCGACAGCAGACCGACTTCCCAGCCCTCTCCATGTGTGCTGAGGTCGGCCATTTCGCCGAACTCCGCATCAGACAGCGAGCTGCAGTCCTTGGTATAGACCTCGATCCCCATGATCCCCTGATCCCTTGATCCCCTTGGCCGGACTCCCCCATGAAGGCCGGAACCCGGGACGTCTCACACATCGCGGGTCGGTGTCAGTTTTTCGCTTTCGTGACCCAAACGTCAAACTCAAACGGGAAAGGATGCTCGGCGGGAGTTCTCGCCTACTCGTCAGAGGTACACACCGCCGGGCATTTCACCGGACCCGGGCGGCAGGGCTTGTGTTCTCTTGATCTGCTCGAGCTGCTGTTGGGCCGCCATCTGCTGAGCGAACAGGGTGGCCTGGATGCCGTGGAACAGGCCCTCCAGCCAGCCGACGAGTTGGGCCTGAGCGATGCGCAGCTCCGACTCGGATGGCACTTCGTCGTCGCCGAAAGGCATGGCCATTCGGACCAGTTCTTCCTGGAGATCCGGCGAGAGCGCTTGTGACAGTTCCGAGACCGACGTGTCGTAGATCTCTCGGAGGCGTTGGCGCCCGCGCTCGTCGAGGCTCGTGGTTCGCACCTCTTCCAGGAGTTGCTTGATCATGGACCCGATCCGCATGACCTTGGCTGGTTCGGAAACCGATCCCGGAGGCATCTCGCTGGCGTCGGGGGCTTCGGCTGCCGTTCGATCCTCCGGCGAAGTCACCTCGCTCGCCTCCAAGACTTCGGGTTCCGTATGATTTTCGGTCATCCCCCTTTTGTAGCAGTACCCAGGCCGGCACCACGCCTCCGAGCAGCCAGCCTCCCTTCAGGCCCGTTCTCGAGAATGGGCATCTCACTTCGCTCAGGGTTCGGTCGGCTCCTACTGTGCACCAGGTGACCGAGTCGGCCAAGAACGCAGGGTGGACGCTGCTGCGCTCCAGCATCCGTGAAGAACGGAAGGGGTTGGCACTCGGGATGGGCGTGTCGCTGGTGTGGAGCGCGTCGCGGGTGGCCATTCCGCTGCTCATCCAACTGGCCATCGATCGCGGCATCGAACAAAAACAGGGCTTGGCCGTGTGGGCGAGCCTCATCGCCGCCGCCGGGGTCGTTTCGGCTGTTTTCCTGGGTCTACGCCGCTACGTCGCATTCTTCAATGCACGCCTGGTCGAGGCCAAGCTTCGAGATCGGATCTTCACCCACATTCAACGGTTGCACTTCGCATTTCACGATGCGATGGCTACGGGCGACCTGATGAGTCGAGCGAACACCGACCTCCAGCATTTTCAGAACTTCATCACGCTGATTCCCCTCACGGCGGGCAGCGTCACCGTCGTCGCGGCGGCGACGGTGATCATGTTCGTCCTGCAACCGTTCTTGGCCATTTGCGCGCTGGCCATTCTCCCCCTGGTCAATCTGTTCGCCAGGAAGTTCGCCCAGCGTCTCCACCCGGCCGTCATGGGGATCCAACGGGAGTCGGCCGAGCTGGCCTCGGTGGTCGAGGAATCGGTGGCCGGAATTCGCGTGATCAAGGGATTCGGCTCCGAACAGGTGCAGGCCGACAAGCTGGCCGTCGAGGCCGACGATGTCTACGAACAATCGATGCTGGCGTCGGCGACACGGGCAACGTTCTTGCCGGCGATGGACGTGCTCCCCAGCGTCAGCCTGATCATCGTCCTGGCCGTCGGTGGCCACCTCGTTCTCGATGAGCGCATGTCCGTCGGCGAACTGGTGGCGTTCAACATCTATGTGCTCATGTTGCTCAACCCGTTGCGGACCCTCGGCATGATGGTGGCCAATGGGCAACGAGCCTCGGCTGCCGGTCAGCGCATCCACGCCGTGCTTGCCACCGCGCCGCAGATCGTCGACCCAGCCCATCCCCTCCCCCTGCCCCGATCCGGGCCGTTGGGCCGAGTCGAATTTCGCCGGGTCCAGTTCACCTACGACGTCGATCCGCTGATGAGCTCCCCGTTGGGAACGAACACCGTCACCTCGGCGGCGCTGTCGCCAGGGGCCGGCGTTCTCAACGACCTCGATCTCATCATCGAAGCCGGCGAGTCGGTGGCCCTGGTCGGGGCCACGGGCTCTGGGAAAAGCACCGTGGCCCGATTACTGCCCCGGTTCTACGATGTCGACGCTGGCGCCGTGCTCCTCGACGGAATCGACGTGCGCGACCTCGCCCGACATGAATTGCGGCGGGCCATTGCCATCGTCTTCGAAGAAACATTCCTGTTCAGCTCGACGATCGGTGAGAACATCCGATTCGCCGATCCCGAGGCGAGTGACGCCGCGATGATGAAGGCAGCCGAGCTCGCCGGAGCAGCGGCGTTCATCAACGAACTCCCGGATGGATACGACACCGCCATCGGCGAACGAGGCTTTTCTCTTTCCGGCGGCCAGCGGCAACGTCTGGCGATCGCTCGTGCGATTATCGCCGACCCGCGTGTGTTGATCCTCGACGATGCCACCTCGGCGGTCGACCCCTCGAAGGAGCACGAGATTCGTGATGCGCTCGGTGAGGTCATGGAGAAACGCACCACCCTGGTGATCGCCCACCGTCCGGCAACGATCGCGCTCGCCGATCGAGTGATCTTCTTGCATGAAGGGCGGATCGCGGCCGAAGGCACCCACGCAGAGCTTCTGGCCGACAACGCCCTCTATCGGACCGTCCTGGCTGCTGACAGTGAATCGCCGTCCGACCAAACGGTCCCTGAACCATCGGTCACCGAGTCGACATCGGAGAACCGCTGATGGGTTGGTCGATCGCCAGCGTCGATGACGCCGACAAGCTGGACAAACGTGAGGCGGCCGCCGTTCTTCGCCGCACGACCGACATGCTCGGCCCCTACCGCCGAAGCGCCGGGTTGGCGTTCTTCCTGCTCGCACTGTGGACGTCGACCACCTTGGCCGGTCCCCTGCTCGTTGGGCGAGCCATCGATCTCGGCTTGCGCGGCAACAGTAGAACCGCGCTGAACGTGTCGATCGGTCTCTACGTCGCCGTTGCGATCGTCGGTTACATCACCTACCGGATCGCGATCATCACGTTGGCCCGGGTCGGCGAGGGATATCTGCGAGATCTTCGAAATCGATTGTTCGGCAAACTCCTGCGGCAGTCGATGACGTTCTACGACCGTGAAAAGGCGGGCGTGATCGTCTCGCGAATGACCTCCGACGTCGATTCGCTTCAAGAGCTCGTGCAGTTCGGGCTCTTGATGTTCACGAGTGCCTCCCTGTTGCTGCTGGGAACCTTGGTCGTGCTCCTGGTTCTCAGCTGGAAGTTGACGCTCGTCTGCCTCGTGGCCGTGCCGGTTGTCGTCATCGCCAGCGCCCGATTCCAACGGGAATCGAATCAGGCCTACCTCCACGTGAGGGACCAGATCGGGGCCACCCTCTCCGGACTTCAGGAAGGCATCAGCGGGGTGCGTGTCGTCCAGGCCTATGTCGGCGAGGAACGCCAGGCTGAACAATTCGCCATCACCAATCGGCGATTGTTTCGAAGCCACATGCGGTCGGTCAAGATCTCGGCGTGGTACCTACCGATCGTCGACTTGGCCGGATCGATCACGACGGCGCTCGCCGTCGGCGTCGGTGGTTGGCTCGCCGCGAACGGCCAGATCTCCCTGGGCACGGTCGTGGCGTTCATCCTGATCCTGCAGGGGCTGTTCGAACCGGTTCAGCAGCTGAGTCAGTTGTTCAACATGATGCAGTCGGCCACGGCTTCGCTGTCGAAGATCTACGGAATTCTCGATGATCCGATCGATGTCGACGAGGTGGCCAATGCACGAGAATTACCTCCCGATGGCGACATCGAGGTGTCCGGGGTTGCCTTCGGCTACGGAACCGATCTGGTCGTGGAGAACATCGATCTCCACATCAGGGCGGGTGAACGAATCGCGTTCGTCGGCCCCACGGGCGCCGGAAAGTCGACGCTGGCGAAGCTCGTCGCTCGGATCTACGACCCTTCCGCGGGCACGATCTCGGTCGGGGGTGTGGATCTTCGCAGCGCGTCGATGGCCTCCCTCCGTGAGCAGATCGTGCTGGTCCCTCAGGAGGGCTTCCTCTTCACCGGCACCATTGCCGACAACATTCGAGTGGCCAAGCCTCGCGCCACCGACGAGGACATCACCCAGGCGTTGATCCGTATCGGGATGTCGAACGCCTTCGACACCTTCGCCCAAGGCCTCGCTACCGAGGTCAACGAACGAGGCAGCCGATTGTCGGCCGGCGAGAAGCAACTCGTGTCCCTCGCTCGAGCCGCGCTGGTGGATCCCGCGATTCTGATTCTCGACGAGGCCACCTCGAGCCTCGACCCCGGAACCGAAGCCACGGTCGAGCAAGCGATGGATTCGCTGATGGAACAACGGACGGTGATCGTCATCGCCCACCGACTCAGCACGGCGGCCCGCTGTGATCGAGTGGCGGTCATCGACGCCGGGGGCCTCGTGGAGCTCGGAACGCACGCCGAACTCGTGGCCCGAGGCGGGGCCTACGCCACCCTCTACGCCGCCTGGACCCGCTGACGTCAGCCGACAACATGTAATAACGGCACGAGCATTTCGTCGGCGGTAAGCGAGCCGTGGCGTCCGATGAGCGGGAATGATCCACCATCGTCGGGGTCGTCGAAACCCATCGGTTCGAATGGGAGCAGCGCTACGTCGCCGAAACGGTCGCGCACCTCGGATCGCATGGTGGGCCCGAACCAGTGTTCGTCGACCATCCGTTCGAACGGGACGATCCATGCCACGTCACCATGCCGGTCGCGTGCGACGGCCTCGAGTTCGACGTGCGCTCCTCGCCGAGCATGGAGCCATCGGAAGCGAGCCTCGCCCGACAAGCTCTCACAGAGGTGGAGCACGTCCTCGTTGATGGGCTCGAGGGCGGAACCGCAATCGACCTGGCCGTGATCGGCGGTGACCACGACCTGGGTGCCGCTGGGCACGGCGGCGATGATGTCGCCGACCAGTCGGTCGACGAACGCCACCTCTGCATCGAAGACCGATCCCAGCCCATATTCGTGCGAAACCTTGTCGATGCCGTCGTAGTAGGCGTAGACGAAGGGCGCGCCTTCGGTGACGAGGCGTGCGACTTCGTGCACCATCACCGCAGTGGTCCGGTAGCCATGGAGTTCGGCGCCACGCAAATGTGCCTGGGTGAAGCCGGTACGGGCGAACTCGGCCTTGGAGACGTAGCTCACCCGCTCGCCGAGAAAGGGCTCGAACGGTTGCAGCGATGATGGAGGAATGGTCTTGCGCTCATCGGGCCGATTCTTGGTGCCCCACCGCAGGGCGTTGAGCACGGCCCCGTCGATCGCCATTCGATACCCGACGATGCCGTGCTCCCCCGGAGTGAGACCGGTGGTGATCGAGGTGAGGGCCGTTGCGGTGGTCGACGGAGCCACGGTGGTGATCGCCGCACCACCCATCGATGTCATGATCGGGGCAATCATCGAACGTTGTTGGAGCTGATTCCATCCGAGGCCGTCGAGTACGAGCAGAACCCGGGCCCCACCCGTGTCTGGTAGCGGCGTACCAGGGTTTGGGGGTACCCGCCCGAGCATGATGGGAACGATGTCGGAGACACAGCCACGGCTGAATGCCGGCAGGGTCGGTGTCGGCTCGGCAGCGGGCATGCCAGCAATCTACTTCGGCCCCTCGACGACAGGAGGCGCCCGATCAGGAGAAGAAGCGGGCCGTGGGCGCAAACGTTTGCGGTTGGGGCACTAGTGTCGCTGCCGTGAAGGTGTCGACCCGGGGCGATTACGCCGCTCGAGCATTGCTGTCTCTCTCGCTACATGACGCCGACGGTCCAACCACGGTTCGCCAGATCGCTGAGCGAACCGGACTTCCCCAGCCCTACCTCGAGCAAATCCTGCTGGCTCTGAAGGGTGCCGGGATCGTCAAGTCGAAGCGAGGGGTGGGCGGCGGTTATGTGCTGGCCCGAGCGGCCGAGGAGATCACACTGGCCCAGATCGTCCGCGCCGTCGATGGTCCGATCACGCTGGGAGACTTCGGAGAGCCGCACACCGGGGGTGCCTGCGACCACGAGGGGCAATGTGTGTTACTCGCCGTGTGGAACAACGTGGGTGCGCACATGCGAGACCACCTCGAGGGTTTCTCGCTCGCCGACGTGTCCAAGATGGCTGAGGGCGTGGCCGAGTGGCCGGCCCAGCCCGTGACCCACCTCGGTTCATGAAGCTGGGATCCTCGAGCTCGGATCCTCGGGCTCGGATCATGAGGATCGAATCTTGACGACGGCCGACACGCTGTCCGGCGTTATTCGGCGCCGGCACATGGTGCGGAGTTTCCTCCCCACCCCGATCGATCTCGATGCCATCGATGATCTTCTCGATCTGGCCCGCCGTGCGCCGTCAGCCGGAAACACTCAGGCCACCGAGTATCTGGTTCTCGGCCAGCGGGAAGACGTCGATGCCTACTGGGACACCACACTGCCGGCATCGAAACGGGATTCGTTTCGGTGGCAGGGATTGCTCCGGGCGCCCGTCTTGATCATTCTCACCACCCGTCCCGACGCCTACGTTTCGCGGTATGCCGAGTCCGACAAGGAGCGACCCGGCCTGGGTTCGTCGGCCGACGACTGGATGCAGCCGTTCTGGTGGATCGATGCCGGCGCGGTGGCTCAGAACATCCTGTTGCTGGCGACCGAGCGTGATCTCGGAGCCTGCCTGTTCGGGCTCTTCGATCACGAGGAGTCGGTCCGCTCACGCTTCGCGGTGCCCGACGATCGCCGGCTCGTCTGCACGATCGCGCTCGGGATTCCCGACGGCGCTGACAGCCCAGGGCGGTCGGTCGGTCGGGAACGGCCCGCGTTGAACGCCATCCGACACACCGGTCGTTGGTGACTGCTTCTCGTCGGGGGGGTGCGGTCGACGCGATCAACCGTCGGCGGATCGCTTCGGGCTACAGGGCGCCCGGTTTCGGATCGGCAGCCTTGGCCGCCGCGTGTCTCGTTTGGCATTCGGCGAGCAGGTCGGCCAGATCAGCCGGCAACTCCGATGAGAACTGCATCCACTGCCCGGTCTCGGGATGCTCGAAGCCCAGCGTTTCGGCATGGAGGAAGGGGCGACCGAGTCCGAGATCGTCGGTGCTCTTTCCGTATCGGTCATCACCAACGACGGGATGCCCGATGGCATCGAGGTGAACGCGAATCTGGTGGGTCCGGCCGGTTTCGAGCCGACACGAAATCAGCGTGGCCTCCGGATCGATGAAGGACTCGAGCACTTCGTAGCGGGTGCGGGCAACCCGACCTCCGGCTACGACAGCCTGCCTCGTGGCGTCGCGCGGCGAACGGCCCAGCGGCGCATCGATCAGGCCCTCCGCTGATGCCACTCGACCCCACACCAAGCTGATGTAGCGTCGGAGCACCGAACGGGCACCGAGTTGGGCCGACAGCGACTCGAGCGCCGCCGCGGTGCGGGCCACCAGCAGGAGACCCGACGTGCCCTTGTCGAGGCGATGAACAATCCCGGGTCGTCCTTTGTCGCCCACACCGAGCATCTCGGGATACCGGGCGATGAGGCCGTGGGCCATCGTGCCGCTCGACGCGCCCGAACCAGGGTGCACGATCATCCCTGCCGGTTTGTCGACGACGAGAAACTGCTCGTCCTCGAAGACCACGGGAACAATGACGGATGGATCTGGGATCAGTTCATCTGATTTCCGCTCGACGTCGAACTGGAGGACCTGCCCCTGCGCGACGCGATCCGAAGGCTTCGTCGGCGCTGCATCATTGATGAGAACCGAGCCGGCGGCGAGGAGCGACGATGCTTCGGTCCGGCTGATATCAGCAACGAGAGCGATCACCCGGTCGATCCGGAGTCCGTCGAGCGCTTCTGGAATGGTTTCTTCGATGTGTTCGATCATGCTTCTGTCTCGTCGGCAGCGACGGTGAACTCCGAGCTTCGGCGTTCAATGTGCCAAAGTCGGAATCCGAGCAAGATCACTCCGGCAACCACGCCAACGTCGGCGACGTTGAAGATCGGCCAGAACTGGAGGTCGATGAAATCGACGACGGCGCCGTTCAGGATGCCGCCATCCGACCGGAAAAGTCGGTCGGTGAGGTTGCCCAGTGCGCCGCCGACCACGGCGCCGAACAACCAGGGCATCCAATGATCGGTGGACTGTGAGGCCAATCTGAGCAGGTAGATCGACATCCCGAGCGCAACGAGACCGAGCACCTGGCCCCCACCGGTGAAGCTACTGAAAGCCGCCCCTGGATTGAACGAGAGGTGGAAACGCAACGGACCGAGAACATCGATGCAAGCTCCATCGACCGTGCAGGATTTCGATTCCAACGCTTCGACAGCCCACCACTTGGTGAGCTGATCGAGGCCCAGAACGATCGACGCGACGACGACGGCTCGACCGAGCGACGGCGTGAGCCAACCCCGTGATGCTTTCTTGGACACCGACTAGAACATCTGCGTTTGGTGATGCACGCACTTCGGCGCCATCACCAACGCCTCGAGGCGTTCCTTGGGAATGATGTCTTCGCCGCTGATGCAGATGCCATAGGTGCCGGCAGCGAGGCGAGCGAGTGCCGCATCGATCTCGTCGACCTTCTCGCGAGCCTTGGCCGAAAGGGCCAGATCGCGATCTCGTTCGACGGCGAGGGTGTCGCCTTCGCCTGATTCTTCGTCGAACTGGACATCTCCGGGTTCACGGTCGGCCATCAGCGCTGCCGCTTCGGCGGCCAGGGACTCCGCATTGTGGGTATACGTCGCCCGCTCTTCGAGCAAGGCCGCACGCTGCTGGGCCAACCACTTCTTGTCTTTGAGCCAGGCCGGAACCACCAACTTCTCGGGCGCTCCCCGTTCGGCCGCCGCCAACTTCTTCGCTGACATGATGCGGGGAGGGAGCTTCGTTGACGGCTTCTCGGCTGCCGCCTGCTTTGTTGCGGTCTTCGTTGCCGTTTTGCCCGCAGTTTTGGTTGCTGACTTTGTTGCTGTCTTTGGTTCGGCCTTCTTCGCCGATGCAGTCGTCATGGGTGCCGCCTTTGTGGCCGATGCCGTTGTCACAGGAGTTGCCTTCTTGGCCGATGCCTTTTTTGCTGCTGCCTTGGTCGCTGGAGCTTTCTTGGCTGGAGCCTTCTTGGCTGCTGCTGCCTTCTTGACTGGAGCCTTCTTCGCTGCTGCTGCCTTCTTGACTGGAGCCTTCTTGACTGGAGCCTTCTTGACTGGAGCCTTCTTGGCTGCTGCTGCCTTCTTGGCCGGAGCCTTGGTCGCCGCTGCTGCCTTCTTGGCCGAAGCCTTCTTGGCGGGTGCCTTCTTGGCGGGTGCTGTCTTTGGCGCCACGGGTTCTTCTGCCACTTTCTTGGAGGCTGGATCTGGTTGCGGCCGCTGAGCGAAACCCAGAACCGTGACTCGCATCACGGGCTGAGGCACGAATGAGGCGGGCCGGAAGTCGAAGGAGTGTAGGTCGCTGCCAACAGAAGGCGCACATACCTGCCGTGGGTTCTCCGATCCGAGACGAAAGGGGCCCGGCCGGCGGAAAGTGCAGCGTCGGCCACAACCACCACCGATACCCTTCCGGCCCATGTCGAGTCCATCATCTGCGCCCTATCCCGAGGTTCCCGCTCGTGCCGACTTTCCGGCCATCGAGCAACGAATTCTCGACCGCTGGGCTGCCGATGGAACGTTCAAGGCATCGATCGAGCAACGCTCGACCGACAACGAGTTCGTCTTCTACGACGGCCCCCCGTTCGCCAACGGTCTCCCTCACCACGGCCACCTCCTCACCGGCTATGTGAAAGACCTCGTACCCCGCTATCAGACGATGCGAGGCAAACGGGTCGATCGTCGCTTCGGATGGGATTGCCACGGGCTGCCCGCCGAGATGGAAACCGAAAAGCAGCTCGGAGTGTCGGGCCGAGTGGCGATCACCGAGTTCGGTATCGGGAACTTCAACGACCAGTGCCGAACATCGGTGATGCGTTACACGTCGGAGTGGGAGAAAACGGTCAACCGACAGGCTCGGTGGGTCGACTTCGAAAACGACTACAAGACGATGGACGTCTCCTACATGGAGTCGGTCATGTGGGCCTTCAAACAGCTCTACGACAAGGGCCTCATCTACGAGGCCTACCGGGTCATGCCCTACTCCTGGGGGGCCGAGACGCCGTTGTCCAACTTCGAGATCCGGCTCGACGATGCCACTCGTCCCCGCCAGGATCCCGCCCTCACCGTTGCCTTCGAACTCGACGGGCAAGAAGGCGACCAGGGCCCGATGTCCATGCTGGCCTGGACCACCACCCCGTGGACACTGCCGTCCAACCTCGCGCTCGCAGTCGGACCCGACATCGAATATTCGATCATCCGCGTGGGTTCCAGCGCCGAGGGCCTGGCCGGCCAACTCGTCGTCATCGGCACCGACGCAGCTGCAAACTATGCCCCCCAACTCGGCGACTCCGAGGTGATCGGCACCCTGCTCGGCCGTGAGCTGGTCGGCCGCACCTACGAACCCCTGTTTCCCTACTTCGCCGATCGGAAGAACCCCGAGCACGAGTCGCCGGCGTTTCGCGTCCTCGAGGCCGACTTCGTCGACACCAGCGAGGGAACCGGAATCGTGCACATGGCACCCGGTTTCGGCGAAGACGACCAACGCATCTCCGAGGCGAACGGGATCCAGATTCTTCAGGCCGTGCCGGTCAACGATCAGGGCCGGTTCACCGACGATGTTCCCGAATGGGCTGGCGAAAACGTTTTCGATGCCAACGCCGGAATCATCCGCCACCTCAAATCGGCCGGCAGCATCATCCGCCACGATTCCTACGAGCACAACTATCCCCATTGCTGGCGAACCGACACCCCGATCATCTACAAGGCGATCTCCTCGTGGTACGTCGAGGTCACCGCGATCCGCGATCGCCTCGAACAGCTGAATCAGGAGATCAACTGGGTTCCGAGCAACGTCCGCGACGGGCGATTCGGTCAGTGGCTCGCCGGTGCCCGCGATTGGTCGATCAGCCGCAACCGATTCTGGGGATCGCCCATTCCGATCTGGAAGAGTGACGATCCGGCGTTTCCCCGGCTCGACGTCTATGGCAGCCTCGATGAGATCGAGCGGGATTTCGGCATCCGTCCCACCGACCTCCATCGTCCGAACATCGACGAGCTCACCCGCCCGAACCCCGACGACCCGAGTGGTCGATCAACGATGCGCCGAGTCGAGGAAGTCCTCGACTGCTGGTTCGAGAGTGGCTCGATGCCCTTCGCCCAGGTGCACTACCCGTTCGAGAACAAAGACTGGTTCGAAGAACACTTCCCCGCGGATTTCATCGTGGAATACATCAACCAGACCAGGGGATGGTTCTACACCCTCCACGTCCTGGCCGGCGCCCTGTTCGACCGTCCGGCATTTCAGAACGTGATCTGCCACGGAATCCTTCTGGCCGAAGACGGCAACAAGCTCTCGAAAAAGCTCCGGAACTACACCGAACCGAACGAGATCTTCGACAAACAGGGCGCCGATGCGCTCCGGTGGTACTTCCTGTCGAGCAACATCGTTCGGGGCGGCGACGCCCGCATCAGCGATCAGGCGATCGACGAGGTCACCCGACAGGTCATCCTGCCGATCTGGAACGCCTACTCCTTCTTCGTTCTGTACGCGAACGCTGAAGGTCGCCAGGCCGCCATGAGGACCGACTCTCCCGATGTCTTGGATCAGTACATCCTCGCCAAGACCAGAGAACTCGTCGACACGGTCACCGACCGTCTCGATGCTTACGATCTTGCCACCGCAGCCAGTGCCATCCAGAGTTACCTCGACGCGCTCAACAACTGGTACATCCGTCGTTCACGCGACCGTTTCTGGGGCACGGACAGCACCGAAGCCGACACGGCCAACGCGATCGACACCCTCGGAACGGTGCTCAACACATTCGTCCGCGTCATTGCCCCCTACCTACCGATGATCGCAGAAGAGATCTGGGGCGGATTGACGCCGGTCGGAACCGACCCGACGTCGGTCCACCTGCAGTCGTGGCCTGACGTCCGAGAACTGCCGGCCAACCCTGATCTGGTCTCGGCCATGGATCGTCTCCGGCAGGCCGCCTCTGCGGCATTGTCACTTCGTGAAGAGCGGGGCCTCCGCGTCCGCCTTCCCCTGGCCTCGGCCACCGTTGCCGGTGCCGGCGCGGCGTCGATCCGCCCGTTTGCCGATTTGTTGGCCGATGAAATCAACGTCAAGAGCGTGAACTTCAGTGATGACGTCGGAGAATACGGCACCTTCCGGCTCCAGCCCAACGGTCGACAGCTCGGACCCAAACTCGGCAAAGACGTGCAAACCGTGATCAAGGCGGCCAAGGCCGGAGACTGGATCAGCAACGAAGACGGAACCGTCACCGTGGCAGGACACGTCCTCACGGGGGACGAGTTCGCACTCGCGCTCGACCCCCTCGATGGGGTCGCGGCCGCTCCCCTGCCGGGCAATGACGCCGTCGTTGCTCTCGACACCGAGCTCACCGCCGAACTCGAAGCCGAAGGAATGGCCCGAGATCTCGTTCGGATCATCCAGCAGGAGCGTAAGGAAGCCGATCTCGACGTCACCGACCGGATCGATCTGATTCTGGGGTTGTCCGACGAGATGCAGGAATCTCTCGCTCCTCACCTGCAGTTCATCGCCGGCAGCGTTCTGGCCCTCGACATCATCAGCGCCCCGATCGACGACGCCCACACCCTCACCACCAGCAAGCTCATCACCCACGACTTGGGCGGCACGGCCATCAAGATCGGTTTCAGCAAGGCCTAGTGAAAGCCAACGGCCCCGGCTCGGGAACCGATCGGTTCAGCGCCGTCGGCCGAACCAGCCACCTTTGTCGTCCTCGCTGTCTTCGCTGAGGAAGTTGGCGAGGGCCTGATCGTCGTCGCTGCCGCCATCCTCGGTGGTGACCCGACGAAGTTCATCGAGGAACGGGTCACCCGATGACGGTGCTTCCAAGTCGACCTCCGCGTCGGGAACCGAATCGGCCCACGCCGGGCGGGCAACGCCGTCGGAGTCGATCAGCTGAGCATCGAGGTTGATGTCGTCTGCGCTTCCTTGATGGCCGTGTCCGTTGCCAGAGTGGTCGCTGTCGTCGTCGGTGAAGATGATCGGTACGGCTTCGGTGGCCTCGCCGCCGTCGGACACATCGTCGCCGAGCGCCATCTCGTTGCGAGCGGCCTCGGCCAAGAAGTCGGGGTCGGTGAGGAGGTCGTCGGCGGTGGCGTCGCCGCCTGGATCTGCCGCGTGTACCTCATCACCGTGTTCCTCTTCACTCGTCCAGCTCAGCTCAGACCCGTGATGGGTCGAGACACCGTCAGCGAGGGAATCGAGGGAAGGCACATCGATGGAAATCGCCTGGTTGTCGACGACGTTGTCATCGGCAATTGCAGCGGGAGTGGGCGGCATCGTGGTGCGCAATCGCTCGGGATCTTCCACAACCGCCGACAGCTCGGCCACGGCGTCACGGATGGTTTCGCGACGGGCGGCGAGGTGGCCCTCGAAGTGATCGACATCGGCGGCGAGCGCAT
The DNA here is from genome assembly GCA_037969565.1 of Acidimicrobiales bacterium. Lineage (GTDB taxonomy): Bacteria > Actinomycetota > Acidimicrobiia > Acidimicrobiales > SZUA-35 > SZUA-35. Next base: position 20,251 of record JBBKXQ010000161.1, on the reverse strand, counting down.
CACGAGTGCGCTGCAGTGCGGCGATCTGGGAGATGAGATCGGCTCGAGTGGACTCGTGCGCTTCGGAGAGTTCGAGCTCGGCGGCGGAGACCTTCTCAGAGAGGGCGTTCCGGGCAGCCGAGATCGATTCGGCGACCTCGCGGCTGGCTTGCTCGGCCGCCGCGAGTTGTTCCGCTTCGTTCTCGGCCCGCAAGCGATCGATGTCGGAGGCGGCGGCCTCACGCCGCTCGGTTGCTTCGGAGGCTGCCTCGGACCGGATTCGCTCGGCCGTTTCCTCGGCCTCTTTCACCGTCATGTCGGCGGTGCGCTGGGCCAGCAGGAGGGTTTTGCTGAGCGTTTCATCGAAATCAGCCGGCGCTTGGATGGCCTGGGGAGCGGCACCGGCCTGGCCACTCGGCTGGCTTCCCTGTTCGACCAAGCGGGCCTCGGCGGCCGCAGCCCGCTGCTCGGCCTCGCTCAGGCGCCCGAGGAGTGCGTCGACCTCGTCAGCCAAGGGAGCGAGACGGTCGAGCACCTTGTCGACCTGATGTTTGTTGTAGCCGTGCATCTCTTCATCAAAAACCACCTCGGGGAGGCGGCGAAGCACGCGGAGCTTCTCGTTCGGTCCAACCATGAACGGGAGAGTAGTCCCGTCGATGCCCCACCTTGCGGCGATCGCCAAGGAACCTGTTCACACTCGGAGGCCCTTTCTGTCGTCGGCCTTGCCTTCGAGTGTCCACGTTCCGCTCGATCAGTCGTCAAACACCGGATCGGTGCGGCGACGAATCGTCCCGATCAGCGATCGAAGCCGCGCTCTTCGATTCGGCGACGATCGTCGTCGGACACTTCAACGCCCTTGGGCGTGAGCAGGAACACGTTGCTGGCAAGCTTGTCCATCGATCCACCGAGGGCGTAACAAACGCCGCTCGAGAAGTCGATGAGGCGTCGGGCGAGCTCGCGATCGGCGTCTTGGATGTTCATCACGACCGGTATCTGCCGTTTGAACTCATCGGCCAAGATCTTTGCGTCGCCGAAGGACTGGGGTGAGATCGCTCGCGGTTTGCTGCGCTGAATCGGTACGGCCCGCACCGTTCGCTCGTGAGAATCGCCGGAGGCGGAGCCCGAGCCGCTGGACATGGCCCGGACCCGAAAGCCGGGTTCGTCATCGGAGGGCGCAGGCCGGATCGGGCGAACCGAACCAACCGTGCCGCCGCTGCCGCCGAAGCTGGAGCTGGAGCTGGCTACAGGACTGGGAGCACCAACCGTGTTGGAGGCCGGATAGGGCGCTGAATGGGCGAACTCGTCATTCGATGAAGGACCGCGAACACTGGACTCGGATCGGTGCGTGCCCCCCGCTTCTCCGTGGGTTGGCTCTGCCTGATCGTCCTCGTACAGGTAGCTGTCGTCATACTCCTCATCGGGGCCGAGACCCAGATACACCATGACATTTCGGAACATCGACATCGCATTTACCTTCCGACCAGGGCGTCGCCGCAGCACATCGTAGTTTCGGACGAGTTCGTTTCGCACGACATCCTGGCCTGGCCGTGTCTTCCGTACCCTGCGAAGACTCTACGCGGCAGAACCAAAGACAGCGCGAGACCGATGAATGCGTTCCGGGTCAGCCTCTCGGCGGACGAGGACCGAACAGGCCGGAACCGATTCGAACGAGCGTGGACCCCTCGGCTACTGCCGCCTCGAGATCGGCGCTCATGCCCATCGAGAGGCCGCTGACCTCGACCCGCTCGGCCAGCGTTCTGAGGGAGGCGAATGCCGGGCGAGGATCGGACGAGTCGGTGGGGCCGACGGTCATGAGTCCGAGAACCTCGAGTCCAGCTTGTCGACAGTGCTCGACGAGTGCCGGGGCCTCCGCCGCTGAACAGCCCGACTTCTGCGGCTCATCGGTGGTGTTGACCTGCACATAGATGTCGGCACCGGGCACCCGTTTGGCGATCTCGGTCGCCACGTCTGGTCGGTCGACGGTTTGCCAGATGGCGACGATGCCCGCCAACTTCTTCACTTTGTTCTTCTGCAACCCGCCGATCATGTGCCAGCGGACGTCGGCTCGATCGAGCTCGGCTGCCTTCGCGATCAACTCCTGTGCGTAGTTCTCCCCCACATCGCTCAGTTCAACGCTTGCCGCCAATTCGACCAACGCGACCGGAAACATCTTCGTGACCGCCAGCACCGCGGTCCGGTCTCGAGAACCACCGGCTGCTTCGATCCGCTGATGGATCAGCTCGAGTCGGGCGACGAGCTCGGCTGCGGTGGGATTCGCTGACGTGGGGGTCGTCACGGTTGGCCTCGATCCTTGGAGGTCAACCATGCCACGGTTGCCTGTCGACCACGATCACTCCGAGTCCGGTGGCTGAAGTACGACACGTCACTCGTGCAGATCGACCGGGCGGGCGCCGGCCATCCGCCGTCCATCGTGGTTGTCGTGATCAAGGCGTGGAGATCGAGAGCTGGGCCTCCGTCTGCCGTTGACGCTCGCAGTCCCTCGCCGAAGCGAGTGGCGAGATCGTCGAGCTCCTCCGTGCCGAATTCGTAGGCCGCGGGTTGGATACAGGGCCCAACGATGGTTGCCACAGGTTCTGCGCCGCCCGAGCGAAGCAAGTCGGCAGCGACCGGCACGATCCCCAAGGCGGCTCCCCGCCAGCCGGCGTGAACCACCGCGATGCCGCAAGACCCGATGAGGACAACGGGGGCGCAGTCGGCCGTGGTGACCGCGATCGCACATCCCGTTCGAAACGTGACGGCGCCGTCGGCTTCGGCTTGATCGTGCTCGCCGGGCTCGCCCACGACCGCGACCTCGGAGCCGTGGACCTGACGTAGTGAGGTCCATGGATTCGGCGTGACGGCTCGGCGACGAGCCTCGACGCGGCGAGCGTCGTCGCTGCCGGGCGGGTGGTTGACTCGGAAGTCTCCATCGTTCGCCGAGGTGAAAACGACATGGGCCACGACCGTCGGAAGTTCGAACCTGAGATGCTCCATGGGACCGGGGTCTGATCGCCTTCAACTGCCGAGCGGGCTCACTTCAAGAATGAGGGAACGTCGAAATCGTCGTCGTCGTCGGTTGCGAAGATGTCGACTCGAGAATCGTCGTAGTCGTCATCACCGAGGAGATCCCTGAGCGGACCATCGTCGTCGTAGGTGCCACCGTTCTCGTTGCCGGAATCCCAACGATCGAAACCGGCGGCAATCACCGTGACCCGAATCTCATCCTCCATCGATTCGTCGACAACAGTGCCGAAGATGATGTTGGCATCGGCGTGAGCCACGTCATGAATGATCTCGGCCGCCTCGTTCACTTCGAAGAGTCCGAGTTCGCTGGAACCCGAGATCGACAACAGGATTCCCCGAGCCCCTTCGATCGACGCCTCGAGGAGTGGGCTGGCAATGGCGGCTCGAGCGGCGGCCAGCGCCCGGCCTTCGCCACTGGCCCGACCGATGCCCATCAGCGCCGAGCCGGCGTTGTTCATGATCATTCGAACATCGGCGAAGTCGGTGTTGATCAAGCCGGGAGTAGTGATGAGGTCGGTGATACCGGCAACACCCGAGAGCAGAATCTCGTCGGCCATGCGGAAGGCGTTGACCATCGTGGTCTTCTCGTCGGCGATCGACAGCAACCGGTCGTTCGGGATGACGATCTGGGTGTCGACTTTGTCCTTGAGACGGGTGATTCCGTTTTCTGCCTGGGAGGAGCGGCGACGACCCTCGAACCCGAATGGCCTCGTGACGACGGCGATGGTGAGGGCGCCCTGGCTCTTGGCCACCTCGGCGATCACCGGGGCGGCGCCGGTTCCGGTGCCGCCACCCTCACCGGCAGTGATGAAGACCATGTCGGCTCCGTCGAGCGCGGCGGCGATCTCGTCACGATGATCCTCTGCTGCCTGCTGACCGATCGCTGGATCCGATCCGGCCCCGAGTCCACGAGTGAGATCTCGACCGATGTGGATCTTGGTCTCGGCGTCGTTCATCAACAACGCTTGCGCGTCGGTGTTGACGGCGACGAACTCCACGCCACGAAGACCAGCGTCGATCATGCGGTTGATCGCGTTGCAACCGCCACCGCCGACACCGACGACCTTGATGACCGCCACGTAGTTCTGCGTGTTCATAGGAGTTCTTTCGAAGAGAGCAAGCGCTCGAGATTAGGTACAGGTAGAGAGATCGGTCAACGGAGCCTTTTCGACACCATCGACACTCAGGCGCGTAACAGCTGGAGCCGTGTGCACCCGCACATCGATTTCCCACAGGCAACGAAGGTCGACAGTGGAAAGAATCGTGTCGAGGCTAACGAGTTTCTCCGGAAGCCCGCTATCGCTGCCAAGACGCACCCTGCCCTGCGCTGCGAGGTCGAGGTAGAGGTTGCGGTCGGCGACCACGATTTGAGAGACGTCTAGTTGACGTTCAGGACTGAGTAGTCCCAGCAGTCTGACGACTCCGTGAGCCTCGGGAGGGCCCGGTTGACCGGGTTGACCGGAGGCGGCGAGCCCCTCGATCGGAATGAACCCGTAGGGCAGACCGTCGACGGCTTCGAGCTGCCTTCCGGTGGAATCGATGAGCATGAATTGACCGGGCGACCCGGTGATCGGGAGCGAAATTGCGGGGGTGCGCTCGGCAACATTCAGTGTGATCACGCCGTTCCACTCTCGCGTCACCTCGACCGAAGCCACCCACGGCAGGGCGAGGATTTGGCGTGAGGCCTCTCCGGCATCGAGATCCACGAGCGGCTCGCCGAGCACAATGCCCGATGCATCGGTGACCTGTATGGGAGACGTTCGTTCGGCTCCTTCCACATTGATCACGTCGATCGCCATCCATGAACTCTGAAGGAAGGCGAGCGCCCCGATCGAGGAGAGGGTGATGAGGCACAACGCGACGAGTGTGTGGAGTCGGCGCCTGCCCTCGGATCGTTTGACGTCGCGTCGACGAGCGGCGAGGCGTGGGTCGACCGAAGCGGACGCGAGCTCGGACGACGCAGGCCTTTTCTTCGTGGCCGCTCTCGCTCCGGGCTTTGCCGCCGCTGCTCGCGCTTTCGTCGGTTTGGTGGTGGTCACAGTGTTGTCGATTCCTCGTCGAATCCGATCAGAAGATTCTCTGCTCGGAGTTCGATGCCTGCATTGTCCTTGATCATGCGCTGCACCTCGCGGATGAGTGAGTGAACGTCGTTCGCCGAACCGCCGGGATCGGCTTGAATGAAATTGGCGTGTTTGTCGGAAATTTCGGCACTGCCGATGCGAAAACCCTTCAAGCCGGCCTCCTCGATCAGCCGGCCGGCTGAATCGCCAACAGGATTCGCGAACACACTCCCGGCGTTCTGACCACCCGGTTGATGGACTCGGCGCCAGCTGACGATTTCGCTGATCTCGCGTTCCGATTGTTCCCGGTCGCCGGGCCGCAGCTGGAGTTCGGCGTACAGGATCACTTGATCCGGCTCGATGGACGACGTGCGATAACCCAGCGACAAGGCTTCGGTGGGGATGTTCAGCGGCCCACCGGACGAGGTGCTGAAACTGCTGATACGGACCAGGGACGCCGCCATGTCGGATCCGTGGCCGCCGGCGTTCATTCGTACCGCGCCCCCGATCGACCCCGGCACTCCCACGGCCCACTCGAAACCGGTGAGCCCTGCGGCCGCCGTTCGGCGAGCGACCACCGGGAGGAGTGCCATGCCGCCGGCGATCACACGATGTTCGTCGTGATCGATGGACACTTCCTCGAACGACCCGCCGAGGCGGATCACGATTCCATCGAACCCGGCATCCGCGACCAGAAGGTTCGATCCTCGGCCGATGACGAGCACAGGAACGTCGAGCCCAGTGAGCCCGTCGTGCACCCGTTCGAGTGTTGCGACGTCGTCGACTCGAACCAGACCGGCGGCTGACCCGCCGACCCGATACGTACAGAACGGGGCCAACGACACGTGTCGTTCAGCAACATCGTCGAGCCGAGCGAGTGCCTCGATGAGATCTGAATTCACGAGCTGCGTTTCCTGAGACCCTCGGCGACGCGATCGGGAACATTGGTCAGGTCGCCCGCCCCGAGCGTCATGCAGAGATCGCCGCTTCGCATCTCGCCGACCAACTCGGCGACGACATCGTCCAGTTGTTCGATGTAGCGAACGTCGGCGTCGGGGTGAGCCGACCGAACGTCGTCGGCGATCAGCGCACCCGAGATACCGGCTCGAGGTGCTTCACCCGCGGTGTAGATGCCGGTGACGATGAGAACGTCGGCGTCCACGAACGCATTGGTGAAGGTCGACCAGAGCTGCTCGGTCCGGCTGTAGCGATGGGGTTGGAAGACGGCGAACAACCTCCCAGCGTGCTGGCTGCGACCGGCTTGCAGAGCTGACATCACCTCAGTGGGAAGGTGGGCATAGTCATCGACGAGTCGGATTCCGTCGATCTCACCTCGTTCTTCGAACCGGCGTCCGACGCCTCCGAAGTTCGACAAGGCCTCGGCCGCTTCTCTGCCGTCGGCACCCAATTCGATGGCCATCACGAGGGCTGCGGTTGCATTACGGGCGTTGTGGAGTCCGGGTTGACGGAGTCGAATCTCGTAGCGATCACGTGGTCCGGCCACCGTGAACGTGACCCCTCGCGGTGTGGGGAGGGCATCGACGATTCGCCAATCAGCACTTGGCAGGAGTCCGTAGGAGACAACGCCCTCGATGGTGTTCACCAGGGCGGCCGAACCGGGATCATCGAGACAGACGAGTTTGGGCCCTGGGGCCTGCTCGATGAAACGAACGAAGGCTGCTTTCAAGCCGTCGAATCCTCCGTAGTGCTCGAGGTGATCGGGTTCGACGTTCGTGACGATCACACCGAAGGAATCGAGTTCGACAAAGGTGCCGTCGCTCTCATCGGCCTCGACGACCAGAAGGTCGCCGGTGCCGACGGCGGCACCCTTGCCCAGATCCCGGAGGTCGCCGCCGACGATGAACGCCGGGTCGAGGTTTGCACCCTGGAGCGCAGCGGTGAGCATCGCCGAGGTCGTCGTCTTGCCGTGAGTGCCGGCAACGGCCACCGTGCGCCACGTGGCAGTGATGGCGGTGAGAATTTCGGCCCGTCGCAACACGGGGATTCCGGCTTCGGTGGCGGCGATGACCTCAGGATTGGTCGGAGGAATTGCCGTAGAGATGGCGACAACCTCGGCATCGCCGATCTGTGAGGCGTCGTGACCGACGAACGTCTGCACGCCAGCTTCCGCCAGTCGTTTCATGGGGGCGGAGAGCGCGAGGTCCGAGCCGGTGACCAGATGGCCGGTGCCGAGCAGGATCTCTGCGATTGCGCTCATTCCTGACCCTCCGAGGCCCACGATGTGGATTCGGCGCTGATGACGTAGATCGATGAATGCGGTCACCGCTCACCTCCCGAGGTTGGATCGGTCGCCGACAGATTGCCGATCTCGATGACGAGGTCGGCTACGGCTCGTGCTGCGCCGGGACGACCGACCGAGGCCGCGGCGGCGGCCATACGAGTTCTCGTGGCCGGCCCCTCGACCACGGCGAGGAGCCGTCGTTCGAGCTGTTCGCCAGAGACGTCGGCGTCGGACAGCAGGATCGCTCCTCCGGCCTCGACGAGTTCCCGACTGTTCGCGGTTTGATGATCTCGCGGCGCCCCGGGGAGCGGGATGAGCACCGAAGGGAGGCCGGCGATGGCGAGTTCGGTGACCGTTGATGCCCCGGAGCGGCAGATGGCCAGGTCGGCGGCGACGAGCACCTCGGGCATCCGAGTTTCGTATCGAACCGTTCGGTAGGTCAGCGCGGCTGCGTCGAGTTCGGCCGGAGTGGGACCGAATCGTTCCCAGTCGCGCTCTCCGATGACGTGGTGCAAGGTGATCCCCGCTCGGTCTTTCCACCGGAGGGCAAGGTCGCGGACAGCAGTGTTGACTCGGGTCGATCCGAGTGAACCGGTCCATACCGCGACCATCACCGCCGAGGGATCGACTTGAAGCGTGGCCCGGGCCGAATCGCGGTCGGCCGCCTGCACCGCCTCCACGACTGAGGGGAGAACCGGATTACCAGTGAGAACCCCTTTCGGGAGGTCGGTGTCGGGAAAGGGCAGGGCACACGCTTTGGCGAACCGGCCGACGAGCCGATTCACCGCACTGGCGCGGGCGTTCTGCTCAGTGACCACAACAGGAATCCGGAGCACGAGGGCGGCCAGCGATGCTCCGAACGCGGCGTACCCACCGAGACAGAGAACCACGTCGGGGTCGTGTCGGCGGACGAGTCCGAATGCCCGGACGACCCCGCGAAGCAGGTCGAGCACCGAGCGCACGTTGCTGAGGCTGAAGGAACGGCGAATGCCGCGTCCTGGCAACAGATCAATGGTGAATCCGGCCTCACGAACGAGGGTGCCTTCGTTGCCCCGTTCACCGCCGATGAAATGGATCTGACCAACGGAGAGTCCGCGAGCCACCAAGGCCTGGGCAGCGGCGATGCCCGGGTTGGTGTGACCGGCGGTTCCACCACCGGTGATGATCACGGACGTCATGAATCAGGCCTTCGAGCGTCGAGCGACGTTGGTGAGTAGGCCGGCGGCCGCCAGGGTGGTCACGAGGCTCGAACCCCCAGCCGACACGAAGGGCAGCGGTTCTCCGGTGATGGGCATCACACCGATCGACATCGCGATGTTCATGAAACCCTGAACCAGGAGCCATGACGTGAGGCCGGCGGCGAGCAGCATGCCGAAACGATCCGGGGCCTTCAGAGCGGCCCGAATACCGAGAAGCCCGAGAAGCAAGAACCCACCGATGAGGGCTCCGGCGCCGATGAGACCGATCTCTTCGGCGACGATGGCGAAGATGAAATCGGAGTGGGCGTAGGGAAGAAAGCCCCACTTGGCTCGACCGGCACCGAGGCCGACTCCGAGCACACCTCCCGAAGCGATACCGACTTGGCTCTGGATCGTTTGGAGTCCGCTGTCGAGCGGATCGGCCCAGGGATCGATGAAGGCAAGAAGGCGCTCACGGCGATAGGTCGAACCAAAGGCGGCTGCGGTGGCCAGCGCCGCTCCGGCCGTAGTCCACGCCATCAGGTTGGGAAGCCGGGCCCCAGCCACGAACAACATCAGGATGGAAACCGCGGCGATCACGATGACCGTGCCCAGCTTGGGTTGCATCAGGAGCAGGATCGAGAGCGCACCGACGACGAGCAGCACGGGGCGAATGGTGAGGTCCGAGCGATGCATCTGTTTCGATCGGCGACTGAGCAAGTCGGCGGTGAACAGCACGATCGCCAACTTGGCGAACTCACCCGGTTGGATCACGAAGGGGCCGACGCCGAGCCAGCGGGACGAACCGTTGATCCGCTTTCCGACGCCCGGGATCAGCACGGCGATCAACATGAGAACGGTGACGAGGAGGAATGGGACTGCCACTGGCTTGAGCCAGCGGTAGTCGATCCGACTGGCCACGACGAACGCCACGGCACCCAGGGCGGCCCACACGATCTGCTTCTGGAACAACGAATAGGGCGACTCGTTGTCGTAGAGACTCGTGACCGATGAAGCCGACAAGACCATCACGAGTCCGAAGAGGGTGAGGGCAAGGACGGTGATCGTCAGCACGTTCCCATTGCGTTCGCCGATTTTGGTGACCGGGAAGGCGCGGACCTGACGTTTGGCGCTGGTGCCGGTCGGTCGGACGGCCCGGCGGGCTGCCGGCTGCGCCCTCCTGGTGTTCGTGTCGACACGCGTGGTTCCTGAGCGCGTGGTTGCGGTTCGAGCCGCGGCTGCTCGAGCGGCGGTGCTGGTCCCTCGGGTGTTCGACGACGACTTGGCCGTCGACCGCTTGGCCGTCGATCTTTTGGCGGGAGCCCGCTTGGCTGCGATCTTCCGGGTGGCCGGTTTCTTGGTTGTCGTTCCGCGAGTTGCGGGGCCGGAACGCTTGGATCGCGTCGTTGTGGTCATGAGTGGAACCTTTCGGTCACTTCGCGGGTGAAGTCGTCGCCTCGTTCGCCGTAGTTGGCGTACCAGTCGAACGAGGTGCAGGCAGGTGAGAGCAGGACGGTGTCGCCGGGCCGGGCCGCCGCTCGGGCGGCCGTGATCGCGTCGCTCATCGTTGTTGCGGTGACGACGGCGGCGTCGGTTTGGGCGAACACGGATGCGATCTCGGCTTCGGCGTCGCCGATGGCCACCACCGTGTGGACGGGTGGGACCGAGGTGGCCAGTGAGGAGAGGTCGAGTCCTTTGTTGCGCCCGCCGGCGATGAGGACGACCGAGGAGAAGCCGGAAACCGCAGCGAGAGTCGCTTGTGGCACGGTCGCTTTTGAATCGTTGAACCACCGAATCCCGTCCCATTCACCCACCAAGGAGACTCGGTGAGGAAGGCCCTCGAATTGTTCGAGGGTTTCGATGACGGCCTCGGGGGTTGCTCCGGCCGCGATTGCGGTTGCGGCCATGCAGGTGGCGTTGGCGAGGTCGTGAGGCTGGCGTCGGGCTAGACGGTTTGTGGCCACGAGTGGGCCCTCGGGACCGACCACGTGATCGTGCTCGATGCGCCAGTCACCCCGCTCGAGCCCGAACGTGACCACGGGCGAGCCCTGCGGCACGTGCTTCATGACGACTGGATCTTCGGCATTGGCGATGGCGATGCCACCCCGTGGCAGATGAGCCCAGATCGATGCCTTGGCCGCTTCGTAGATCGCCAACGACGAGTGGGCGTCGAGGTGATCCGGTGAGAAGTTCATCCACGTGGCGACTTGTGGCGCGAAACACGAGGAGTGGGCCAAACGGAAGGAAGAAGCCTCGACAACGAAGACATCGATGGTGTCGTCGGCGAGGGCAGCTACGAGAGGCGTCGGCGTGTTGCCCACGGCCTCGGCCCGCAGGCCGGACCGGTTCAAGGCCTCGGTGACCATGATCGTGACGGTGGTCTTGCCGTTGGTGCCGGTGATGCCGACCCGGGGACGCCGGTCCCAGAGGGCGGCGAGATCAAATTCGGAATGAACCGGAACTCCGAGTCGTCGGGCCACTTCGAACACCGGGTGATGATCCGGAATACCGGGGCTCGGAAGGAGAACCGTCGCGGTGGACACGATTGCGGCCAGTTGGTCGGAGTCGGGTGCCACCGTGAGGGAGAAACCGCGCTGGGCGGCCACGGCCAAACCGTCGTCGGAAGGTCGATCGTCGATGACGACCGGCGGGTGGCCACGCTCGGCGAGCACCCGAGCGACTGCTTGGCCCGTGATGCCGAAGCCGATGATGACTGGAGCGGCGAGGTCGAGGGACGTCATGGCCGCAACCTCGTGACTTGAGCCCAGTCGCCGTAGAAGAGCCCGAGGGCCACGGAGGTGAGTGCACCTGCGATGAGCCACATCCGGATGATCACCTTCGTCTCACGCCAGCCCATCAGTTCGAAGTGATGGTGGATCGGAGCCATGCGGAAGAGCCGTTTCCCCTTGGTGAGCTTGAAGAATCCGACCTGGAGCATGACCGAGAGCGTCTCGGCCACGTACACCCCACCGATGATCGGAAGCAGGAGGTGAGTATTCGTGGTGAGCGCCAGTCCGGCGAGGCCGGTGCCGATGGCCAGAGAACCCGTGTCACCCATGAAGATCTCGGCCGGGGCCGCGTTGAACCAGAGGAAACCGGCCAGCGCTCCGAGCATGGCTACCGCCACGATGGCGAGATCGAGAGCGTGGGATACGGCATAGATCGAGCCGTCACCGCTCTGACGGAAGATCCAGAAGCCGATGATGACGTAGGCGCCGAACGAGAAGATTCCGCTGCCGGCCGCCAGCCCGTCGAGTCCGTCGGTGAGGTTCACGGCGTTCGAGGTGGCGTAGACGAGCACGACGGCCCAGAGCACCCAGCCGACGTGGCCCAGATCGATTCCGAGGAGGCCGGGCCGGGCGAAGGAGAGTTCGGTGCTGACGTTGGTGAGCCCGTCGGTGGCGATGGCGAAGGCGAAGGCGACCGTGAGCAGCCCGGCCGTTTTCAAGCGTGCATTCAAACCGAGACTGCGTTCGCGGCTGACCTTGATCCAGTCGTCGAGAAAGCCGACGAACCCGGCGGCACAGATGGCAGCCATCACCAGCAGTCCGCTGCGGGTGAACGTGCCACCGCCGATGAGGTCGGAGAGGACATAACCGGCGAAGGCGCCGGCGACGATGGCCAAGCCACCCATGGTTGGGGTGCCCGCTTTGGTCTTGTGGCCCTCGGGGCCGTCTTCTCGGATCGGTTGGCCGATCTGCTGCCGGGTGAGGATGTCGATCAGCAGCTTGGTGCCGAGTGCGCTGAAGGCGCAGGCCAGGCCGGCGGCGATGACGAGGCGGATCATGCGTCCGACCCCATGATCAGCTCGGCCGCGACGAGGCGGTCGTCGAAGGGAACCGTGACGTCGTTGATCACTTGGTAGTCCTCGTGACCCTTGCCGGCGATCAGGACGACATCACCGGGGCCGGCGGCGGCGATGGCCGCTGCGATGGCCTTCCGGCGATCCACTTCCACGGTGACGTTTTCGGCTGCCCCGCTTCTGACCGGCTCCCCTGCAGGTGGGCCGGCGCCGAGGCCGGTCAACATCTCGTCGATGATCACCAGCGGCTTCTCGGAGCGCGGGTTGTCGGAGGTGAAGTAGGCGTGGTCGGCTGCTTCAGCCGAAACTCGGCCCATGAGGGGGCGCTTTGCTCGGTCGCGATCGCCGCCGCACCCGATCACGACAAGAACTTTGTTGTCGCCGGCGACGTCCCGAGCAGCCTCGAGAACGGCCGACAGCGCTTCGGGTTTGTGGGCATAGTCGACGATCACGTGGAAGTCCTGGCCGACGTTCACGAATTCGAACCGACCGCGCGGCGCATCGACTGCGCAAAGGGCATCGGCGACTTCTTCGGGGCCGAAACCCAGGTGCCGGGCGACCGCAGCCGCGGCGAGGGCGTTGGCGATGTTGTGGGCGCCTGCCAGGCGGAGGACCACGGGTTGGCCGGCCCAGGTGAATCGACTCTGTGGCCCATCGAGCACGACATCGGTGGCGTCACTCAGGCGATAGCCGATCACGTCGGTGTCGGTTTCGTTGGCGATCGTCTGGCCGGCGGGATCGTCGAGATTGATGATCGAGGTCTCGGTGAACGTCCTGCGGAACAACTGGGCTTTGGCCGCCTGGTAGGCCTCCATGGTGTGATGAAAGTCGAGGTGATCGTGTCCAAGGTTCGTGAAGACGGCGGCGGCGAAATGAGTTCCATCAACTCGGTGGAGGTCGAGCGCGTGGGACGAGACTTCGATCGCCATGGCCCGGACGCCGCGATTGGCGGCGTCGGCCAACATTGCCTGTAGCTCGGGACCTTCGGGGGTGGTTCGGGCCCCCGAGAGGGTGCCGATCGTTTCGGTGAGGATTCCGAGCCGGTTGAGCACGATGCCCAGAAGGTGGACGACGGACGTTTTGCCGTTCGTACCGGTGACGCCGATGACGGCGATGCGCTCGGATGGCCGTTCGTGAACGATTGCGGCCGCCGGACCCATTGCCGCTCGCACCGACCGCACTCGGATCTGGGGCGTGGCGGCGACGGAGGCGGGTTGGTCGAGGAAGCGCTCGACCAGCAGTGCCGAACAGTCGGCCGCGACCGCCTGCGACGCGAAGTCGTGACCGTCATGATGTTCCCCGGGTACGCAGCAGAAGAGCGTTCCCGGCGCGACGACGCGAGAGTCGTGTGTGACGGCCTGGAGAACGACTGAGCCGCCCCCTTGGAGGACGGCTTCATCGAGGTCGATATCGAGGGCAGCGGCCAGGGAGCCGCAGGTGGTGCTCATCCGGTGGACCCGCCGGCACTGGTGTCGTCTTCGGACTTCGAGTCGCTGCCGGAAGCCTCGACCGCCACCTCAGCCTTGGAGCCGCCGCCGACCAAGTCGGTGGGCGGAATGGTCGGAGTGGGTGCCGGGGTGCCCCGGACGAGACCACCGGTGAGGTCGGTTTCGTTGTCGGGTGGCACGTCGAGGATGCGAACGGCGTACTGGGCGATGTCGGCGAAGACGGGAGCTGCGACTCGACCTGCGAACCCGCCGACATCGGGCTCGTCAACCGTGACGACGATCGAAACTCGGGGATCATCGGCGGGCAGGTACCCGGCGAAGCTCAGGACGTAGCGACGGTTGCCAGGGCTCCCGTACGAGAATTTGCCGTCTTCTCCTTGGAAGACCTTCCATGCGGTTCCGGTTTTGCCGGCGACGGTGTAGCCCTTGACTGCGGCGGCGGTTCCCGTGCCGTGGTCGACGACGTCGACGAGCATGCTCGTGACCTCGTCGGCGGTGTTCGCCGAGACCACTCGACGAGCCTCCTGCCCTGCCAGGTCGTACTCGACTCCGTCGGCGCCGACGACCGCCTTCACGAGGCGCGGGGCGACGTACATTCCGTCATTCGCGAGCGTGTTGTACGCCGACATGATCTGCACAGTATTCGCAGTAACACCCTGGCCGATGGCCATCGACCCGGGATCGGCTCCTTGCCATTCGCTGACCGGACGAACCTTGCCTTTCGATTCACCCTCCCAATCCAGTCCGCTGTACTGAGCGAATCCGAACCTCCGGTAGTAGTCGTAGAGCGTGTCGTTGCCGAGGCGTTGGGCCACGGTGATCGTGCCGACGTTCAACGACTGTGCGATCACTTCGGACAGCGGATACGGGGCGGGAACGAATCCCGGGTCTTGCAGGAAGGTCGTGTCGCCGACTTTGACGGAGGCCGGAACCTCGACCAGCGTGTTCCGGTCGTAACCGAGTTCTTCGACGGCGGCGGCGGCGGCGAGGATCTTGAGCACCGACCCGGGTTCGAACGATTCGATGAGCGGGGCGTTGTAGCGAGGGACCACGCAGGTCCCGTCTTCCTGACGAATCACGTTTGCCATCGCCAGAATCTCACCCGTGAGCGGATCACTGATGACGGCCTGAGCCGATTTCGCGCTCAGTTCTTCACAGTGTTCGATGAGCGCCTGCTCCGTGATGAACTGGATGCGGTGGTCGATCGTGAGGACGAGGTCATAACCCTTCTCCGCTGGTTCGACCTCCCAGAATCCACCGGCGATGCTGCCGAAGATGCCGCGTTCGCTGGTTTCCCAACCGGCGGTGCCGGTCATCACATCGTTGAACTGGGCCTCGAGGCCGGTGAACCCCTGCTCGTAATCGTCGACTTGGCCGACGACCGGTCGGGCGAGCGTGCCGGCGGGATAGACCCGTTCTTCCTCCGACTGCAGGAACACGCCCCGTAGAACCTGCGTGTCCGCCGACTTGTCGGCGGTGAGGAGCTCGCTCAACATGGCGATCTGCTTGTCGTCCGATGTCCTGGTCAGGAGCTCGAAGCGATCGTTGGGCTGGTCGGGGGTCAGCCGTTTCGTCAGCTCCGACTCGTCGAGACCGATGGCCGGTGCGAGTACGGCCGACGCAGCAGAAGGATCGATGATCATCGTTGGATCGACGATGAGTTCGCGGCCCGTGGTCGAGGCGGCCAGAACGAAGCCGTTGCGGTCGACGAGGGAACCTCGATAGCCGGCCAACTCCCGGGTCCGGGTTCGCTGATCTTCTCCGAGGGCACGATATCGATCGGGTCGGACGGTCTGGAGGTCGACCAGAACACCCACCATCGTGGCGCCGATCACGAGGAAGACGATCAGGAGGCCGAGAATTCGGCGCCGCGTGTCGGGCTCGGGTGTGGTGCGGGCCCGCGTCGATCCGCTGGGGCGCCTGTTGGCGGGTCGACTTCTCGTCATGAACCGGCAGTTCCCTCGTCGATGGAACGAATAGCCACGAGGTACTGGGGATCAGCGGCCCTCACCATTCCCATTTCGGTTGCCCGGCTGACGATGGCATCAGGGGTCGAGATGATGGCGATGTCTCGTTCCAGCGTTGCCCGTTGTGCTTCGGCCGCAGCAATGTCGGCCCGGAGTCCATCGATTCGTTGCTGGCCTTCGACCAACTGGGCGTAGAGCAGCGCCACGGCAAACAGCGTGATCACGAGACCGATGATCGAAAGGGATACCAGTGCTCGACGCCGTTGGGACCGACGGAGCTTGGCTCGGTCGACGACTCGTAGATCTGGCGACTGCTTCTTCGCCGGGGCCTTCTTGGCCGCTGGGCGGGTCCGCGTTGCAACCGAGGTCATGCTGCCTCCGCTCGTCGTTCGATGCCGCGCAGCCGAGCACTCGCCGAACGTGGGTTGTGGTCGAGTTCGGCTGGGGAGGGTCGTCGCGACAGGGGCCGGAGCGAAACGAAATCAGCCGGCTCGGGATCGACCGGCAGGCCAGGAGGAACGGGCTGGGCTGTACGTTCACGGAACACTTGCTTGACGATCCGATCCTCACCGGAGTGATAGGTCAACACGAGGCCGCGGCCCCCTGGCATCAGTCGATCGAGGGCCTCATCGAGGGCGGGAGCGAGAATCGAGAGTTCATCGTTGATCTCGATCCGCAAGGCCTGGAAGGTGCGCTTCGCCGGATGTCCACCTTTGCGGCGGGCCGGTGCGGGGATCGCGTTCACGACCACCTCGGCGAGCGTGGCCGTGGAGTGGATGGGGCGGTTGGCCACGATGGCGGCGGCGATGCGGGTGGCGAACCGCTCGTCGGCATTGGTGCGCAACACCTTCGAGATCTCCGACTGTGGTGCTTCGTTGACGAAGTCGGCTGCGGTGCGGGGGCCGTCGGTGTCCATCCGCATGTCGAGCGGACCATCGTTGCGGAAACTGAATCCACGATCCGACCAATCGAGCTGGGGTGAGCTGACACCGAGGTCGAAGAGGAAGCCGGACAGCTCGGAGATCTCGAGGTCGTCGAGAACGGCACCGAGTTGATCGAAACGGGATCGAGCCAGACGGGATCGGTCGCCGAATTCGGCGAGTCGTTGCCCCGCGGCCTCCAATGCGGCCGGGTCACGATCGATCCCCACGACAGAGAGGCGAGGCCAGGCGACGAGTACGGCGTGGGCGTGGCCCGCGCCGCCGATGGTGGCGTCGAGTACGAAGCCGGGCGGGACGGTTTCGAAATCGGCCACGATCTCGTCCCGCATGACGGGGGTGTGCTGGAACGTTCGATCGTCCAAACCCTGCTCGGGAGTGGCCTCGGCGTTCAGATCAGAGTCGTCCGAATCGGAACGCGCAGAACCATTCATGTCGCAAGCAGGCGAGAATCAATCTCGAACCGGCCATCGGTAGCCCCCCGGGAAATGGGCGCACGCCAGGTTTTGTCTCCCGAACGTACTAGAGGGGTAACGGGCGGAGTTGTGGGGCAGAAGTACCCTTCTCCACGGCCCGGAAGGCAACCGATGAACGAGTCGTTGTTTTTCGCCATTCTCCTTTCGAACAATTCTTTCGAGCGTTTGAGGTGTTTCGGCCGAAGCCGGTGTCTAGAGCCCGAGCCGCCGGACCGTTGCATTGAATTCCGCTTCGTCGGCGTCGGTTTGTTCTGCTTCGAATACTTCCATGGGCCAGATTTCGGCCCGGTCCAAGCGGCCCGTCACAACGACTTTGGATTTGAATCCCAGCTTCTCGAGAAGTTCTTTGGGAAGTGTGATCCGCCCGGCTGCATCCAGCTTGACGTCTTGCACTCCCCGGATGAGCCTCCGAAACACGCTGCTACTGATCACTCCGTTGTCGAGTTCTTGTTTCCACTTGCCCGAAACTGCTTGAAACCCGTCGGCGCTCCACATGCCGATGCATCCGTCGAGCTGGGTGACGTACCCTCGTTCGGCAACGAACTCCCGAAACGATGCCGGCAACACAACTCGACCTTTTCCGTCGAGCGAATGTTCGTGTTGTCCAACAAACACAACAAATACCTCTGATATGTGGCCCGCTTTGGGCCGGAAAGGTTCCTCGCCCTGGTTGGGCAGATCCCCCTCTGCCACCCACATTATGACACTTTGCCCCACCACGCAACCCTTTTGCGACACATTCAGTGAGGCGCGCGCCACCGCGCGTGAGAACGCCTGTTCGACCGCCATCCCGTGACAACGCGCTGACCTGGGATTCCGCCGACGCCGAGGTCGGCTGACCACATCCCGAGACCGTGGAGATTTCCCCTGCCCCGTAGGATCACACGGTGTTCTCCCCCTCAAACGAGTGGGTGATCGAGGCTTCCGAAGGGCCCGCCGGGCCGTTTCATCACGCTCCGCTCCCCTCCCCCCCACTTCGCCCCACGGTGTGGATTCATCGAGTGGAACGGTCGGCCATCGTTCTCGGTTCGGCTCAACCCGACTCGGTGATACGGCGGGACGAGGCAGAGGCTGCGGGCTATGAGGTGTGCCGGCGCCGGAGCGGCGGCGGTCTGGTCGTCGTCGATCCCGACACCAGCCGTTGGATCGACTTTCTCATCCCCACCGACAGTTCATTGTGGGTCGACGATGTGGGGCGGGCCTTCGACTGGGTCGGTGCCACCTGGCAGCGGGCGCTCGGCCGAATCGGACTCGAGGGGGTCGAGGTCCACCGTGGGCCGTTGTTGCACCGTGAATGGGGACGGGCAGTGTGTTTTGCCGGGCTCGGAACGGGTGAAGTGTCCGTTGCCGGCCGGAAAGTCGTCGGCCTGTCGCAGCGACGGACGCGGGACGGCGCCAGGTTCCAGGGGCTTGTCGTGACCGACTGGGACCCGGCCCCCATCCGCCGATTCGTTGCTCCTGGCGTGCTGCCGCTCTCGCTCGATGACCAACTCGAGGATCTCGCGGTCGGCGTTCCCGTCAACCTCGACCAAGTAGTCGAGGCGGTGATCGCCGAGCTCCCACCGGCATCCTGACCGGGATGAGCTTCTGGGATGAGTCTGACGAAGTCGACGAGGTACCGATCTGTGGAGCGTGCGGGGTGACGGCGCTCATCTCCGATCAACGTTCCGAAGACGGACAGCCGGTGTATGCGTGTGAGAACGCCGACTGCCAAGAATTCGGTGAACCCGTGACACCCTGATCTACCGGTTCGGGTTTGGGCTCGGATCACCGAGGACAAACAGGCAGACACCGCACCCCGCTGGTACTACGGTTTGCCGCTATGTCCAGGGTGCTCGTGTTGAACGCCACCTACGAACCGATCGGTGTCGTGTCGTGGCGGCGAGCCGTTGTGCTCGCGCTTGCGCAGAAAGTCGATGTCCTTGCCGACACCGGCGAGGAACTTTCGAGTGAACGAATGCGGGTACCCATCCCGTCAGTTGTTCGGCTTCGATACTTCGTCAAGGTGCCGTACCGGCGGACGGCACCGCTCAGTCGCCGCGCCATCTACGCCCGCGACGGTGGACACTGTCAGTACTGCAACAAAACAGCCGAGAGCATCGACCATGTCGTGCCCCGGTCTCGAGGCGGAGCCCACGAGTGGGAAAACGTGGTCGCCTGCTGCCGGCGTTGCAACACACAGAAGAGCGACCGGCTGCTGTCGGAGTGCTCCCTCCGATTACGTCGACCACCGACCGCACCTGAGGAAACCGTGTGGATCCGAGCCGCAGCGGGCGAGGTTCCTGACTCGTGGCATGCCTACCTGCCGGCGGCCGCTGCGGCCTGAGTCTGCTGCTGCGCCGCCGATGCTCCTTCGCGGTGGCCTTTCGTTCTGCGTGGCCTTTTGGCGCTCTTGACCGGCCGGTCTAGTCTTTGCGGATGCAGCCGACGTACAGCGCCGAAGCCGACACCTTCCGAGAGAAGATCCAGGCCTTTCTGGCCGAGCATCTTCCTGCCGATTGGAAGGGCATCGGAGCTCTCGACAGCGAAGCCGCCCACACCTTCACCAACCAATGGCGGGCGATTCTCGCCTCCAACCATCTGCTTGCCGCCACCTGGCCGCAGGAATATGGAGGCGCCGGGCTATCTGCCCTCGAGTCGGTGATCATGGCCGAGGAGTTCCAGAAGGCCGGCGTGCCCACCGGTGGCGCCAACGATGCGTTCAGCATCCAGATGGTCGGCAACACCATCATCCAGTGGGGAACCGACGAGCAGAAGCAGCATTTCCTGCCCCGGATCATCTCGGGTGAAGATCTCTGGTGTCAGGGATACTCCGAGCCCAACGCCGGATCCGACCTCGGCAACCTCGGATGCAAAGCCGAGCTCGACGGCGATGAGTGGGTCATCAACGGCCAGAAGATCTGGACGTCGGCCGGACATCTCGCCGACTGGATCTTCGTGCTGACCCGCACCGACGTGGACGCTCCGAAGCACCGCGGCATCAGCTTCCTGCTCCTGCCCATGGATCAACCCGGTGTCGAGGTCCGACCGATCAAGATGATCACCGGCGAGGCCGAGTTCAACGAGGTCTTCTTCTCCGACGCCAAGGCGCCGAAGGAGAACGTGATCGGTGAGGTCAACGGTGGTTGGGCCGTGGC
>JBBKXQ010000160.1:0-24382 GCA_037969565.1 Acidimicrobiales bacterium | reverse complement strand
ATTCCACGAGGGAAGCGCCACGCTCGGTCTTGGCCTGAGCCTTCATCCAAGCAGCGATGAACTGGTAATGCAGCATGTCTAATCTCCGAAGTGTTTGTTGTTCTGACCCGATTGGGCTGACACTCACTCCTACGGCAGATGCATGACCCTTCTGGATAGGTCCAACGCCCCAATCCGGAAGGGAGAAACACCTGCTTCAGTCGAGCGTGACGATGCCCATTCGCACGGCCCGCAGTACGGCCTGGGTCCGATCACGAGCATCGAGTTTCTGGTAGATCGAAGCCAGATGGTTCTTGACCGTCTTCTGGCTGATGAACAGCTTCTCGGCCACCTCGGGGGTCGAACAGCCATCAGCGATGTGCTGGAGGACTTCCTCTTCCCGCTTCGTGATGATTCGAGCCTGGTCGGCTTCGCTGTCCTGACGCCGAACTTCGGCGAGCATGGAAGCAGCCAGTCGGGGTGACAAGGCGGTGTCACCGCTGGCCACCGTTTCGATCGCCGAGGCAATCTCGTCGGTCGAACAATCCTTGACCAGGTAGCCGTTGGCTCCGTGGCGGATTGCATCGGCGAGAATGTCCTGGTCGGCATGCATGGTGAGCATGACGATCTTGATTTCGGGGAAACGTTCCTTGATCTGCCTGGTTGCCTCCACCCCGTCCATGTCCGGCATGGAGACATCCATCAAGATCACGTCCGGTCGCAGCGCAGCGGCGAGATCAACCGCTTCGCCACCGTCGCGGGCCTCTCCGACAACGTCGAAGCCACGTTCAACCATCGACCGCCGGAGCCCCTCACGGAGCATCTTGTGATCGTCGGCCAGCATCAGGCGAATGGGCTTGGGGCCCGATTCCTCCGCTGCGGTAACCGTCCGCTGTTGCGTCAGTCCTGTATGAGGCTGCACCGTACTGTTGTCCCTTCTTCAGGCGATGAGGTCAGATCGAGGGAAGCCCCGATACTCGATGCCCGCTCGCGCATTCCGAGAACTCCGTAGGAATCACTGCGCCCACCGTTCGGTGAGAGCCCTTTTCCGTTGTCGTTCACTTCGAGCACGGCATCCGTCCCATCGCACCGCCACCTGATTGTGGCGAGTGTCGCTTCTGCATGACGTTCGACATTGACGAGCGCTTCTTGAGCAATTCGCCACATTTCTCTCTCTTGCAACAAAGGCAAACGAGACGTCGTTTCGAGCTCCAACTGCACTTCGAGGTTCGCCCGATCCCGCACCCGGTCAACGAATTCCTCGACCGTCGAGGCGAAATCCTTGTTGACGTCGACGTCGGTACGCAGGTCATAGAGGGTGTCGCGAACCTCGCCGACAACCGTCCGAAGATCGGAACGAAGACTCACCAGACCCGCACCCAGCTCCTCACCTGCGTCGTGTCGACGGAGCAAGCGATCGAGTTCGATGCCGAGGTACGCCAACGATTGGCCGATTCGGTCATGAAGGTCTCGAGCGATACGCGTTCGCTCTTCATCAGCGCCGACCGTTCGGAGGCGGGCGAACCAGCGAGCGTTGTCGATGGCAAGCGCAACCGGGTCGACGAAACTCATCAGCACTTCTCGGTCCCGTTCGCCGAATCGGCCGGCGTCTCGGTGCTCGATCACCAGTACGCCGATGAGGTTTCCCCGGGCCAGCAACGGTGCGTACAGGCCGGACAACGAGGCGGGCCGCAGTCCTGGTCCGGTCGCACTCAGATCAGTCGCAAGGATGATCCTGCGCTCGGCGGCCGCGACGACCACCGGAGGCGGTAGTTCGTCTTCATCGAGTTCTTTCCCGATCGGCATTCCCGACTTCTTGGCGACGATCCAGGAGCCGTCGGTCTCTTCGATCGTCAGAATTGCCGTTGCGTCATGGGACAGGAGACTTCGGAGGCGTACGACCGTCGAATCGAGAACCTCCTCCATGTCCAGAGAAGCCGGCAAGGTCTGGGCAACTCGATGGAGATTGAACAAGAGCGCATTGGCATCGGCCAGCCTCGTCAATCGATCGAGTGCGAGCGAGGTCTGCCGGTTGGCCTCGCCCGAGATCCGTCGGCCGTAGCCGGCGACGATTCCGACCAGAAGCAGAACCACACACCACTGACCCGCCTTGGTGAAGGCCTCGCCGGTCCATCCGGCAGCGTCGAGCGTCGGTACCGACACGGCGATTCCCGAAGCGGCCGCAATCCGGATTCCAAAACCGAATCCACGGGCGAATCCGGCAACGATGACAGCCGTGACCAGGGAGAACACCAGCGGTGAATCCCAATAGCCGGTTGCGGTGAGAGCGAGAACGTGCACTCCGACCTCGGCCAGCAGCGGGAGCATGTCACGAGTGGAGGTGCCGTAGCGAAGTGGAGTGAGCGTACGGAACACGGTGTTGCAGCCAACGAGAGCGATCCACGGCAGAACACTCAGCTCGGCGTTGGCGAACGCTCCGAGCGCCAACGTGACCGAAACCATCGTCGTGGCCCAGCGAACGGCGAGGATGGCCGGAGCAAATGGGGCAAGCAGATCCTCGCGTTCTGCTGCCATCGGACTCATGCCACGACGGTCGAATGGCTCCCGACGCGCAACGCGGTCGATCGTTCCAGTCAGCTTCGGTTCGGGAGTCGTCGTTCGAGTCACAAGGGAGGTACCGATCATGCCTGCTGCTTCGGGCAGCAATTTTCGACGTTCTGCCTTCCTCAGACATCGGCGACGGCAACCAAGAATTGAGTCATCGGAACCACGTCGGTACGGTGCACGAATGCGACTGGTCGGACTCACGGGAGGAATCGGCTCGGGGAAGTCGTCCGCTTCGAGCGCCCTGCAGGCTCTGGGGGCTCAGCTGATCGATGCAGACGCGATCGTGAAGGAACTGCAAGAGCCGGGCCAGCCGGTGTTTCGAGCAATGGTCGACCGGTGGGGTGAACAGATCGTGGGCGACGAAGGGCGCCTCGACCGAGCGGCCGTCGCCAACATCGTGTTCTCCGACGATGCCGAGCTGAAGGCCATTGAAGCCATCGTCCATCCCGAGGTCCGGCGGGCCATGGACGAGCGAATCAACGAGGTATCGGCGTCGCCCGACGTCGTGGTGCTGGACATTCCGCTGTTGGCCGAGAGCCGCTCGGGGGGAACCGGACCCGACGGGCGTGGTACCTCGGCCATCATCGTGGTGGATTGTCCGGTCGATGTTGCGGTGCAGCGGCTGGTGGAGCACCGTGGCTTCAGCGAGAAGGACGCCCGGAAGCGCGTCGAGAAACAGGCGAGTCGCGAAGAACGGCTGGCGTTGGCCGACTTCGTCATCGACAACAGTGGTACGCCGTCCGACCTCGAACGGGAAGTCGACCGCTGCTGGCAATGGTTGAGCAGCCTCCCGCCAACACCCTGGCCCCCACCCGAGCGAACCCCAACCGAGCGGCCCTAGCCCTTGGCGCCGCCACGTGCTGGCACGGCCACGAGGTAGCGGTCGTCTTCGAAGGTCACGGTCCACCCCGAGGTGCCATCGCGGAGCCAATCAGCGAAGTCTCCTTCGTTGGACCACAGGATGGCGTCCGCGTCGTAGCGCGTCAGCAGTTCCTCGAAATCCCCACCGAAATAGAACGTCGCATGGTCGTCGATGACTTCCTGGGGAAAGAAGTCGAACCGATCATCCATGAAAACCCGAGCTCGTTCACCAAACCGGAGCTCGAGATAGTTCCCGACCTTGTCGCGGTGGATCAGGTTGACGTCCGGTTCCGCCACCAACCCAGCTTGTTCCAACCAATCGACGGCTTCCACCGGATAGTCGTCGAGATCGAGTGCAGGACGGACAAGGATCGACGCCGCGACCAGCACCGTGCAACAACCAGCAGCGATGGCAACCGCCTTCGCCGCCAGGCCGGCGTTGCGGCCCGTGAGACTGCCCCGCAGCGTGCCGAGCGCGGGAGCTGCGGCCCAAGCGATCACGATCGCAGCCGGACTGATGTTGCGAACGGCCATGAGGCCGAGACCCACGAATCCCAGGCTCGGAATCAGCAAGCGCCATCGGAATCGGAGCTTGAACCCGACGATCAGCGCAAGGACGAGAACGGCAAAGGCCCACTCGCTCGGGCGGTGGAAGGTAGGTGATTCCCATTCGGCCACGTCGGCGAGTGCCTCACGGCGGTCGAGGAGTTCGAAGGGGAAGACCAGGAGCTTCGGACCAAGAGGATTCACCGCTCCCGCGGCCAATCCAGCGAGAAGCCAGCCGAAGACCTTGATCTCCTGACGCGGGATCTGGCGCGAGTCGAGAAGCTGACCAACCGAGATCGCACCGACAAGTGCGACGGCAAGCGGGAAGGAGCCATGACTGTTCACCCAGAGCCACATCACGGGAACGAGCAGCCACAAGCGACGTTGCCCCTCGATGATCTGGAGCACAGCGGCGAGGCACACGAGGCCGAAGAGCAGAGGACGAGGCGACCACATCATCGCCCCGACGGTCACCGCTCCACCGCTCAGCAACACGCGGTAGATCAGCAGGCGGGCCCGACCCGTGAGTTGCCACGTTGCGAATGACACGTAGGCCGCCATCAACCCGTTGACGAGGCGAACGGCCGGAAGGCCGACACCCTCGAAGAGCAGCCGATACACAACGCTCGGGAACCAAC
This sequence comes from Acidimicrobiales bacterium, assembly GCA_037969565.1. Lineage (GTDB taxonomy): Bacteria > Actinomycetota > Acidimicrobiia > Acidimicrobiales > SZUA-35 > SZUA-35. The sequence continues at coordinate 19,790 of JBBKXQ010000160.1, read as the reverse complement.
TCTGTACTGTCCACGGTTCACCGGGGGCCGTGAACGAGTAGGTGTCGACCGTTGGAACGCGGCCGGTCTCGACGATCTGTCTCCCCGTTGCGAAGTGGGTGAAGAAGCTGTTGTCCGAGATCACTCGGCTCCCGATCATGAGGCCGAGAAAGGCCAGAAGCAAGCCGATCGCCAGCTCCAAGGTCAGGCCGGGCTCCGCATCATGTTCCGGTTCGCGAGCAACGTCGCTGGTCGGCGAGATCGGGGCCTCGACGTGATCTCGGGGATGACTCGTTTCACGACTCGATCGCCGATTTCGAACCGGAGCGATCATCGTCAGCTCAGAAGTTTTCCATGATGTTGATCATCGCCGGACCGATGACGACAACGAACAGAGCGGGGAAGATGCAGAAGACCATGGGAATCATCATCTTGACCGGCGCCTTCTGCGCCTGTTCCTGGGCCCGTTGACGGCGCTTCACACGAAGCTCGTCGGCCTGGGAGCGAAGCACTCGACCGATACTCACACCGAAGGTGTCAGCCTGGATCATCGCCATGACGAAGGAACGAATCTCGGGTGTGTCACACCGCTTGTCCATGGCCCTCAACGCATCGGCACGACTCGAGCCGGCTCGCGATTCGCCGAGCACACGGGAGAACTCGGTGGAGAGTTCGCCCGGAACGTTGACGATCACTCGGTCGAGCGCTTGTTCGAATCCGAGCCCCGCTTCGACGGAGATCACGAGCAGGTCCATCACGTCGGGGAGCGCACGTTGCATGGACTTCTGACGGGCCTCGACCTTCTTGTTGAGCTGTGATGTCGGGCCGAGAGCACCGATCAGTACACCGAAACCGGTGAGGGCCCAGAAGAGCAGACCGCTCTGGCCCGAGGGATTCCAGCCGAACTGAACGACCATCCACACAGGTATGAAGGCGAAGCCGAGCAATCGTTGAGCGAGAAATCGCTCGACCTTGTCCGGCGAGTTGATGCCGGCTTGGTTGTGCTTCCGGCGTACCGACTCGACGTAGTCCGGCGGATTGAATCGGCCACCGAACCGGGCCAGCATCTGCACCGCCGGTCCCACGATTCGCTCGCGTAGAGGAACGAGAAGCTCCTTGTCGCGTACGTTTTCGACTTCGTAGTCGTCGAGTTGGCGCAGCGTGCTTCGCAGCGCGGCCTTCTCTTCGACCTGGCTGAGAACGGTGAAGAGCACCAGGCCGAGGCCTCCGCCAAAGAAGGCGACGAGTCCTACCGTCGGAACATTGCCCAGAATCTCAAACATCGATCGTGATCACTTTCTTCATCCACGCCAAGCCGATGATCGACGAGACGATCCCGGCACCGAGAAAGACTTTTCCGAGGAAGTTGGTGAACAGAACGTCGATGTACTCGGGGTTCATGACCCACATGACGAGACCTAGGCCAGGCGGCAGACCGCCGAGCAGAATGGCTGACATCTTGCCTTCGGCCGTGAGCGTCGCCACTTCACCTTTGAGGCGTTCACGGGCCACCATCGTGTCCGAGACGGTCATCAGCAGCTCGTTGAGATTGCCGCCGACCTCTCGTTGGATGCTGATGGCCATCACGGCCCAAGCGAAGTCGGGAGAATTCAACCGTTCGGCTGCTGCCCCCAGTGCCTCCTCGAGTTCACGTCCGAGTCGCGCCTCGGTCATGACCCGGCGAAGCTCGTATCCCATCGGATCCACCGACTCGGTCGAGACGGCTTCCAGCCCCTGCGGGAGCGAGTAGCCGGCGCGAAGTGTTCCGGCGAGGAGCTGCAACGTGTCGGGCAACTGCTTCTCGAACTGCCTCATGCGCCTGGAGGCGATGAAACGGAGCACCATGATCGCCCCGATCGCGATACCGAGGGCGAAGATGACCGAACCAACGAGGCCGCCGAGCATGAAGTACCCGACGATCATTCCGACGAAGATTCCGCCGACGTAGAACGACATCGCCTCACCGGGACGAAGCGGAAGGCGTGCCCGTTCGAGCATTTCCTCGACCTTGAGCAGGAAGCCGCGGTCTTCGGCGAAGTTCTCCGACATCTGCACAGCCCGTTGAACGAGGGCGGTTTGGACGATGTTGGATTCTTCGACGTCGAGATCGTCCTCGGATCCCGAATAGCGGGCGAGCAGACCTTCGAGAGAACTCTCGCCGCCCGCAAAGATCGAGCCGAGAACGAAGATCGCCAGGCCGATGCCGAGGAATGAGAGCAGCAGCGTCAGATAGAGACCGGTTTGGGTTTGGAAGAATCCGAAGAGCGATCGGTCCTGGACGTCCAACGACGGAGCCAGTGCGATGGTCCGTGAGGTGAGCTGACCACCGCCGTACGACAGTGACGTCTGCGCGCTACCCATTTGCAGCGAAACATCGCCTCGGAGGGCCACGTCGGTCGTGCCGTCAAAGGTGACGAGCAACCGTTGGGCCGCCACATCAGTGGCCTTGTCCAGTGCCGCACTCACCTCGTCGGCCGAGGAGCCCCGGAGTACGAGTCCGCCGGCACCCTGAACGACGGACGGGAGCCCGGTGTCTCCACCGGCATACTGAACGGCAACTGCCTGCGCCCCGAGTCGGATCAGACCAGCGCGAGCAGGCCCGATCTCGACGTCGGATCCAGCATCAGCTCCACCGGCGAACACGACCAGGGTTTGATTTCGCTCCGGTTCGCCGGCAATGGCCGGACGCGAGAAGAGGCTGACGGCCCGATCCATGGCGTTGTAGATCTTTCCCCCGTTGGAGAAGTCGAGGGCTTCGACAGCAACTGCGGCCGATTCGAGGTCTTCGGTGAGCTGGCTGACGACCACGGCCGACTTGCCGGCCTCGACGACGCCGACCCTCGTGCCTGCGGGCAATGATCGAATCTGCGCCGCGATAGCGGATTTCGCGGCCCCGAAAACATCGTCCAGCCGAAGTCGTTGGCTGCTGTCGACGACGAACACGATTTCGGCTGGGCGATTCGAAAGCGCCACTTGCGCTTGTTTGTCCTGACCGTTCTCTTGCACGACGACGTCGCGGGAGGAGTAGTCGTCGCTGAGAACCAGGAGTTCGACCGGGTTGCTCCGGGCATCGACGCTGTGAACGACAATCGTGCCCGGACCGGATGGATCGTCCTGTGCCACTGCTCCCGACGCCAACAAAGACAGCGTGGCAGCAAGCACGATGCCGATGGCGACCAGCCGTTTCATCGACGGCCCTTCTGAGCTGGTGGAGCTTCCCCACCGCCGGCGCTGAACATCTCAGGACCGAGACGGATGCCGTGATCGGCCAACTTCTGCGCAAACTTCGGACGAACGCCGGTCGGTTTGAGCTGACCCTTGAATCGGCCGTGCTCATCGACGCCGGCGCCGTAGTCGAACAAGAAGACGTCCTGCAGAGTGATGATGTCACCCTCCATGCCGGCCACTTCGGTGATGTGAGTGATGCGGCGACTTCCATCACGAAGACGCTGGAGCTGCACGATCATGTCCACGGCTGACGACACCTGTTCGCGGATGGCCCGGACCGGAAGGTCGTAACCGGCCATCAGCACCAAGGTCTCGAGACGGCTCAGTGAATCTCGAGGATTGTTGGCGTGGAGCGTGGTCAGGGACCCGTCGTGACCGGTGTTCATCGCCTGGAGCATGTCCAGTGCCTCACCGGAGCGACACTCCCCCACCACGATGCGATCGGGTCGCATACGAAGTGTGTTCTTGACGAGATCGCGAATCGTGACCTCACCCTTGCCCTCGACGTTCGGAGGACGAGTTTCGAGTGCGAGAACGTGGTCCTGGATGAGCTGGAGTTCCTTGGCGTCCTCGACGGTGATGATTCGCTCGTCGGACGGGATGAAGGACGAGAGCACGTTGAGCGTGGTCGTCTTTCCCGTTCCGGTGCCGCCGGAGACGATGACATTGAGCTTTCCGACGATGCAGGCCTGGAGGAATCGAGCCGAGTGAACACTGAGCGTGCCGAATCGGATCAGATCGTCGATCCGGAGCGGATCAGCCGCGAACTTTCGGATGGTGAGAAACGGACCGCCGATGGCCAATGGCGAAATCACCGCGTTCACGCGAGATCCGTCAGGAAGTCGAGCATCACACAACGGTGACGACTCATCGATGCGACGACCGACCTGAGCCACGATCTTGTCGATGATTCGCCGAAGGTGCATCTCATCGACGAAGGTCACTTCGTCGAGCTGGAGTTTGCCTCCTCGTTCGACATAGATCTGCTTTGGTCCATTGCACATGATTTCGCTGACGTCGTCTTCACGAAGCAGCTTGTCGATCGGCCCATATCCGAGGATGTCGTCAGACACGTCCTGGATCAGCTGAGCCTTGTCGGCGGCCGAAAGCGGAATACGTTCGAGGGCCAGGGCCGCGTGCAGCGAGTCGTGGACCCGCTTCCGTAGCTCCTCCTCGGTCATTCTCGTGTCGTAGAGAATCGGACCGAGTTCCTCGATCAGCGATCCATGGACACGATGCCGAAGCTCGTCCATGCTCGTATCAGGACGGGCGGGAGTGGCAATGCCATTGGCCCCTTCGCCCCCTGCTTCATGCAACCGTCGGTATAAAGACATACGCCCCGCTCCTCAATCAACCAAAGAACTTGCGTCGTCCGGAGGACGACTCTTGAACCACTTCACCGGACTGGAAGCGACTTGCCAGCTTCTCCAGCTCCCGGGCCACACTCGACTTGGGAGCCGACAGAACCACTGGAGATCCCTTGTTCACCGAAATCGGCACCACTACATCCGAAGGGATGTGAGCGACGGCCCGGATCTGCAGTGTCTTCTCGACCTCGCCGACGTCGAGCTTGACCTTCGAGTCGGCCCGGTTGAGAACGAGATGGAGTTTCTCTTTCGGTATGTTGAGCAGCGAAAGGGTGCTCAACCCGATCTTCACGTTCTTGATGTTCGGGATGTCGAGGCCGGCCACGAGCACCACATCGTCTGAAGCTTCGATGAGCGTGAGAACCACGTCATTGAAGTAGGCCGGCATGTCGATGATCACATGTCCGGCGTATTCCCGAAGGACGTTCACCAGTCCGAGCATCTGCTCGCCGGTGATCTGATCGGCGAACGTGGGCTCCAGCGGCGCCGGCAGCACCATCATCCCCGACTCCTTGTGCAGCGTCATGAGGTCGGCGATCAATGCTGGATCGAGTCGGTCGAGCTGTGAGATTGCGTCGACGACTGTGTGTCTCGGCGTCAGTTTCAACATGACCGCAACGTCACCGAATTGCAGATGACCATCGATCAAGACAACCGGGCGATCGGAGTTCTTCGCCAGCGAGCAGGCCAAGTTCGTCGCAACGACAGATTTTCCCGATCCGCCCTTGGTGGAGAAGACCGAAATGACTTTGCCGGGGTTTCCGTCGAACGACTCGAGCGGCTCCGAAAGGGAGGGGGATGCCGGTTGGAGGGATTCCTTGGGCGCCACCTTGAGGGTTTCCGCAACACGGCTCACCGTGTCCACCAACTGCATCTGATCGATTGGTGCCGAAAGCACATCTCGAACGCCGGACCGCAACGCGGTCTGAAGGAGCTGAGTCGACAGCTCGGACGTCACGAGTACTGCGCCGACCTCGGGGTGAGTTCTCCCCCATTGCTCGACGAGCGCGAAATCGGTTGGTGTGGAACACGAGGGTCCGAGCACCACGACGACCGGTCCCATACCGAGACGTGGTTCCATCTCAGCCAGAGAACGGATCTTGGCCACGCCCTCGCCGAGCAGGTCGGCGAGGTAATCCCGCACAGCCAGATCAGCGTCGACAACGGCTACCGCAGCTCCGCCAAGGGTGGGGCCGTCGGTATCGGACGAGTCCTCGGACCCGACAGGCGACTCATCAAAGGATGAGAAGTCGTCGAGGCTGAAGCTCGAGAAATCGCTTGCAGTGTCACTCATCAGGAACTCCGGTAGGAATCTGCGTGGAGCCGATTACTCGGCCGGGGCTGTGGTTGGTTCGGTGGCGTAGTACGGGGTCAGACGACCCTCGGTCTCGCCGGGCAGACGCTGCTCGGTGAAGTCGAGCGGCAGGATCGGCACCGGTTCGTAGGAGGAAGGCACCAGCGAGAGATAGATGTTCTCGGCTCCGATGGCCAGGATGATCTGGACCGCTTCGGCCGGAACGGCCAGGGTGATCAATCCGCCCCGTGCCGCTGCTTGCTCCTCGATTGTTGCGCTCTCGCCGAGATCCAGAGGAAGCGAGTTGCCAACGGCGATCACTTCCGCCTTCTGGTAGACGTAGCGAACCTCGTTCAGGAAGGTGGCCTGGCCGGGGCTCGTCGGAATCGGGCCGACGAGGCCTTCTTCGGGGAAGGGGTAGGCCTTCGTCGGATCGCGGTAGGCCTGACCGATCAGGTCGGAGAGCGAGCCGCCACCATCAGCAGTGGGAGCCGGCTCACCGTCGGCGCCGGTGGCTGGTTCCTCGGCTGCGGCAAACTCGTAGGGCCGGCTCGTGAGCAGGTTCACGAAGTCACCGGGCTCGATGAAGAACGCAGCTCCCGAGACCTGGTCGACCGTGAAGGTGACGGTGTGCATGCCCCGCTCCTCGAGCCGATCGAGGATTCCGGTGTTGATCACGTTGGGGGCAACGAAGTTGCCTGCGACCAGGAACGACGACGGTGGAAGGTTCACGACCGCCACAAGGTTGTCGAGTTCCACCGACGGGTCTTGGATCGACGTGGCGGGAATGAATGCCACTGGAACCTCACTCTGTTGAATGAGACCCTGAGCGATCGCCTCCGCAGCCGGAGTGCCTTTCGGAATCTCGGTCTGGACTACCCAGACCGTCCCGAGGGCCGCACCGTCATAGACGTCGTCCTCCAGGTTCTTGACATATTGCGAGAGGCCGAACGCCGATAAGGCGCTCACGACAATCGCGATGATGAGGATGACCGTTCGCCGTGAGTTCACGACACTCTCCTGGGCTCTGTTCGGATGGCAATCATCCGAGACTCCGTTGACACAGAAGACCAATCGGCTGGAAACCCCGTCAGGCTTAGCTCTTCCTCAGGTTTCCTTGCTCGATTCGTCGGTCACACGATCGCGACCTACCTGATCTGGGTGCCCGCACCAGCCGAATATCGCCGCTCCGAGGCGCTGATCACGGCGAATCGGAGAGACCAAAACGACGATGGCCGCCCCGCAGGTGCGGGGCGGCCATCGCTCGAAATTTCTGTGTGAGCGCCTCTCTCAGGCGTCGTCCTCGGCCGATTCGGCCTCGGCGTCGTCAGAACCGACCGCTTCGTCGTCGCCGGCAGCCGCCGTACTCGACTCGTCAGCGACGGCCTCATCAGCGACGGTTTCGTCAGCGACGGCCTCATCAGCGACGGCCTCATCAGCGACGCCATCACCGGAGGATTCAGCAGCGGTTTCGCCCGCTTCTCCGCCGTCGATGCCTTCGTAATACTCGGCCCACGCCGCCTCCGTGGCGGGATCGACCTCGGTGGGGCCGATGTAGTTGCCCTCTTCGTCGAAGGCGTGCTCGCCGAAGTGCTCCTGGTATTCCTGAGCCACGACACCGCCCTCGGCGGCCTGCTTGATCGAAAGGCTGATCCGGCGACGCTGGAGATCGATGTCGATGATCTTCACCCCGAGTTCCTCGCCCGGCGTGACAACCTGCTCGGGAAGGTCGACGTGGTGAGCCGACATCTCCGAGATGTGGACGAGTCCTTCGATGCCGTCGCCCACCTGGACGAAGGAACCAAAGGGCACGAGCTTGGTGACACGACCATAAACGAGCTCGCCGACGCGGTGGCTGGTGGCGAACTCTTGCCACGGGTCCTGCTGGGTGGCCTTCAACGACAGGCTGATTCGTTCGCGATCGAGATCGACCTCGAGCACCTGAACCGTGACTTCGTCTCCGACCGCAACAACCGAGCCGGGGTGGTCGACGTGCTTCCACGACAGTTCCGAAACGTGGATGAGGCCGTCCATTCCGCCGAGATCGACGAATGCACCGAAGTTGACGACCGAGCTGACAACACCGCTGCGGACCTCGCCCGGCTGCAGGTTGGCGAGGAAGTCTTCCCGCTGTTCCTTCTGCGTCTCTTCGAGGAAGGCACGACGGCTGAGAACGACGTTGTTGCGGTTCTTGTCGAGCTCGATGATCTTGGCGTCGAGCGTTTTTCCGACGTAGGGCTGCAGGTCACGGACCCGACGGAGTTCGACGAGAGAGGCCGGCAGGAAGCCGCGTAGACCGATGTCGATGATCAAGCCGCCCTTGACAACCTCGATGACGAGACCGGAGACGACGCCATCGCGTTCCTTGACATCTTCGATGGTTCCCCAAGCCCGCTCGTATTGGGCCCGCTTCTTCGACAGGACGAGGCGGCCCTCTTTGTCTTCCTTCTGAAGGACCAGTGCCTCGATCTCGTCGCCGATGGCGACGATCTCGCTCGGATCAACCGCGTTGCGGATCGACAATTCGCGGGCCGGGATGACACCCTCGGACTTGTAGCCGATGTCGAGCAGAACTTCGTCGCGATCGACGCGAACGACGGTGCCGGTGACGAGTTGGCCGTCGTCGACAGAAACCATCGAGGCGGTGTAGGCATCGTCGAGCGAGCCGACCAGATCGTTTTCGACGATTTGGCGTGGGACGTAGGCATCAGCTCCGACAGCGGCTTCGAATTCGGCGGAATCGCTGCTCGTGGAGGGTGTTTCGGGTGCGGTCACATCAGTAGAGGTCACGGAGTAGGGGATACTTTCTTGGTTCCGCGGCGTGTACCTCTCGCAAGCGGGAGGACGTCGACGTCGCGCGGTCGAGACTCTCTCGACCAACCCGAGAGGCTATCGGACTTCGCGAGGCCGCCGCGCTGTGAGCAGAAACTCGGGGCGGTCGAGGCTCGGAGGGCGAGCCCCATAGTCCCCCGGCGTCACACCGAACACGTCGATGACCTCCAATCCCACGATCCGGGCCATGAGGCGCAGTTCTCGTGGGGTGAAGCACGTCGTCCAGAGGTCTGCAGGGATGGCCCGACCAGCCGTGTCTCGAACTTCGGTGAGCTCGTGATTCACCCCGGATGAGGCATCGAAGGTGTCTTGGTCTTCCAGGAACCGCATCTGAAAGTAGGCCGAGAATGCAGAAACGGCGATCCGGCCGCCGGGGCGGAGTGCAGCGCCCATCGCAGCCAGGATGGGTTCGTCGAGTTCTCGGACCGGCAACCGGTCGTCGGAATCGGCGCCTCCGGCCAGACCGAAGGCGCCCTGACAGAGCGAGATGACGGCGTCGAATTGGTCGCCACGATCGGCCATCGCCACACCGTTTCGCACATCGACGACGTCGAATCGAACGTTACGAAGGGCTTGGGATGCGGCCGCCGACCGGGCGATCTCCACAAATCGGGCTGACACATCGAGACCGACGACCTCGAACCCCCGAGTGGCCAAGGCAAGAGCGTGCCGCCCTGGACCGCAGCCCACATCGAGAATTCGCTCACCCGGTTGCAACCCGAGGATCTCGATGAGGGCGTCAACCTCGTTGACCGTGCCCTTCGTGAACGAATAACGGTGGTAAGCCTCGCCCATGTGGTCGGCGAGATCCTCGAACCAGTGGTTGCGAGACACCACCGTCAACCCTTGGCGTCGGCCCAAGTCGGTCCGAAGCTCATGTTGATCTCGAGCGGAACAGCCAGAACGAAGGCGTTCGAAAGCGACTCGACGACAACGGAGACGGCGCGCTCTCTTTCCGCAGGCGGGACCTCGAGAATCACCTCGTCGTGCACCTGCAACACAACGCGGCTCTCGAGTTCGGCGTCTTGGATCGCCTGATCGAGACGAACGAGCGCCACTTTGAAGATGTCGGCGGCCAAACCTTGGATACCGGCGTTCATGGCCTGACGTTCGCCCGCTTGACGAAGGCGCGGATTGTCGCTCCGGAGTTCGGGAATCATGCGTCGTCGGCCGAACAACGTTTCGGTGTAACCCTTGTTGCGGGCCTCGGTGACGATGGCGTCCATGTAGGCCCGGACGGCAGGGAAACCCTCGAAATAGGAGTCGAGGATTTCGGCCGCCTCACTGGTTCGGATCCCCAGTCGTTGACCGAGACCGTAGGCCTCCATGCCATAGGCCAACCCGTACGAGACCATCTTCGCCTTACTGCGCTGTTCGAACGTGACCTCCGTGACGTCGACGCCGAAGACGCGGCCAGCGACGGCGCTGTGCACGTCGGTGCCGGAAGCGAACGCCTCGATGAGGCCGGGATCTTCGGCCAGGTGAGCGATGCAGCGGAGTTCGATCTGGTTGTAGTCGGCGACGAGGAACTCTGTTCCTGCTGCGGGCACAAAAGCTTTGCGAAAGCTCCGTCCCATCTCGGTACGAACCGGGATGTTGTGGAGGTTGGGGTTTTCGCTCGACAACCGGCCAGTGCGGGCGACGGTCTGGTTGAACGTGGCGTGGATGCGACCATCGGCGGCGATCTCGGCCAGCAGAGCCGTGCCATACGTCGATCGGAGCTTCTCCACCTCGCGGTAACGCAGCAGGTGGTCGATGATCGGATGCTCTCCGGCCAGTTTCTCCAGGGTTGCCTGATCGGTCGAAAATCCGGACTTCTTCTTCTTACCCGGTGTCAAGGCCAGTTCTTCGAACAGGATCTCCCGCAGCACCTTGGTCGAGTTGACGTTGAATTCGCGCCCGGCGTCTTCCTGTATCAGCTTCGACAGCATGTCGGCCTCGGCCGTCATGTCGTCATTCAAGGTCTGCAGTTCGGACCGGTCGACGCCGACGCCCACGTGTTCCATCCGGGCGAGCACCTGGACGAGCGGAACCTCGACGTTCACGAAGAGGTCGATCACTTCTTCCTCGACCATCTGCTCGATCAGACTGGGAGCCACACGAGCAACGGCGAGTGCTTCCTCGGATGCGCGCTGGGCGGGCGACACCGACGTGTCGCCGAAGTCGAGTTGGCCCGCAGGCGGCCCGTCGTCGTCGGGCATACGCCAAGTCGTACGCTCGGTCAGGAGCACGTCGAGCGGATAGGTACGACCCCCCGGATCGAGCAGGTAGGCGGCCAATGACGTGTCGGCCATGAGACTCGGACCGAGCGGAATGGCTCGCAACAGTTCTCTGAGCAGCGGCTTTGCATCGTGAGCCCAGAAACCGCTGCTGCCGCCGGGAACGGAGCGGTCGACCCTGCTGGAAAGCATTGCAAGAACGGGTTTCGGCAGCTCGGGGAACGGGGCCCACCCCACCTCGCCCTTTTCGGAGTCGAGAACGATCGCCAACCCCGTGAGTACCGGTCCATCGAACCCGGGGGCCAGCGCCACTGCCTCACCGGAAGAAAAAACAGCAGCCCACCGTTCGTCGTCGACGTTGCTGATCAGCTTCGCAACCAGTGGTTCGGTCGGTCCACTCGAGGGAGCGACAACGGCCCCGTCGTAGTTGTCGCCAACGGCGAACGTCGGAACGAGCCGATCGAACAAGGTACGAAACTCGAGGAAGTCGAAGAGTTTCTTGAGATCGTCCACCTCGTACCGCTCGGGATTCATGAGAGCGGCGATTTCGGTGCCAACCGGGGCGTCACGAACGAGCACCATGAGATCGACGTTCTGCCGGGCCAGGGCCTCGTTCTCGGTGAGGTTCTGTCGAAGTTTCGGCGTTTGCTCGGCGACGTGCTCGTAGATCCCGTCGATCGATCCATAGGTGTTGATGAGCTTTGCTGCCGTTTTCTCTCCGACGCCCGGAACACCGGGGAGATTGTCCGAGGTGTCACCCCGCAGCGCGGCGTATTGCACGTAGTCAGTGGGAGCGACTCCGGTCCGTTCCTTGATCCCGGCCTCGTCGTAGATGGCGTAATCCGACACGCCGCGTTTGTTGTAGACGACCTTGATGAACGGGTCTTCGACCAGCTGATAGCTGTCGCGATCCCCCGTGACGATCAGAACGTCGAGTGATTCCGCTGCGGCCCGAGTTGCAAGCGTTGCGATGATGTCGTCGGCTTCGTAACCCTGGAGGTCGAGAATCGGCAAGCGCAGGGTTTCGATGACCTCACGAACGAGGCCCATCTGTTCGCGAAGGACATCGGGGGCCTTGGTCCGGTTGGCTTTGTATTGGGGGTGGGCCTCGTGGCGAAATGTCGGATGGGGCAGGTCGAAGCACACAGCCACACCGTCGGGTTTGTGATCTCGTACCAGGTTGATCAACATCGACGTGAAGCCGAAGACGGCGTTGGTCACCTGCCCGGATGCCGTGGCCAGGTCGGGCGGCAGCGCGTGAAAGGCGCGATACGTGAGCGAGTTGCCGTCAACGAGCATGAGCGTGGGCATCGTCGGCCAGAGTAGCGGCCGCCGTTCGGCTCGCTAGCGGTGGTCTGCCGGAATCAGGGTTTGAGCGTGCCGGCCAAGATCTGCTCGGCAATGACTCGCATCGAGCAGCGATCGGTCATGGCCGAAGTCTGTACGAACCGGAACGCATCACCCTCGTTGAGGCCGTGGCTGTCCATCAGCACACCCTTGGCCCGATCGACGATCTTCCGAGTTTCTAGTTGCTCGGTGAGGGACTCTTTTTGCTGGGTCAGGGATTCTGCTTGCTGGGTCAGGGATTCTGCTTGCTGAGTCAAGAGCTCTGCATGCTCGGACACGGCCACGAGATCTCGGAACCTGGCCCTGGCCAACTCGATTGCCGGAATCAGCTCGTTGCGATGGAACGGTTTGACCACGTAGGCCAACGCTCCGGCATCCCGAGCCTGTGCGATGAGGTCGCGCTGGGAGAACGCAGTGAGAATCACCACCGCCGCGAGACGTTGTTCGATGATTGCCTGCGCGGCAACGAGGCCGTCGGTTCCCGGCATCTTGATGTCGAGGACGGCAACGTCGGGTCGGGTCTCCTGCACGATGCGGATGGCTTCCGCCCCATCGGCAGCCTCTCCGACCACTTCGTAACCTTCCTCGATCAGGGTTTCTTTCAGGTCGAGGCGGATCAGCGCTTCGTCTTCGGCAATCACGATCCGCAGCGCCTCGCTCGATGACGGACTCATGCCCGGTCCTCCATCAGCTTGTCGAGGAGATCATCCTGCTGAGACTCGAGGAGTTGAAGACGCTGCATCCACTTCTGCCGATCGTTCTGGAGGTTTGCCACCGTGCGAGCCGCATGGCGATGCTCACGTGTTGCTTGTGGCGTTTCGGAAACGAGCGAGCGCAATCGCGCTTCTTCCGCAGAATCGACGAAGTGAAGCAATTGCTCGTCGATCACACCGACCTCATCTCTCGCGGCCTGGATCTCTGGCGTGAGCGCCCGCAAACGGCGCTCGATCGAGGATCGGGACATGACGGTGGGCAACTCCTGGAACTCGCCGCGGACGGAATCGTGGTACTGCGATGGCGTGGTACTGCGATGGCTGGGAACAAAATCGTGGAATGCGGAATGGTGAAGTAGTGCCCGGGGTGGGATTCGAACCCACACGCCCTTTCGGACAGCGGATTTTGAGTCCGCCGCGTCTGCCATTCCGCCACCCGGGCGGGACGAGCAGCGTAGCCTGCGTCTGTTGCCGACCGGCGCATTGCTCCACTCACTCGAGTGCCGACCAAACCCGCTTGACTGGTGCCGCGTGCCCCAACCAGAAATTGCAATACAAATGAAACTACTTGCCCCCTACCGAGGTCAGACTGTCCAATGAGTTCTGTGATGATCGCTTTCACATTTCCTGGCCAAGGCTCTCAGGCGCCCGGAATGGGGGAAGCATGGCGAGACCACCCTTCGTGGGAGCTCGTCGGTGAGGCGAGCGAGGCATCAGAACGAGACGTCGAGCACCTCTTACTTCATGCTGACGCGGAAACGCTGAAACAAACTCGCAACTCCCAACTCTCCACGTTCGTGATGAGCATGGTGGTTCTGGATGCCGTCGAACGAACGGGCGTCGAACCCGCCTTTCACGCCGGCCACAGCCTCGGTGAATACTCGGCGCTCACTGCGTCGGGTGCCCTGTCCTACGACGATGCGGTTCGGCTGGTCACCGAACGGGGCAACGCCATGCAGGCCGCAGCCGACGCCCAAGAGGGAACGATGAGCGCCGTACTCGGTCTCGACGACGACAAGGTCGAGATGGCCTGCATGCGCACCGACGGCGACGTGTGGGTCGCCAACTACAACGCTCCGGGCCAGGTTGTCATCGCCGGTTCTCCCGATGCACTCGAGATGGCCGCGATCAACGCGAAAGACCTCGGAGCCAAACGAGTGCTGCCGATCAAGGTTGGCGGGGCGTTCCACACGCCGTTCATGTCGCCCGCTCGCGAACGACTTCGCAAGGCCATCGTCGACGTCGACTTCCGGGATCCGAATCGACCCGTCTTCGCCAATGTCGACGCCCTCCCCCATCCCGACGGCGACGAGTGGGGCTCACTCATGGGGGCGCAGCTCACCAGTCCTGTTCGGTGGCGTCAAACGCTCCATGCGCTCCACGATGCTGGCTCCACCGTGTTCCTCGAACTCGGACCCGGCACGATTCTCACGGGGATGACCAAACGTACGTTGTCGGGCACTACCAACATCTCGGTGTCCAGCCCGGACGACGTCGACTCGCTCCTCGAACAGCTCTCGGGCGCGTCCGAAGCAAGCCCGGCGCAGGAAGGCGAACACCTCTACGCCGCTGAGCGATTGGTCGTGAGTCCCGCAACGGGTGTGTTCACGCCAATCACGAATCTCCGTTCTGGGGGAACCATCGAGCGAGGACAAGTCGTCGGCGCTGTTGGCCAGGTCGAGGTGCGTTCGCCTTTCGAGGGCACCTTGCAGGGAATGCTCGCCGTCGACGGAGAACGAGTCACCACCTCCCAACCAATCGCGTGGCTTCGTATCATTTGAGCTCCCACCGTCCTATCGCTGAGCATCAGCGGATTCACGCTCTCGCTCCAGCCCATCCCGCCGATGCCCACTACGTTGTTGCCAACCGCTCACCCGCTTCTGTCAACAGCGAGATACGAGAGATTCAGATCCCATGACACTTGGCTTCCGCTTTGCCGGCGTTGGTTCCTACCTTCCAGAAAAAGTCATCACCAACGCCGACCTCTCGGCGTCGATGGACACATCGGACGAATGGATCCGTGAACGCACGGGGATCGGTCAGCGCCATGTCGGGGGCACCACGTCCGAACTCGCTACCGAAGCGGCCCGAATCGCCATGGACCGGGCCGAGGTCCGGCCCGACCAAATCGATCAGTTGCTACTCGCAACCACGTCGCCCGACTTCATCTGCCCCGGCACGGCACCTGCTGTTGCTCACGCCCTCGGCCTCGACTGTGGTGCACTCGACATTCAAGCTGCTTGTTCGGGTTGGGTCTACGGCCTCGTCCACGCCAATGGGCTCATGTTGCAGGGGATGAAACGAATTCTCGTCGTCGGAGCCGAGGCCCTCGATCAGATCACCGACTACACCGATCGTGGCACGGGGATCCTTTTCGGAAACGGCGCAGGGGCAGCGGTCGTCGAGCCCGATCCCAGCGGGAAGGGCGAGCTTCTCTCGTTCGACCTGGGTGCTGCTGGTGAGTACACGCGCATTCTCTACGCCGAGCACGGCGGCATGCTCCAGATGGACGGCAAAGAGGTCTTCCGGCAGGCCGTCACGGCGATTCAGCGTTCAGCCAACAATGCGCTGGAACGGGCCGGACTGACCGTCGCCGACGTCGATTTCGTGATCCCCCATCAGGCCAACATTCGAATCGTCGAGGCCGCCTGGAAGAAGCTCGGTTTCACGATGGAACAAACGGGCATGCGCCTCCAGGAAACCGGGAACACCTCGGCCGCATCCATCCCACTCGTGCTCGACAAAGTGCTCGACGAGAAGCGCATCAGCGAGGGCGACGTGGTGATGTTCGTCGGGTTCGGCGCCGGAATGACCTGGGCCACGACGATTCATCGGTGGTCGGGCGGAACTCGATGACCGACCGGCGGGTCGCCTTCGTCACGGGTGGAACACGTGGCATCGGACTCGCATGCTCGCTCGCCTTGGCGAAGTCGGGTCACGACGTTGCCGTCGGTAGCCGATCCAAACCTGACGATCTCGACCCTTCGCTCACCTGGGTGCGTTGTGACGTCACCGATGAGGCTTCCGTCGACGCCGCATTCACTGCGATCGAAGCTCAGCTCGGTCCGGTCGTCGTTCTGGTCTCCAACGCCGGAATCACCAGCGACATGTTGGTTCTCCGAATGAGTGAAGCGTCGTTCTCCAGTGTCGTGGATGCGAACCTCACCGGTTCGTTCCGAGTGGCCAAAAGGGCAGTCAAAGGAATGATGAAGGCTCGTTGGGGTCGGATCATCCTCATGTCATCCGTTGTCGGCACCGTCGGCCAGGCCGGCCAGGCGAACTACTCCGCCTCCAAGGCCGGGCTTGTCGGCCTCGGCCGCTCACTGGCCCGAGAGTTCGCTTCCCGCAACATCACGGTCAACATCGTCGCTCCCGGCCCGATCGACACCGACATGTTGGCCGAACTCAGTGATGAGGCGCGGACGAAGATCGTCGATGCGGTTCCCCTCGGGCGGGTCGGCCTTCCCGACGACATCGCGGCGACGGTGTCCTTCCTCGCTTCGGACGGAGCGGGCTACATCACCGGTGCCACGATTCCGGTCGACGGCGGCCTCGGAATGGGCGGCTGACAACAACTCTTGCTGTTCAGAGAGAGATAGCGAGAGATAGAGATAGAGAGAGATACCGTGTTCGGGTCCAGCGAGTGTTGCTGGCCAAAGGTTCAGGAGGAACCAGTAGTGAGTGAAGAAAAGAACTTCGAGCGATTCCAGAAGTGCGCCGTCGAGGTGCTCTCCGTGGAGGCCGACAAGATCACCAAGGAAGCTCGATTCGCAGAGGATCTCGATGCCGACAGCCTCGACCTCGTCGAACTCGTCATGGCGCTCGAAGAAGAATTCGATGTGAGCGTCGACGAAGAAGAGCTCGACGGTGTCACAACCGTCGGCGCCGCCTACGACTTGGTCGTCGGCAAGCTCTGATGTCCGCTCGTCGAGTCGTCGTCACCGGAGTTGGTGTCGTTGCCCCTTGCGGTATCGGCGTCGATGATTTCTGGAACGGGCTTCACATCGCACCACCGGCCGGAGACCAACAGGTTGTCCTCGATTGGGACCCAGCGCCCTACTTCGACAACCCGAAGGACGCGAGGCGGGCCGACCGTTTCGCCCAATTCGGTCTGGCTGCTGCGATGGAAGCCCTCGACCAGGCCGGCGACCTCGACGTCGATCCGTCCCGGATCGGTGTCTTCGTCGGCACCGGCATCGGCGGAATCAGTACCAACGAAAAAGAGATCGTCACCTGTCACGAGCGGGGCGGCCGACGAGTCTCGCCCTTTCTCGTGCCGATGATGATGCCGAATGCAGCTGCTGCTTCGATTTCCATGCGCTTCGGTTTCCAGGGTCCGCTGGAAACAACCGTCACGGCATGTGCCGCAGGTACCCATTCGATCGGCAATGCCCTGAATGCCATCCGGTGGGGTCGGGCCGACGTGATGATGGCCGGCGGTGCTGAGGCACCGATGACGCCGACGTCGTTGGCGGGCTTCCGCAACATGACGGCGATGACGAAGCAGGGTGTGTCCATGCCCTTCGACGCCCGCCGCGATGGTTTTGTCATCGCCGAGGGCGCAGCAGTGCTCGTGCTCGAAGAGTACGAACATGCGGTGAAGCGGGGAGCCAACATTCTGGCCGAGGTCCTCGGTTCGGCCAACACCGCCGATGCTCACCACATCACGGCGCCGTCACCCGGGGGTAGTGGCGCAATTCGTTGCATGGAATTGGCTCTGGAGGATGCTGGCCTCGGCCCATCCGACATCGTGCACATCAATGCCCACGGCACCTCCACCCCGCTGAACGACGCGGCCGAAACCCATGCCATGGCCAAAGTCTTCGGCACCGAGGCGGGACCGATCGTCACGTCCACCAAAGGCGTCACGGGTCACGCGCTGGGCGCAGCTGGTGCGTTGGAAGCTGTCGCCGTGGTTCTGGCGATGCAGCGCAAACTCATTCCTCCCACGCTCGGACTCGAACAACGTGACCCCGAGCTGCCGGTTCTCGACCTGGTGATGGGTGAGGCACGCTCGTGGGAGCCCGGGCCATCACTGTCGAACAGCTTCGGATTCGGTGGCCACAATGGCTCGATCGTGTTGGGCCCAATCGGCTGAAACCTGCCGCCGGCGGGGTCGGCTCACGGCATCGCAAGCACGACCATCAGTTCGGCCTGGCAGGCGAGTTCTCCGTTCACCGACGCCCGTCCTTGTCCCTTGCCGCCGCGGCCGGAAAGACGGGTAAAGGTCACCTCGAGGTCGAGGGTTTCCCCGGGTTCGACCTTCCGTCGAAACTTCACCTTGTCGACTCCCCCGAAAAAGGGGATCTTCCCTGCGTGCACGGGGTCGGCCAGAGCGGCGCAGGCACCGACTTGGGCCAACGACTCCACCATCAGCACGCCGGGCAGCGTCGGTAGCCCGGGGAAATGACCGGGCCAGAAGTATTCGTCGCCCGTGAGGTGCCAGCGGCCCTTGACCCGTTCTCCCGGAACCAACTCGATCAACTCATCGACCAGCAGGAAGGGAGGACGATGGGGCAAGAGGTCGATGGGACGAGGCAGATCGATCATGCCGAGAGTGTGGCCGAAATCTCCGCTCTGCGGGTCAATCCCCCTCACCGACGATGCCAGCCCACTGAATCGGAAACGCCTCCGCCTCGAAGCCCTACCCGGGGGTAGCGCTTCGAGGCGGAGACGATCAGTTCAGTTGCGCTTCGCTGCGAATCGACACTGGGCCGACCGCGTTGAAGTTTTTCAGGAAGGCGGTGCCGTGGTGCCCTTGGCGTATGCCTTGAGCTTGGCCCCAGCAGTGATTTTCACGGCCTTGGACGCCGGGATCTGAATTTCTTCACCCGACTGCGGGTTGAAGCCCTTTCGGGCCTTGCGGTCAACCTGCTCGAACGACACCATTCCTGGGATCGTGACCTTGTCTCCGCCTTTGGCTACCTGGCGCGAGATCTCGACGAACATGGCGTCGATCACCGCACCGGCATCCTTCTTCGACACCTCGGCGCGCTCCGCAACAGCGTCTACCAGCTCGGTCTTGTTCATGACCAACTCCGTTTCCACTCCCGCGACTCGGGAGTACGGGGGCTAGCAGAACACCCGCGAATGACAATGTCAAGGATTTCCGCGGTTCGCGAGCGCTGCGATGCCGCTCCGGGAGAGGGTTCTCCGGGCTGATTTCAAATGACACAGACCTCAGGGCGGGCGCGATCAGGCCTGGTTGACCATCGCTTCGCTGGCCCGTTCGAAGTACTCGGTGAACATCTGGCGAAGGGTGTCGCGGATCTGGGGTCCCTCCGTCGGATGCGAAATGGGAGACACCGTTGGCGGCGCGGTGAGCGTGTGGTCGATGGCCTCGAGCATGAGCCGGAGCCAAGCATCACGCTCGGGTCGGCCGATGGCGAAGGGCATGTGTCGCATCCGGAGCCGAGGGTGGCCCCGCTCGTTGTTGTAGGTGGACGGGCCGCCCCAGAACTGGATCAGGAACAGCGCGGTGTGGCGTCGGGCGTCGCTGAGGTCTTCGGGATACAACGGGCGGAGCGTAGGGTCGTGCAGCACACCGTCGTAGAACCGGTCGACGGCAGCGAAGAAGAACGCGTCGCCACCGACCGCCTCGTAGGCCGATATCCGTTGCTGCTCTGAGGCGTCAGTCACGGCAAGAATGATACGAGTCCCCCGCCACCACCCCGTCAAGCGAGCCCGAGCACGTGGCGCCAGCCCGTCGCGCGTGGCGAGGGACGAGGGTCGCTCGAACAAAACGACCCAGATCGGCGAAGCCGGTGAGGCGCCAGCCGAACAAAGCCAATAGCGCCAGCCCGTCACGCGT
>JBBKXQ010000159.1:0-4814 GCA_037969565.1 Acidimicrobiales bacterium | reverse complement strand
TTCGGCCAGGAAACGGTGATCCCGGTGCCGGTGCGCACCACACCTCGAGACACCGACCACATCACCCCTTGGCTCGACGGGGTGCTGCAGTCGGTGCCGGCCGACAACGAACTTCCCATCGTCGTCGTCGGACATTCCGCCGCCGGACCTCGGCTTCCATTGGTCATCGACCACCTCATCGCCGCCGGCCACGAGATCACATCCATGATTCTCGTCAATGCCCGCTTCCCTGAAGATGCCTCGATTCCCACCCAGCGAGACTCGCCCTTCATGGACACCCTCGATTCCCTCGAACGGCCCGACGGTTACCTACCGCCGTGGCATCGCTGGTGGGGCCCGATGATCGAAGACATGCTCCCCGACGACGCCGCCCGCACCCGTGTGTTGAGCGAAGCCAAGCCGGTTGCCCGCGCCGTGTTCGACCAGCCGATTCCCGCCCCCAAACTGCCGGGCGAGGTCTCCTGCGGCTACCTGGCCCTCGGCGACATGTATGCCCCCTCCTACGATCGCGCTCGAAGCGAGGGGTGGAACGTGCTCCGACTCGATGGCGAACACCTCCACATGGTCGTCGATCCGATCACGGTCACCGGCGCGCTGCTGAGCCTCGTTGGTGGCGGCGCCGACGGTCGCTGATCCGACCCGACGTTCCTCATAGACGAAGAAGCACGAGACGTCGACTGCTGTGCCCTGGCGCAGATCCGTGGTGGGCACTGTCGCGCCCGGCGCGGGGATTCCTCTTGACGTGACGGGCGGAAATAGCGAATAATTCGGTCGACCGACCGAAAAAGGTTCGACATGACGACGACACCGATCGAAGCGAATCCCAAGACTCCGGCGAAGAGCGACGAGACCCGTCGACTGATCCTCGAGGCCGCCGAAGCGAGCCTGCGCGAATACGGGTACGCCGCGCTGTCCACCCGGCAGATCGCGGCATCGGGCGGGATTCCGCTCAGTCAGATCCACTACCACTTCGGCTCGAAGCAGGGCCTTCTCACGAGCCTCTTCGAGTTCCAGAACGAGCGTCTCCTCGAGCGCCAGCAGCGGATGTTCAGCGATGCAACGACCTCGCTGTCGACGAAGTGGGACCTCGCCTGTCAGTACCTCGACGAAGATCTGGAATCCGGCTACGTCCGCGTGCTCATGGAACTCCTCGCCGCCGGCTGGTCGGATCCAAAGATTGCGTCGATCGTTCGGGACGGACTCGGCGGATGGACTCGGCTGATCGCCGACCTCGCTCGGGTCGCCGAAGAGCAACTCGGCGGGCTCGGCGGGTTCGAGGCCGACGAAGTTGCGGCGTTGGTGAGCGGAGCGTTCCTCGGCGCCGAGGCCCAGCTCCTCGTCGGTCTGGAGAACACCGAGATACCGATCCGCCGCGCACTGCGCCGCATCGGCGACGCGATTCGAACATTCGAAACTCGACAAGGCTGAAGGGGACCCCATGAGAGCGGCACTTCCACACACCGAGGGCATCGTCGATCGCGACGGGGTCAAGATCCACTACGAGATCTACGGCGAGGGCGATCGAACATTGCTGTTCATCCCGACCTGGTCCTTCGTGCACTCCCGCGTTTACAAGGCGCAGATTCCCTACTTCGCCGAACACTTCCGCGTGATGACTTTCGACCCGAGGGGCAACGGCAAGTCCGATCGGCCGTCCCGTGTCGAGGAATACCAGCTCGACCGCAGCGTCGGCGACGTGCTGGCCGTGCTTCGTGAGACCGACACCGAGACGGCCTCGCTGTTCGGGTATTCCTACAGCGGCCTGGTCGGAGCCGTGGTTGCGGCGAACCATCCCGAGAGTGTCGATGCACTCATCGCCGTCGGCTCCTTCAGCCCCTTGTTCGCAGGCCACGCCGATCGCAGCGCTCTCGACTTCGAGGCGAAGCTCGAGTCCCATGAAGGCTGGGAGAAGTTCAATCGCGACCACTGGCTGCACGACTACCCCGACTTCATCGAGTTCTTCTGCAGCCAGATCACCAATGAACCGCACTCCACCAAGCAGATCGAAGACGGCATCGCATGGGCAGGCGAGGGCGACGGCGAGATGCTCGCCATGACCCAAGATGCCTCGGCCGGCGGCGTTGTCGTCGATGAGGCGATGTATCGGAACATCAGGTGCCCCGTCCTGCTCATCCACGGCACGAATGATGCGGTCCGTCCAGCCGCCACGTCGGAGAAGATCGCCGAACTGACCGGCGCTGAACTGCACCTGATCCAAGGAGCAGGCCACGCACCACATGCTCGGTTCCCGGCGAAGGTCAACTTGCTCATGCGCGACTTTCTCGTCCAACGCCTCAGCGGGTGGAAGTCGTCTCCCCGGCCCAAGCGGCAGGCGGCGCAGCCGCGAGTTCTCTACCTGTCGTCACCGATCGGGCTTGGTCACGGACGGCGCGATCTTGCCATCACGCGCGAGCTCCGGACTCGGCTGCCCGGGTTGCAGGTCGACTGGTTGGCCCAAGACCCGGTCACCAGGTTCCTCGACGCAAACGACGAGCGCGTGCATCCTGCGAGCTCCCGACTCGCGAGCGAGTCATCCCACATCGAAAGTGAAGCGGGCGAGCACGACCTCAACGCCTTTCAGGCGATCAGACGGATGGACGAGATCCTGGTCAAGAACTTCATGATCTTCCAGGAGGTCCTCGAGCAGGACGAGTACGACTTGGTGATCGCGGACGAGGCGTGGGACGTCGACCATTACTGGCACGAACATCCAGAGCTGAAGCGAAGTCAGATCGCCTGGCTCACCGATTTTGTCGGGTGGGTGCCGATGCCCGGTGGGGGCGAGCGTGAGGCGTTCCTCACCACCGACTACAACGCGGAGATGATCGGTCACGTCGAAGACCATCCCCAACTTCGAGATCGGGCGATATTCGTCGGCAATCCCAACGACATCGTTCCGCTCGGATTCGGCCAGGACCTTCCCCACATGCGTGACTGGGTGCCGCAGCACTTCGATTTCTGCGGCTACGTCCTCGGACGCCACCCGGACGACTTCGGACCGCGGGACGAACTCCGTCAGCGATTCGGGTGGCGCTCGGACGAAAAGATCTGCGTCGTCACCGTCGGCGGGTCCGGGGTCGGGGGCACGCTCATCCGACGAATCCTCGAGGCCTACCCCATCGCGAAACGAGCCATACCCGACCTGCGGATGGTGGTGGTCACCGGTCCGCGGCTCGATCCCGCATCGTTCTCCCTGCCGCCCGGTGTCGAAGCCCACGGCTTCATTCCCGACCTCGATCAGGCGCTCTCCGCTGCCGACCTCGCGCTGGTCCAGGGAGGGCTCACGACGACGATGGAACTCGCAGCGGCCGGCACACCCTTCCTGTACTTCCCATTGCGAAACCATTTCGAGCAGAACGTGCACGTCGCGCACCGGCTGGACCAGTACGACGCGGGGCGAAAGATGATCTTCGGCGAGTGCGATCCGGACCGCATCGCCCAGGCCATGGTCGACGAGCTCCGGTCGCCCCGGATTCCGACACGAGTCGAGTCCGACGGTGCCGCACGGGCGGCAGACATGCTCGCCGCCATGCTCTGAACCTCGGCAAGATACGACCTTGGCGTGTCTAGCCTTTGGGCGGTGCCCGGAAACTCTTCCTCCATCGACCGAGTGTCCTGGATCGCGGGTGCACTCGGAGCCGAAACCGGCGGAGCGTTCGATCTGACCGAAGACGGAACCGGAGTGCAGAAAGCTGATGTGGCCGGCCACCCCGCCGATCGAGTCGATCTACTGGGCGAGATCCAGGCCGTGATCGAAGGGTTCGCCCGAGCGTTGGCCCGGATCCACTCCCTGCCAACCGAGCAGGCTCCGCTCGACGTCGGCTGGACCGCACTCCACCTCGACATCGAACACCAGCTCGACCAACTCGACCCGAAAGAACTCCCCGACCCCTACTCCCGCTACGGCGCTCGGGAGCTCTTCGGCATCTGGACCGCCGGGCGGCCCAGCGTGGAAGATCTCGTGGTCTGCCACGGGAACCCACAACTCGAGAACGTGCTCCTTCACCAAGGCACCCTGGCCGGCTTTCGCGATCTCACTCAGTTGCGAATCGCGGATCGACACCTCGATCTCGCCATCGCCCACGCAAGTATTCACCGGCGCTTCGGCGGTGATGCCTCCTTCATCTTCTACGACGCCTACGGCACCGACCCCGACCTGATCCGCCTCGACCACTACACCCTCGCCACCCACCTGCTCGCCAACCAACCTCCCTCGTCTTCATGAATCGGGCGCAACTCCCGCCTCTCGCCATCGTGGGCCCAACGGCGTGCGGCAAGTCGTCGCTCGGATTGGCTCTGGCCCAACGACGGCCCGGCTCCGAGATCGTGTCGGTCGACGCCATGGCGGTCTACCGCGACATGAACATCGGCACCGCCAAACCCTCGGCAGCCGAACAGGCCGCGGTCCCACACCATCTCATCGACGTCGCCGACCCCTCCGAGGAATACGCCGTCAGCCGATTCCAGGCCGACGCCATCGCCGCCATCGGACAAATCGAATCCCGTGGCGGCACGCCGATCCTCGTCGGGGGCACCGGGCTCTACGTGCAAGCCCTTGTCGACGATTTGGTGATCCCCGGCCAGTACCCCGAGATCCGAGCCGAGCTCGAAGCCACACCCGACACCGATGCCGAAACAATCCGGCACTGGGCGAGGCTGCGGGAACTCGATCCCGTGGCCGCCGCCAAGATGGAACCCAACAATCGGCGCCGAGTCCTTCGGGCTCTCGAGGTCTGCCTCGGTTCGGGCCAACCCTTCTCGTCCTTCGGCCCTGGCATGGATGCCTACCCGAAAATCCGTTTTCGACTGGCCGG
>JBBKXQ010000158.1:0-24345 GCA_037969565.1 Acidimicrobiales bacterium | reverse complement strand
AGATCGAACCCGTGATCGACCAGGCCGTCGTAGAGGGCTCGGAAGAGATCCACCGCCTCGTTGTCGCCGCCACCGGCGTCGATGCGTTGCCTGTACTCCGACAGATCGACGCCATCAGTGAGTTCTTGCAGCAGACGGACCGCACGGCGGAGAACAAAATAGGGGGCCCGGTTCTCGGCGCCCTTGATGATCTGACAATGCAACGACGCGTCGGCGATCAGACCGAGTCCGGTGATCCAACTCTGCCCATCGTGATGAGAGCGAAAAAGTGTGAGCATCGGGAAGGTCGAGTGCGTCTCGAGAATTTTGCTGACCCACTCCTCCCAGTCTTCGAACCGTTCGACCAGAGCATCGACATCGGCGTCAGGCGACCACGCCATCACGAGATTGGTCGGGGTGATTCGAAGCTCCGAGCCATCATCGAGTGTCATCAGTTTGCGCTCGCGCTCGCTATAGGCCCCGTAGAGGGCCGGTAGGTAGCCGATCACGAGGGCCGTGGTGAGGACACCCGAGAACGCTTCGACGAGCGCACCGAAACGGGGAACGGCCGTGGCCGGTACGACTTCGCCGAAGCCAACGGTGAAGAATACGACTCCGGAGTAGTAGATGGCATCGAGCATCCCGGAGACACCGGAGATGTTGGCTCCGTCGAGGTGATCGACACCCCACCAAATGAGACCGAAACCGAGGATCTGTTGGGTCACCCAGGCCATCAGAAGCAGCAGAACGAGCAAAGGAGCGAACGAGGCCAACAATGTCTCACGGGCTCGGCCCGCCGGCAGCCGCAGCGCCAATGCTCGAATCGAACGCCACGCCAGCCTTGTGATTCGGCGACTCAGCCACCATCGCCCCGCAGCCGTATTCGTCGTGACCAAGGTGTTCACCATGTCGGCAAGCACTGCGACGACGGCAATGAGACCGAGAAACATCGTCCCGAATCCGACAAGCGATGTCACGTGCTTCGCACCTGCAATCCGCTCTTCCCGAGATCGAGAGACCAAACGCCGTCGAGAGCGGGCAAGCGCACCCGCTGGGCAACCGGTCGGTGACCCTGACCGATGTGGAGCTCGACGGGGCCGCCAAGGCCCCACCAGTGGGTGCGCAGAGCAACGCCCTCGACGGGGTCACGTGCCCCGTTGGTGAGGACGATGCCATGAACTCGACCGAGCTGCTGATAACAGTCGGTCCCGAGCCAGCCCGCCGGTTTGGAGGCTTCGAACTCGAGTTCCCAACCGAGCGGTACACGGTCACCGAGACCCGAGCCGAGCAGTTCGTCGGGTCGGTCGATGGCCAAGGCGAACGCCTCGAGTCCATAGCTCCAATGATCGAGCGGAGTCTCGCAGATGTGATCGGCCCACAGTCCGGACGCCCGGATCTCCCACCGCTCGGCCGGAAGCGGCACGTCGAGTTCGGAGATCACGATGGGTTGAACGTTCGGGCGAAGATAGGCGGCGACAAAGGAAGCGGTCCGTCGGCCCGGGTGCTTCGCCACCATGAGCGAGATGGCAGCGGCTTCGGATGGAACGAAAACATCGAGTCGGTGAGACTCCGACCAGTCGGTCTCGGGCCCTGCCGACCTCTCCCCCTCATCCCCGTTCCCAACTTGCACGAGTGCACGTTACTGCCCTCGTGGACCCCCTACCCTGACGCTCGATGTCCGACGACCGTTCCGTGCTGACCAGCCTTCAGGCACTCGAACATCAAATGAAGTCGACCCGGCTCTCGTTCGATCTGCCTCGAGCGGCAGAAGCTCGAGCGACGAGCGAAGAACTGGTCAATCAGATCAACGACTACCTCATTCCCCGGCTTCGCCGGGTTGATGCGCCCCTGCTGGCGGTCCTCGGGGGGAGCACCGGATCGGGAAAGTCCACCATCACGAATTCGTTGGCCGGGGCCGATGTCTCGCCCGCCGGCGTGCTCCGTCCCACGACGCGAGCGCCCGTTCTGATTTGCCACCCAGATGATGTCGGTTGGTTCGCCGCCGCCGACATTCTTCCCGATTTACCCCGGGTCACCGGTTCGGCCACGGCGGTCGGGTCCACGCTCAAGGTGCAACCCGTCGACACGCTCATTCCGGGGTTGGCCATGATCGACGCACCCGACATCGATTCGGTGGAGGAAGCAAACCGCGAGCTTGCCACCCAACTGCTCGCCGCCGCCGACCTCTGGCTCTTCGTCACCACTGCCGTCCGATACGCCGATGCGGTTCCTTGGGAATTCCTCGGACGGGCCAGCAGTCGGGGCACCTCGATCGCGGTGGTCATCAATCGCGTTCCACCAGGAGCAGCCGACGAAATCGTGCCCCACCTCCGCAGCATGCTGGATGGCGGCGGGCTGGGCGCGGCCCGACTCTTCGCCATCGAACAGACCGAACTCGTCGACGGACAGCTTCCTGCGGCTGCAGTCCACGAGCTGCAAACAATGCTGCGAGACCTGGCCGGCGACGCCGAAGAGCGAGCTGCGATCGTGCGGGCCACCATCGACGGAGCACTCCAGAGTGTTCCCGGCCGCGTCCGCATCGTCGTCGCAGCATCGGCCGCACAAGACGCGGCCACCGACGAACTTCGGATGGCGATGGAGAGGGTGTATTCCGACGCCAAGGCGGCTCTGGCCAAGGACCTGTCGGGCGGTGCCCTGCTGCGAGGAGAAGTGCTCGATCGCTGGCAGGAGCTGATCGGTACGAACGAGATGATGCGAGCGGTCCAGAGCAGAATCACTGCTCTTCGAGACCGGCTCTCGGGGTTCGTTCGTGGTCGGACAGGCGCCGCAACCGAGGTGCAGGGCGAGATCACATCTGCGCTCGAGCAGCTCCTCATCGATCACGCCGATGCCGCCGCACTGAAGACATCGAACACCTGGCAACAGCTGGCCGGGGGTCCCACCGTTCTCGGCACCGGCCGCGAACTCGAACGGGCGTCCGCCGACCTGCGGGCGAACGTGGCCGGTGAAATTCGATCGTGGCAGGACGACATTCTCGAACTCGTTCGGGAGCGCGGCGCCGGAAAGCGAAACATGGCGAGAGCCATGGCGTTCGGGGTCAACGGAATCGGGGTGGCCCTCATGATCGTGCTGTTCGCTCAAACAGGCGGAATCACCGGCGGCGAGGTCGCCGTTGCATCCGGCACCGCAACCGTCTCCCAGGCGTTGCTCAACGCGATCTTCGGAGAGCAGGCCGTGCGTGAGTTGGCCGAAGAGGCCAGGAAGAAGCTCCTCCTTCGCGTTGATGCCATGATCGATCTCGACGCCAATCGATTCCGAACCGCACTCTGGTCGACGGTCTCCCCGCCAGAAGCCACCGCCGGCCTCGCCAAGGCATTGGCCGCGTTCGAGCAGCAGCGATGATCGGTTTCAAACGACGATCCCGCGTCGAGCTGCCCGCTCAAATCGAGGCGCTACGCGATGCCGTCGAGCTCGCCGAAGGCCGACTCGACGGCGAGCACGTCGCTTTTGCCCAAGCAATTCTGCTGAAGGCCGACGCCCGACTTCGTCACGGCACCACCCATACCCTGGCCGCCCTTCTCGGACCAACCGGAGCCGGGAAATCCTCACTCGTGAATGCGCTCGTCGGATCCAAGGTCGCCACCGCCGGTTTCCGTCGACCGACCACCTCCGCCACGCTGGCTTGTGTGTGGGGTGACGACGAGCAGGTCGACTCCAGCGGACCCCTGCTTGATTGGTTGGAAGTCAAGAACCGGCACACCGTCAGCTCGTTGGGTTCGGCCCCTAAAGGGCTGGACGGCCTGATCCTGCTCGATGTGCCCGACCACGACTCGGTTGAGGTCGCCCACCGCCTCGAGATGGAAAGAATCGCCGAGCACGTGGATCTCCTCGTTTGGGTCACCGACCCCGAGAAGTACGCCGATGCATCGTTGCACGGCTATCTGCGTTACCTGGCCGGGCACGAAGCGGTCACCCTGGTGATCCTCAACAAGGCCGACCGTCTGGCACCCGCCGACCTTGCAGCCTGTCGCCGCGATCTCTCGCGGCTCTTGGTCGAGGATGGAATTCCGTCGGCCACCGTGGTGGCCGCTTCGGCGACGACCGATTCCGGAGTGGACGAGTTGCTGAAGCTGCTCGAACGAGCCGTGGCCAACCAGGATGTCATGGTTGATCGACTCCGTGCCGATGTTGCCGTGGCGGCAAGCGAACTCGCCGCCGATGCCGGCAGTGGAACGGTCGGAAGAATGACCGACAAGGCGATCGCTTCTCTGGCCGACGAACTCGTTGGTGCCACGGGGATCGATGCGGTGGCCGACGCCGTTGCCGCGGGAACCAAACGAGACGCCGCCGCCGTGATGGGTTGGCCATTCACCCGTTGGGCCCGAAAGTTCCGACCCCATCCACTGCGTCGCCTCCATCTCGATTCGACCAGCTCGGGCCGCACGTCGATGCCTGCGGTGTCGCGGGCCCAAACACTGAGAGCCGAAGGCAGCATCCGAGAATTCGCCGACAAGCTGACCGCCGACATGGCGCATCCGTGGCCCGGACTGATTCGACAGGCAGGAACTCCTGAGCCGACCCTTCTCGCCGACCGACTCGACCGGGCTGTCGGCGATGCCGTCCGCAACCATGCCCCCGGTCGACCGCGCTGGTGGTCGGCCATCGGACTGATTCAGTGGGTGCTGGCGCTGTCGGCAGTCCTCGGTGGAATCTGG
Organism: Acidimicrobiales bacterium; assembly: GCA_037969565.1. Lineage (GTDB taxonomy): Bacteria > Actinomycetota > Acidimicrobiia > Acidimicrobiales > SZUA-35 > SZUA-35. The sequence continues at coordinate 19,690 of JBBKXQ010000158.1, read as the reverse complement.
TTGGCCGCTCTGTTCGGGCTCGCTTACCTACAGATCCCCGAACCCCCCATGCCAGAGTTCCGGGGTTTCCCGATTCCCACCATGCTCTTTCTCGTTGGCGCCGCTGCTGGTCTGCTCCTTGCGTTCCTGAGTCGACGGCTGGCATCGATCACGGCATCGAGAGCGGCCAAACGAGCCCGCAACGCCGCCGTCGAGAATGTGAAGGTCGTCGCCGAAGAACTCGTCGTCGAACCGGTCCGGATCGAACTCGCCGGCCGCGATCGTCTGGTGGAACTGTTGACCATCGCTGGGGCCGACGAGCGTTACGCCGCCGATGCGAGCCGAACTCACGCAGCCCGATAGCGTCACCTCGGTGCAGTACCTGAGTGACGAATGGATCGCTGCCGCCGATCTGGCCGTGCGGAGCATCGAGGCAATCGACGACTCGGTCAGCGTGGGATTCATCGTCACCGATGGTCCCGACGGTGAGCGCTCCTACACCCTGCGGCTGGGACCGGACACCGTCGGCATATCGACGCACGACGAACCCAACGTCACCCTTCGGCTCCCTTGGGCCGTGGCCGTGGCCATCGCCAAGGGCGAGGCGAACGCACAGCGAGCCGTCCTCGACGGCCAGATTCGGATCGGGGGCGACATTCGGGTGTTGCTCGGGAACGCCGGGAGCCTCGGCACAATCGACGATCATCTCGTTGATCTGCGGGCGATCACCGAGTTCTAGGAACGGCCAGCGGGCCGAATCGGTGCTGGATGTAGGGTGCAGTCGTGCCAGAGATGCCCGAAGTTCAGGCTCACGCCGAGCGCATGTCCGCTGCCCTCGCCGGGGCCACCCTCACCAAGTTCCGGCTGATCAACTTTGCCGGTTTGAAAACCTTCGATCCGCCGGCTGATGCCGCTGTGGGATCCAAACTCGTTGTCGTCGAAAGCCGGGCGAAGTACCTCCTGCTTCGATTCGAGAACGAGCTCACCCACGTTGTTCACCTGATGCAGGGTGGCCGTCTGCGGCCAGATCCGAAAGAGAGCCTGAAACCCCGGAACGGCATCGCCCGCTGGGTTTTCGATGCGGTCTCGGGTGACGGGACCCAGGCGTGGCTCCTCACCGAAGCGGGAACCGAACGGAAGGCCGGCGTGTGGGCCGTACGCGGTGACATCGAGACTCAGACCCCCCTGGAGGGGCTCGGCCCCGATCCGCTGAGCCTCACCAAGAAACAACTCGGTGTGCTCCTCGATCAACAATCACGTCGTCTCCACGGAGTGTTGCGAACCCAGAACATCGTCTCGGGTCTGGGGCGGATGCTGACCAACGAGATTCTCTTCGATGCGGGGCTGTCACCGTTCGCAAACTGCTCGAAATTGAGTGCGGACGAGATCGGCCGGTTGCACAAGTCGATCAAGAAGGTGGTGACCGCCGCCCTCAAACACGAACGGACGCTGGACGACATCGGGAAGAGCGCCGATCGCCCTTCCAAGGTGCACAATCGGGCCGGCGAACCGTGTCTCGGACCTGCGGTCGGAGGAACGGAGGCCGCAGCGTGTCACGACACGGTTCGTACGGTCGAATACCGCAGCTACACGGTGTACTACTGCCCCACCCATCAGACCGGCGGCAGACTCCTGGCCGACAACACCACCAGCAAGTTCTTGAAATGATTCGGCCGAGACGGCCTGGGTCAGATCAGACCGAGGTCCTTGACCGTGTCGCGCTCTTCGACCAGTTCGGCCCATGAGGCCTCGATACGGCTCTGGCTGAAGTCGTTGACGTCGAGGCCCTGCACAATGGCGAAATCCCCGCCCGAGCAGGTGGTGGGGAAGGACGTGACGATTCCGTCCGGGGCGCCGTAGGACCCATCGGAGATCGAAGACATCGACACCCAATCGCCGTCGGGTGTTCCGAGGGCCCAATCGTGCATGTGATCGATCGCCGCGTTTGCTGCCGACGCCGCCGACGATGCACCGCGGGCCTCGATGATGGCCGCCCCACGTTTGGCCACGGTGGGGATGAAATCGTTCTCGAGCCAGGTCTGATCATCGATCAAGGCCGCTGCGTTCTTGCCGCCGACCTCGCAGTTGAAGAGATCGGGATACTGCGTTGACGAGTGGTTGCCCCAGATCGTCATCTTGGTGATGTCGAGCACGGTGGTGCCCGTCTTGGCTGCCAGTTGACTCATTGCCCGATTGTGATCGAGTCGGGTCATCGCCTGGATTTGGCGGGGATCGATGTCGGGTGCGTTCGACAACGTGATCAACGCATTGGTGTTCGCCGGATTGCCGACGACGAGGACCTTGATGCCCTTGTTGGCACTGGCATTGATTGCCTTGCCCTGCGGACCGAAAATGCCGCCATTGGCCTCGAGCAGATCCGCCCGCTCCATCCCCTGCTTACGGGGCATCGCACCGACCAGCAACGCATAATCGGCGTCGCCGAACGCCACGTTGGCGTCGTCGGTTCGGACCATGCCGGCGAGCAGAGGAAAAGCGCAATCATCGAGTTCCATGGCGACCCCCTCGAGTGCACCCAACGCCGGGGTGATCTCGAGCATCTGCAAGATCACGGGCTGGTCATCGCCGAGCAGCGCGCCCGAAGCGATACGGAAGAGCAGGCTGTAACCAATTTGGCCTGCTGCTCCGGTGATGGTGACTCGAACGGGTGCCTTGCTCACGATCGTTTTGCTCCTTGGCTTCGCTGGCCCGCCGTCGGGCCAGTGGGAGCGTACCCCCGACGTTCTCGTTGCGAAGAATGTTCGAGTTCGACCAGCGCCTGCGCGAATTTCGGGCCAGCATGGAGTTCGTGGAAAACGCGGCACCAACGCGGCCCAGTATCGCGAAGACGGCCTTGGCCCTGCTCGATGACTGGGGCACGACCGCGCTCAGTCACGAAACCCTGGCTCGTGAGATGGGCTGCCACCCAAACGACATCGCAGCCCTCGTGCCGAGTGAGCTCGGTCTCCTCGACTTGGCCTGCGATCAGGTATACGCCGAGGTTGATCTCCGACCCGTCGACCTGCCGTGGCCTCGCCGAATGGAGGTCTACGCCAACTCATTCCGCGAGGCACTCTTGCGGCATCCGAACGCAGCGATTCTCGTCGCCACCCGACCGATCACCAGCGAAGCCTCGATGGCTCTGGCCGAGCGGTCGCTGGACGAGCTCACCGCCGTCGGTTTCGAACCGATCGAGGCCAATCGAGTCTTACTCGTCATCGCGGCCTTCGTCTTGGGTCACGTGTTGACCGAAATCGGATCCGAAACGGCTCCGGGTGAACACGATCCGCTCGAAGTTCAGGCCTTCAGGTCGAATCTGCCGGCGGAGACCCTACCCCTCATCGCCGAGGCCCTCGCCGAGCGAAGCAACCGCAACGCCGAGTTCAAGCTCGGACTGAAGCTGTTGATCGATGGCCTCGAGCGCCTGATGCTGCATCGCTGAGCACCGCGGTTCACATCGACCGGGTGTTGCCGATCCATGCCGCATGGAGTTCGGCGTATCGCCCACCGGCGTTCACGAGCTCGGAGTGAGGTCCGAATTCGACGAGTTCACCCGCATCGAAGACCATCACGAGGTCGGCCGCCTCGGCTGTGGCCAGACGATGAGCGATACTGACGAGGGTGCGGCCCTGGGCCAGCCGTTGCAGGGCAACGGTGAGGGCTTGATCCGTTTCGGGATCGACGGCCGAGGTCGCTTCGTCGAGGATCAGCAACCCAGGGTTCGCCAGTGCAGCTCGAACCAACGCGACGAGCTGCCGCTCGCCGACCGAGAGGTTGTCGCCACGCTCGCCGACGAGTGCGTCGAGTCCGCCCGGCAGCTTCTGAATCCACCAGGAGAGGTCGAGCATTTCGAACGCAGCCTCGATGTCGGCATCGGTTGCGCCTCGTCGTCCGAACCGGATGTTCTCGCGAATGGTCGTTTCGAACAGGAACCCGTCTTGGGGTGCCATTCGCACCGACGCCAACCTCGACTCGGCTCGAACGTTGCCGAGGACTGCCCCGTTGAGACGGATCTCGCCTTCGGTGGGATCGGCGAGGCGGCACAGGAGTTTCGCGAAGGTGGTCTTTCCCGAGCCCGTTTCGCCAACGATTGCCACGTTCACCCCGGCCGGGATCGTGACCGTGACACTTCGCAATACCGGCGGACCGGTGCGGTAGCGGAACGAGACACCGTCGGCGACGACCTCGATCGCTCCGCCGGGAATGTCCACCCCGTTGGTCGGGTCGATGACATCAACCGGTTGGTCGATCAGGTCGAGGATTTTCCGCCAGCCGGCGACTGCAGTCTGTGTCTGATCGAGTGTTTCGCCGAGTTCGGCGATCGGTGCTTGCAACAAGGTGATCAAGAACAGGCAGGCCACCAACTCGCCCGCTTCGAGTCCCCACTGCTGGCGCTGCCACAAGCCGAATACGAGCGCGGATCCGAGGGCGATAGCTCCGAAGAGATCACCGATGACGAAGGTGACTGCGGTGTACCACTGAGCCTTCACCCGAGCCCGGTACCGCCCCTCGATCGAGCGAGAAAGACGGCCTTCGGTGCGACCCTCGGCCCCGTAGGCGCGCACGGTGGCCGCGCCCATGACCGATTCACTGAAGGCCGTGACCATCTCGCCCACTCTGGTCCGAAAGGCGTCGTAGGCCGCCAGCTGACGGATCTGCAGAATGCGCAGGACGGGCACGACCGGCGCATACGCAACCATCGTGATGAGTGCGATCTGCCAGGAATACCACGCCAACACCGCAAAGGTGCCGAGGATCACGGTGGGATTGACCGTCCATGAGTAGAGACCCCACTGCACGAAGCGGCTGAGCGCCTCAGCATCACTCGTGACCCTGGCGACGAGAACGCCGCGCTTCGTGTCGTTGTGATCGGCAACCGACAAGCGGTGAATCTGGTCGAAGGCCTGGATTCTGAGCGACGCCAACGCGGCCTGGGCCCGCGAGACGAGGCGACGCTGCGTGAGCCATGAGATGAACCCGGCGGCGATGGCAACGCCGAAGCCGACCAACGCATTCTTGGTGACGACCTCGGGGCGAACCTCGGCCCCCAACACACCCTGATCCAGCGCACGTTGAATGAGCACGGGAATGACGAGTTTCCCAACGGCGATCGACAGGCCCATGAAGAAGGTGGCGACCAGTCCATCTCGAGCCGAGGGCGTGGTTCGAAGCCCTCGACGAAGGACTCGGAGGGCACCCTCGCTGTGCTCCTCGCTGGTGAGGAGCCGACTCAGGTCGGGCTGATCGCCGGCTTCGGGAGTGTCATCGACCAGAGTCATGAGGCCGCGTTTTCATAAGCCCGAACAAGCGACTCATAACCGGGATGGGCGAGCAATTCGAGATGAGTGCCCTCGGCCTCGACCCGCCCTCCCGAGAGATAGATGACCCGGTCGGCGAGTTCGATCGTGGAGATTCGCTGTGCAACCACCACGACGGTGGCGTCGACGTTGGCCCGAAGACCGGCCAGGATCTGCTGCTCGACCTCGGCATCGATCGCGCTCGTGGCGTCGTCGAGTACGAGGAGACGTGGCTTGCGAATGAGCGCTCGAGCCAGGGCGACCCGTTGACGCTGCCCTCCAGAGAGTGTGATCCCGCGCTCGCCGAGAATGGTTGCATAGCCCTCGTCGAGTTCTCCGACGAAGTCGTCAGCCTGTGCGATCGCGGCGGCAGCCCGCACCTCTTCATCAGAGGCAAGGCCGGACAGGTCGATGTTGGCCCGCACCGAATCGGCAAACAGAAACGACTCTTGGAACACCAATGCCACCGCGTCCGTACGCTCGGTCGGATCGATCCGACTGAGGCGCCGGCCACCGATCCGCACTTCTCCGTCTCCGGCCGGAATCAACCCGCACAGCACCGAACACAACGTCGACTTGCCCGATCCGGTGGATCCGACGATGGCGACCGTCTCGCCCGGCTTGACCTCGAGGTTCACACCGGTGAGCACGTCACCGCTGGCCTCGCGCATTCCGGCTGCTCCTTCGTAGCCGAACGCGATTCCGGACGCAGAGAGTGCGAGCGGACCGTCGGGAAGCGGATCGGTGCTGGCTGTCGGGGCCGGAATCTGCTCGGCGAACACCGGATTGAGCCGATCGTGGGCGACGACCGACGGGGGCAGGCTGATGAGGAAGAACCCGAACACCCGCATCGGAAAGGACAACACACTGAAGAGGCTCGCCACCTGAACCAGCTCGCCCGGAGTGACGGCTCCGGCCTGGATGCGATAGGTGCCGACCAGTACGACAGCGATGATCCCGATGTTCGGCAACACATCGAGCACGGTGTCGAATGCGGCGCTGAGGTACCCGACCTCGACGCGGTCTCGACGAAGGGCTTCGACGGTCTCGGCGAAACGCTCGCTCTCCTCGTCGGCTCGACCCAGCGTCTTGACCACCATGGCGCCGTCAAAGCTCTCGTGGGCCACGGTGGAAACGGCACCGACGTCGGCTTGCACCCGACCCGCGGGCGCTTCCACGCGACGGCTGTAGATCCTGTTGATGAAGACGAGAGCGGGAAACACGAGAAAGGCCAAAGCCGCCAACAGCACGTCGACGAGGAGCAGGCTGACGGCAGAGAAGATCGTGAGGAACACCACACCGAGGGTGAACGGCAACGGCATCATGACCTGCGTTGCCATCTCGGCGTCATTGTCGACGTAGGCGAGCAGCTCGCCGGTGGAGTTTCTCTGGTGCCATGAGAGTGGCAGCCGCAGATATTTGTCGCTGAGCCTCTCTCGGTATGTCCGCTGGATTTTCTCGCCGGTGAGCATTCCGAAATAGCGACGACCGACCGTTCCCACGACACGCAGGAGGGTGACAGCTGCCAGCGCCACGCTGGCCCAGACCACGTTCGAGATCGACAACTCTGGTTGTTCGAAGGCCGGCAAGACGACCTCGTCGGTGACCCGGCCGAGAACGACCGCCGAGCCGACGGTGGCCAGAGCGAAAACGAAGGCGCCTGCGGCGGCGAGCCCGAGCACCCGGGGATGGAGACGTCCCATCACCACGACCAGCGAGAGGCCACGACGGAACATCGATTGTTGGTCGGTGCTCCGCCGGTCAGGGGATGGTCGTGACGCCTTGGACAAGCCTGCAACCTACCGGCTCTGCCCCGTGAGAAAACCGAGATTCCGACCGCGAGGAGCGGCCCGGGCCCGACCAGCGGCGAACGTCAGATCTTGTCGAGGACTTCTTTTCGGAAGTCGCTCGGACTGTATGCAGTGAGGACCGAATCGGTTCGGGCTCGAGCTGAGGCCGACCGGGGGAAACCGAGGAGAGATCCGAGTTCGCCGAAGTACTGCCCTGCACCCAGAACGGCAAGTGATTCTTCAGCCCCGGTCGGGCTCGAACGATAGATCTCCACTTCGCCTTCGGCGATCATGAAGACAACGTCAGCGTGGTCGCCCTGTTGGAAGATGCTTTCGGTCTTGACGTACGACACCACCGTCGGCGGTTGGGTCGTCTGCCGGGAATCGGCGGCCATCTGGACCACTCGATCGGCTACCGGCACCAGGCGGGCATCGTGGGTGGAGACCACAATCGTCCGCCCTTCGTCTCGCATGGTGCGCAAGAGGCCGATCACCCCCTCGGCCTGCACGTGATCGAGGTTCGCCGTGGGTTCATCGGCCAGCAGCAGTGTTGGACCATGGACCAGACCCCGGGCCACGGCCACTCGCTGCTGCTGTCCGCCCGACAACTGCGACGGCCGATGATGCAGGCGGTCGGCAAGGCCGACATCGCCGAGGATCGCTTCGGCCCGAGCCAGCGCAACACGCCGCTTCGTTCCCGTGACCAGCAGGGGTACGGCCACGTTCTCGACGGCGGTCAAGGAGGCAATGAGGTTGAACGCCTGGAAGACGAATCCCACTTTCTCGCGTCGGTAACGACCGAGTTCACCCGACGACAGACCGGTGATCTCGAGCTCGCCGAGCCTGATCGATCCCGACGTGGGCTGGAGCATCCCGCCCAGACATGAGAGCAAGGTGGTCTTACCGGACCCGGACGGGCCGAGTAAGACGATCAACTCGCCGCGATCGGCCTCGAAGCTCAACCCGTCGAGTGGTCGAACGGCGTACTGGTCGGTGACGTATTCGACCACGAGGTCACTGATCGTCAAGGCGCTCATCAAGCCGCTCCTGCCAGGGCATCCGAGGGATCGGCGCCGACGACTCGGCGCATACCGGCTACGGCACTGATCATCGACACCACTGCGGCGAGCAGCGGCACTTGCCAATAGGCCCGGAGCGGAACACGAACGGGTAGGGGGAAGACCGGGGCAACGAAGGACTGGAGAACCGTCGCCGCCAATGCGGCCACGAGCGCCACGATCACCGCCTGGACGAGCAGGCCGACGCTCAACTCCCGGTTCGACGCCCCCACCGCCTTCAGCACGGCGAAGTCTCTCGTGCGTTCCAACGCCGACAAATAGACGACGGCCCCGATGATGATCGTGGCGACGATCCAGAGCAAGCCGCGAATGAGGTCGAGTGACCCGATGGCGCTCTCGAGCGGACCCAGCGCGTCCTCCGCCACCTCGTCTGCCGATCGGACGGTGTAGCTTCCGGAAGCTCCGACATCGGGCGACAAGACCGCGCTGATTGTTTCCCGATTTCCGTACGTCAGATCCTGGGCCGACTCGATCCCCATGAAGGCGAAGGGCAGGCCGGCCAACACGGTGGCGTGCTCGGTCAACCCTGAGACCGTGAAGCTCTTCGAGCCGATTTGCACGGTGTCGCCGACTCCTACCCCGGCGCTGGAGTCGATCACCACTTGGTCGTTGGATGTCGCCGCTTCACCCGCGATCACGGGTGGGGCTCCGAGATCACCGAGTCGGTGGCCGATCACAACGGTCTCGATGTTGTCTGCGCTGCCGCTGACGAAGAGGCTTCCGCGGCTGACGACGACGGGAGCTGCTCCCGGTCCGAACTCGCTCACCGCGCTCACGGGGATGGCCGAGACCGAGGTGAACGGCCCGGAGACTCCGTCGGCCACGAGCCAAGTCTCGGCCCCGATGGCGGCAACGGCGTCGAACGGCTCACGGTTGAACTGTTCGACAAGACCGGTCATCAAGAACACCATCGTGAGGACGAGGCCGGCCAAGAGGCTCACCCCGGCGAACCTCATTCGTCGATGTTGTAGATCTCTGATTGTGAGTAAGAACACAGACTCTCCATGACGGTCGACGACGATGCTGCGATGGCAAGGCCGGTTCCGTCGTTGGTCGGGACAGGGGTTGGGGTTGGCCGCTAATCGCTGAGCCAGGGCTGTTTGGCCACCCAAGAATCGATCACCGGTCTCGCCGCTTCATAGCCCCGTTCGGCCACCGGGGCCACCGTTTCGAATTCGAGCAGGCCAACCCCGTGCAGATTCAGTTCGATCATCAGGTCGACCATGCCGTCGTCCACGAACTGGCGGCGGTCGCGACTCGAACCCACCAGCAGCGACGCCATCAACACCGACGACAACGCCGGGTATCCGGAACGACCACGCCCGACCGTGGCCCGCAAGGCCGACCAGCCGGATACCGACAATCCGAACTCGGTCTTGGCCCGAGGTCCGGACGGCGGGGCGACGTCGATCGCGATCACGGTGCCGATCGACGTGTTGACGGCCACGACGTCGACCGGAAGATTGTTGAGAACTCCGCCATCGACGAGAAGGTCGCCGTCGTGAGGAACGGGAGGAAAGACACCGGGGATTGCGGTGCTGGCGCGAATTGCCTCGTCCATGGCGCCAGTTGTGTGAAGGGCGACTTCAGCGCGGGTGAGGTTGGTCGACACGCAGTAGAAGGGGATCCAGGTGTCTTCGATGCGTTGATTCTCGAACGATCGATGAATGGCATTCCACACTCGCTCGCCCTTGGTCAGCGAGACGACAGGGATCGTGTAGTCGAGCAGTGAAGCCATGTTCGTCGTCAGATATGAAACTGCGTCGTCATATCGGTAATCCAAGGCAAACAGCCCGGCGACCACCGAACCCATCGACGCTCCGCCGATCGTGTCGATCGGCACCCCGGCTTCTGTCAAGGCTCGTAATGCCCCGAGTTGGGCGTAGCCACGAGCTCCACCGCCACTCAGCACGACAGCGACACCGTTGCCCGTCGCCAAGCGGGCCAGGCGCTCGAGGTCGTCGTTTCGACCCACTCGCAGCTGGTGCGTTTCGGCCACGAGCGGACCGAGAATGTGATCCGACGTGTCGGCCTGCGTCACTCCTGCGGGCTGCTGGATTGCCGCCCAGACCACCACGTGTTGGCACGAGTCTGCGACGTCGAGTGTGCGCTGGATTGCACGCTTCTCCGCGTCGTCCGGGACGGCAGAGGAGACGACGATCAACCGGTCGGCCTGACGGATCGCCCGTCGTGACCATTCGCTGAGTTCGCCATCGAGCGAATCGGTTTCGTACACGACGTAGTCGGCGGTCAGTTCGTGCTCGTGGAGCAGGTTGAGCACGCGACGGGATTCAGGGCTACTCAGCGAGCTGTTGGCGATTCCGGGAACGCGGAGCCGAGCATCAACCGACGCAGCACGAACTTCCTGGACCGTGCCATGGCGCCGGATCACGTTGGCCATCTGTGTGGCAAATACGCGCCGGTCGACACCAGAAGTGATGGCGATCGTGACGGCTCGCGCTCGCTGCGTTCGTTGCTGGGTACTCGTGAGCCTCCTCAGAACGCGCCGGAAGACCTGGAGCATCACCGCCGGGTGCCCGGTCATCAGCTGCTGGAACGACTCCAGGGGGATCCGAGCCAACGTGGAGTCTCGAATCGTGGTGACGGTTCCGGCTCGCGGGCTGATGTCGATGAGACCCATCTCGCCGACGATGTCACCGCTCGCGATTTCGTGATCGAAAACGGTTCGCCCGTCGTCATCGGTGCCGCTGACCCGCAAGCGACCAGCGACCACGAAGTAAGCAGCATCCGATGCATCGCCCTGCCGGAAGAGGGTCGACCCTGCGTCGAGATGGGTCCATTCCACCAGCCCCACCACTTCCGGGACGAAGTCCTGGTTGTTCGCTCCGACGAGTGCCGCGATCATCAGTGACAGCTGCGCTTCGTCGAGTCGACGGCGGGTTTGGATCGAAATGGCAATCGACCGATCAGTGTCGGCGACCAGCCATCGTTCGAAGCTGGCCCGATCCGCACGGACAACCTCAGAGGCCTCCAAGGCCGTGACGGTCGCACTCCGAACACCTCCGGCCAAGACACCGAGTTCGCCGATCAGGTCTCCCGCCGCCAACGAACCGATCGGGATACGAACGTCGTTGTCGACGACCGTCACTCGAAAACGCCCATTCGTCACGAGGTAGACGTCGTCGCCGATCGATCCCTCGGTTATCAGCTCATCGCCAGCCGCCAAAGCCATGGATTCTGCAGATTCGGCAAACTGGTCGTGCAAAACGTCCCTCCCCCCGGGGGAGCCGAGTTGAGCGCACAAGTGCAGGTCTGTCAAAAAGTTGGGCTCGGGTGGATCAGATCCGAGGCCCCGGGGTGAACTCGGCTCGTAGGTGCTTGATGCCGTTGACGAAATTCGACGCCAGCCGATCGGGTTCTCCGACCGAGCGGATGTCGGGCATGCGCTCGAAGATCTCTCGGAACATCACCGAGATTTCGCGACGGGCCAGGTTCGCTCCCAGACAGAAATGAGGGCCGGGGCCACCGAACCCCACGTGATGATTCGGGGTACGACGAATATCGAACTCGTGGGGGTTGGCGAACACGTCCTCGTCACGATTGGCCGAGGCGTACCACAGCACCACCTTGTCGCCGGCCTTCAGCGCTTGACCTGACACTTCGTGGTCGACGTGCAGCGTCCGTCGCATCTGGATGACCGGGCTGGACCACCGGACGATTTCTTCGACGGCGGAGTTTGCCAATCCATCGAAGTCATCGATCCACGCCTGCTTCTGATCTGGGTGCTGAGTCAGCACGTGCAAGCCGTGACTGATGGCGTTTCTCGTAGTTTCGTTGCCCGCCACGAGCAAGAGAATGAAGAAGGAGTTCAAGTCGCCCTGCGACAGCGTTTCGCCATCGGCGTTCGCCTGCACCAGCGCCGTTGTGAGGTCATCGGTTGGGTTGGCCCGCCGAGCCGCAGCCATTTCCTCCATGAGGGCCGCCAACTCCCCACCTGCGGTGAGGAGCGCCATGATCAGGTCGTCAGGTTCCAACTCGCCCACATACTCGGGGTCACCCGCCCCGAGGATGACGTTGGACTTCTGGAACACATCATCGAAGCGGTCCTGAGGAACTCCCATCATTTCGCAGATGATCCTGAGCGGCATTTTCGCCGCCAACTCGGTGACGAAGTCGCATTCGCCCCGCTCGATCACGTCGTTCACCACCGAACGCGCCACCTCCTGCACCTGCACCTCGACCTTCCGAAGCATTCCTGGCGTGAACGCGGCGGACACGATCTTGCGCTGGTGGGCATGCCGGGGATCATCCATGTTGATCATCCCGCCGAAGAATTCCAGGAATTCGGGAGGAAGGTCGGCGATGCTCGTGCTTCCCTTGCTCGACCCGAAGATCTGCGGATTCTTCGAGGCGTGGAGTACGTCGGCCATCCGCGTGAAGCTGTAGTAGCCCGGGCCAGCGGGGATGGGGCCGAAGTCACGTTCGGCGGTGAATGGAATTGGCCGCTCCCGCCGGAGCGTTCGGAATGCGCCCTCTCGTTCCTCGACCGGACGGGTCCAGAATTCATCTTCGGAAAGGTCGATCTCGCCAAGGGCCATGACTTCGACCACACTGAGTTTGCGGGCTCTCATTCAAGTAGTTTGTCCCATTGAGCCGAATGTTGTCAGAAGCCCGAGTGGGCCGGCCGATCCTCCAAGCGAACTGCCTGTTCACGCCCCGCTTCCCAAACCTTAGGATTTTCGAATGAAGCCATCCGCATTACGCCGCCTTGTCGCGGCCGTCACATTGATCATGACGCTCGCCACGCTGGCTCCCAGCGTTGCAAACGCCCAGACACGAGATGGGTCGACGGCGCTCGTGGCCCGAGATGCCACTCCCGATCAGCAAGTACGCCGGCTCTACGAGTCGGTCCTGAACAGAGACGCCGACGCGCCCGGTTTGAACTACTGGGTGAGCGAGAACCAGAAGGGTCTGAGCCTCCGCCGGATCGCCGACCTACTGACCGACAGCAACGAATTCAAGACGAACTACGGCGTCCTCAGCAATCGCGGATTTGTCGAGCGTCTGTACATCAACGTTCAGGATCGGCCCGGCGAGAAGGACGGCGTCGACTACTGGACCGGTTTGATCGACACCGGCCAACTCACCCGAGGTGGAGTCGTTCTCGGCTTCTCCGAGAGCCCGGAGTACCGGCTCAACAACTACGACTTCACCCCCCTCGACCGTCTGTATTGCGCCTTCCTTCTGCGCAAGCCCGACGCCGCCGGTGAGTCGTACTGGCGAGACCAGTACCTCTTCCAGAACGTCAACCTCGGGCCCATCGCCGGAGCATTTTCCGAGAGCGACGAGTTCAAGACGAAGTACGGATCACTCACCGATCGTCAGTTCGTCGACCTCATCTACAAGAACGTGCTCGGTCGTCCCCTGCCCCTCGTCGAAACCGAGGGTCCGAACTACTGGACCGGAGTGCTCGGCCGCAAGGAGGGAACTCGCGGTTCGGTGATGGTCAACTTCAGCGAAGCCCAGGAGTACAAGAATCGCTTCACGACCGGCTCCTGTCCCGAAGCCGGCACGGCACGACCAATCGTCGCCAATGACCGTGGAACCGTTCTCAACGGTGGTTCCGTCGTCGTCAACTGGAAGCAGAACGACACCGTTCCCACCGGGACCACCGTTCAAGCCATCAGTACAGCTGCCGCCGGCACTGTCACCGACAACAACAACGGCACGTTCACCTACAAGCACAACGGCATCAACGCTGCCGCTGGCACCGACAGCTTCACCTACACCTTGCGTAGCGCCGACGGCGTCACGGCAACGGCAACCATCAACATCACCATCCTGGCTGCCGGCGCTGATGGCATCCCGACTGCGGTCGACGATGTCGCCACCGCCGACTTCGGCAAGGCAGTCAAGATTTTCTGGGCCAGCAACGACACGACCGACGACACCGTGAGTGTTCTGAGTGTCACCACCCCCAGCAACGGATCCGTCACCAGCAACGCCGACAGCACGTTCACCTACACGCCTGCTGCCGGCTTCTCCGGTGTCGACACGTTCCAGTACACGCTGACCGACGCCAGTGTCCCGGCTGATACATCCACGGCCACGGTCACCGTCACGGTCCGCCCGAGCGCGGGTCCCGACGATGGTGTCTCCCCGACGGCAACCGCCGACCGAGCGTTCACCTACAAGAACACCAATTCGGTGATCAAGTGGGACGCCAACGACTCACTCGTCGACAACGCATACCTGGCTGAGTTCACTCAGCCCGAGCATGGTGTTGTCGTCGACAACAGCAACGGCACGTTCACCTACACCCCGGAAACGGATTACACCGTGACCCGTACGGTCAACGGCCTCGTGGCCGACTCGTTCACGTACACGTTGCGTGATGACGACGCCGGCGTTTCGACCGCAACGGTCGAGGTCTACGTCATGGAGAACCCGCAGTGCGAGGTCTTCATGAACTACCCGTACCAGCCCAAGACCGGTGGAGTCGACAACACGCGTTTGGAGTTGTTCTTCTCCACGGTGGCCTGCACCGAGTTGTACAGCGGCACGCTCGACGTGCTGTGGACCGATGTGAAGCTGAACGGCAACCCCGTGAGCACCACCTCCGAAGCGAACAGCTTCGTACGTGAGTTCGTGGCGGTCACCACCACGCCACCAGCGGTGAGTGCACTCCACATCCAGGGTTTCGCCACACTCACCCAGAACGGCAACAACGCCGTGAAGATCGAGTTCGAACTCGACTTCGACTGGAATGGCACTGCCTGGGTCCGCAACGGCAGCCGGTATCAGGGTCGTGAGATCGTCAACGGTGCCAAGACCGATGACGTGACCATCTTCATCAACCCCTTGCTCCCGAGCTGACCCGAGTCGGCTGACTGAGCCAAAGCAACTGATTTGGCACCGAGATTGCCCCGCTTTGCGGGGCGATTTCGGTGCCAGATCCCGTTTTGAGTGCGGGTTGCTGAGGCCTCAGTATCGTTGCTGAGGCCTCAGTGCTTGAACTGGCGTTCGGCCGTGAACACCATCGCCACGTTGTGTTCGTTGGCTGCCGCAATCGTCTTCTCGTCGTTGATCGACCCACCCGGCTGAATGATGACGGCCGCGCCCGACGCCGCTGCGGCATCGACCCCGTCTCGGAACGGGTAGAAGGCATCCGAGGCACAAGCCCCGCCCGCAGCCCGGCCAGCGGCCTTCTGAGCCGCAATGGCGCCCGACTCGACACGGTTCTGCTGACCGGCTCCGATTCCCCATGCCACGCCGTCCTTGGCCAGCACGATGGCGTTCGAGGTCACATGACCGCAGACTCGCCACGCGAGCGCAGCGTCGGCCAACTCGGCCCCGGTGGGCTGACGTTCGGTGACGACCGTCCACTCCTCGGGCGTGGTCGCAAAATGATGCTTTTCCTGCACCAGATAACCATCGGACAGTTGGCGTAACGACAACCGAGGGGTGGAAGGCAAGGGAGCGGTGAGCAAGCGGGTGTTCTTCCGCTTGCTGATCAGGGCCTTGATCACGCCGTCTTCATAACCGGGGGCGATGACGACATCGGCTTGGGCGGCCTCGACCATGGCCGCAACTGTGGCTTCATCGATGGGGCGATTGAGCGCCACGATTCCACCGAACGCTGACACGGGATCGCAGGCAAACGCATTCGTGTAGGCAGTGGCCAAGTCGTCACCGGTGGCGACACCACAGGGGTTGGCGTGCTTGATGATCGCCACGGCTGGCTGATTTCCGAGATCGTGGACAAGACGCCACGCCGCGTCGGCGTCGAAGAGGTTCAAGTAGCTGAGCGCGAGTCCGCTGTGCTGTTCGACGTCGTCCCACCAACTCCGGCTTCCTTCGATTCGGTACCGAGCCCCCTGCTGGTGCGGATTTTCGCCATAACGGAGGTCCTGGGCTCGTTCCAACGAAAGATGGATCGTGGCAGGAAGAGGATCGCCGTTGGTCGGAAAATCATCCATCCATGTGACGATGGCGGCGTCGTAGGACGCGGTGTGCGCAAAGGCGGTGCGAGCCAATTGGCGGCGGGTCCGGGACGATGTCTTTCCTGAGTCGCGGAGTTCCTGGAGAACGGTTGCGTAGTCGTCAGGATCGACCAGAACCGTGACGTATTCATGATTCTTCGCCGCTGCTCGCACCATTGCAGGACCCCCGATGTCGATCAGATCCTCGGACGAGGCAGAGGTGCCATGCTCGAACGAGGCTGGATCGGTGCCAAAGGGATACAGGTTGCTGACGACGATGTCGATCAGATCGATCTTGTGGTTCTCGAGATCGGTGAGGTGGCTGGAATCGCGTCGATCAGCCAGAATTCCACCATGGATCTTGGGGTGCAGCGTGACGACGCGATGGCCGAGGATCGCCGGGATCTCGGTGAAATCGGCAACATCGATGACCGGAATGCCGGCTTCAGCAATCACCTTGGCCGTGCCCCCCGACGACACCAGTTCGACGTTCAGCTCGTGGAGTTCCCGAGCGAACTCGACGATTCCGGACTTGTTGTAAACCGACAGAAGTGCGCGCACCCGCATGAAGCTAGTGGAGAAGGGCGCCGCTACCCCAGGTCTGGGTCGACACACCCTTCGATTCCGCCGGTGAGACCACTCGGGGTGAACACACGAGGCTTGGCCACGAACCCTCCGCCTGATTCGGAGGTGGTGAGCCACCGTTCCAAGCCGTCGGCCAGCGCCAGCGACACCGCATCCCGGTATTCGTCGGTTTCGAAGAGCTCCGCCTCCTCGGGGTTCGACAGATAACCGAGTTCGGCCAGAACCGCAGGCACATTCGGACGTCGAACCATGCCATAGGCGTTCCCGCCGTCCTCGTTGAGAACCACGACGGCACCGGCATCTTGGGCTGAAGTCCAGGCAATGTCGAAGCCGCTCAGGGCATCGACGACCTCCTCCCACAGCAGTCCACCGAGCCGCCGACTCTCCCTCGAACCGTACTGAACGAACATCTCGGTGCCGGGGGTGCTCGAGGGATTGGCGTTGGGAGCGTTGTGGTGGATCGAGACGACAGCGCGAGCCTTCAGACGATCGGCGATCTCGGCTCGAGTCACGATCGGCAACTGGTAGTCGGAGGTCCTGGTCAGCAGAACCGAGATACCCCGATCTTCCAACAACTCGGCCGTCCGCATGGCCACATCGAGGTTGAGAGATTTCTCGGTCAAGTCATTGAAGCCAACGGATCCGGTTTCTCGCTTCCCACCGTGACCAGGATCGAGAACCAGATCAACCGAGCTGTACGGCGTGCCGGTCTCCACCGTCGTCGACGCGCCGCACGGGGTGCTGACGATGTACGAATCGCCGAGATCGACGAGCACCGGAACCACGATGCCGCCTGGCGTGACGAGAACTCGAGCGAAGTCGTTCTCCACGGTGTCCTCGTCGGCGATGATCGTTTCCGGACCGCCCTCCTCGACCGACAGATCAGATTCGACCGGGATTGTCTCGGTGCTGAGGATCGGGCGGTTGTTGCTCGCGCAACCGACGAGCAGGAACGAAACCACCAAACCGAGAGCTGGCGCCCAGCGGCGGCTTCGACAAGGACGGGGCACGCCCCTAGTGAATCAGCACAATCGTCGGACGCGATTTTGACGCTGGGTCGACAGTCGAAAAGACCCCGGCTGAGCCGGGGTCTTTCCGTCGGCTGACGTGGCGTGGTGAACCGATGAAGCGGTGAACCCGGTGAACCCGGTGAACGGAGGTTCGCCCGGGCAGGGTCAGAGAGCGGCGACGATTTCCGCCATCAATTCGCCGGCTTCGGTTGGGTTCTGTCCAACCCTCACCCCGGCATCTTGAAGCGCTTCCATTTTGGCTTTCGCCGTTCCCTGACCGCCGGAAACGATGGCGCCGGCGTGGCCCATCTTCTTTCCTGCGGGAGCGGTGACTCCGGCCACGTAGGAGGCAACGGGCTTGGTCATGTGGTTCTTGATGAACTCGGCCGCTTCCTCTTCCGCCGAGCCACCGATCTCGCCGATCATCATCACAGCTTTGGTTTCGGGATCAGCCTCGAAGGCAGCAAGGCAGTCGATGAAGCTGGTGCCGGGCACCGGATCGCCACCGATCCCGACGCAGGTGGTGACGCCGATGTCTTTCTGCTGGAGCTCGTAGAGCGCCTGATAGGTGAGCGTGCCCGAGCGGCTGACGATGCCAACCGGACCCCCGGCTTTCGCGATATGGCCCGCCGTGATCCCGATGTTGGCTTTCCCGGGGCTGATCAGGCCCGGGCAGTTCGGACCGAGCAAGCGGGTGCCGGGATATTCCGACTTCAGCTTGTTGAAGAAATAGGCCTCGTCGTGGGCCGGCACACCTTCGGTGATGCACACAACCAGTTCCATGCCGGCCTCGGCTGCTTCCAGAACGGCAGACTGAACGCCGGGGGCTGGAATGAAGATGCAGGTGGCGGTGGCCCCGGTGGCCTCGGCTGCTTCCTTCACCGAGGCGAAGATGGGGATGCCCTCGACGTCGGTGCCGGCCTTCTTGGGGTGGGTGCCGGCCACCACCTGGGTGCCGTATTCCCGGTTGAGAAGGCCGTAATAACGACCGGTGGATCCGGTCAGACCCTGGTAGATGACTTTGGTGTTCTCGTCTACGAAAATGCTCATGATCTCGTTCCTCAGCCCTGAGCCAATGCGACGGCTTTGGCCGCTGCGCTCAACATCGTGTCTTCCATCATCAGTCGGTCGCTGAGGTTGGGGCGCAGGATCTCGCGTCCCTCCTCGGCGTTGGTGCCATCGAGTCGGATGACGATCGGGGAATCGAGCTTCACCCGGCCCATCGCCTCGAGGATCCCTTTTGCTACTTCTTCACCGCGGGTGATCCCGCCGAAGATGTTGATGAAGATGCTCTTGACTTTGGGGTCGTCGTTGATGACCTCGAGGGCTCCCGCCATCACGTCGGCGTTGGCGCCGCCGCCGATGTCCAGGAAGTTCGCCGGCTCCCCGCCGACCTGGTTGATCACGTCGAGGGTGCTCATGGCGAGCCCGGCACCGTTTGCGATCACGCCGACCGTGCCTTCGAGCCCCACGTACTCGAGTCCCTTGGCGTGGGCGGCCTCTTCGCGCTCGTCGCGTACCTGCGTTGCGATGTACTCGTCGTACTCGTGCCGGTACGCCGCGTTGTTGTCGAGGCTGACCTTGGCGTCGAGGGCATGCACTTCGCCCGTCGGCTTGAGGATCAGCGGGTTGATCTCGACGAGGTCGGCGTCACCCTCGGTGTACGCGGTGTACAGCTTGAGCAGGATGTCGACCGTGCCCTCGGTGGCCTGCGGGTTGAGGTTGGCGGCCGCGACCCACTCGCGAGCCTGCGCCTCGGTCAGCCCGTCGACCGGGTCGACATGGATACGGGCGATGGCATCGGGGTTCTCTTCGGCGACCGTCTCGATCTCGACGCCGCCTTCCTTCGACAGCATCCCGAGGTGCTTCTTCGCCGAGCGGTCGAGCGTGAAGCTCGCGTAGTACTCCTCGGCGATGTCGGAGGCGACCTCGACCCACACGATGTCGACGGTGTGGCCCTTGATGTCCATGCCGAGGATGTTGGTCGCGTGCTCGAGCAATTCGTCGGCG
>JBBKXQ010000157.1:0-12147 GCA_037969565.1 Acidimicrobiales bacterium | reverse complement strand
GCGAGGTATTGCTGACCGACCAGCACGAACGGACGCTCAGGCATCTGGCCCCGGTGAACCCTCGCCTCGGCGGCGGCCGTCTCGTCGTAGTCGCCACTGACGTGCACCGTGCCGGCACGACGTGAGGGCTCGTGGGCCCAGGGGATGCCGCCCTCGACGGCGAAGTCGACCTTGAAAGCGGCCGGACCGTGCCGGTACCGGCTCAACGCAATGCGGTACCGGGCCGGCATCGCCTCACCCAGCAGCTTCACTGCGGACCGGGGCGCCACGTCGAGCATGACCATGTCGACCGGACCGAGTTGGCTCACCGACTCGACCCGATGGTCGGTTTCGATCGTGCCGCCATGATGCTCGACCGCTCGAGCCATGGCCGTGGTGATGGCGGCTGACCCGCCAACGGCAACCGGCCAGCCGTACGTGTGCGCTGCCGTCCCCAGCGCAGTACCGATCGCCGACGACAGCACCGATCGGAACGACCACATCGCGTGGGCAGCCACGCCCCCGAACAAGGCTCGGCCCTCGTCGGTCGAGAAACGTTTGGCGAGGACAGCGGCAGGAAGCGCGGCCCGGACCCCGAACCGGGCGAGGCTCAACGGATGGCCTGGCACACCCACAACGGGCCTGAGGAAGTCTTCGGCGATGTCTCCGAAACGAGGGACCAGCGGCCCGAAGATCTGACGCCAGGCTCGCTCATCACCGATGAGCCCGTTGGCCGTGTCGTCAATCGACCGGACGACGGCACCACCGGCCTCACCACCGATCGGATGCGAAAACTGGACCTCGGGCCAGGCCCAACGAAGACCGAATTCTTCCAATTCTGCGAGTCGGGCGAACGGTGTCTCGAAGCTCAACGGGTGGAATCCCGAGCACTCGTCGTGGAGCAAGCCGGGCAGGGTCAGTTCGCTACTGCGGGTGCCGCCTCCGATCCGCGGAGCAGCTTCGAAGACAGTGACCTCGACGCCGGCTTTGGCGAGGGTGAGCGCTGCCGCCAACCCGTTTGGACCACTTCCGACGACGGCGGCGGTGGTCATGTCGGATTGAAAGGGGTCATGAGCGAACCGTCGGACTGATTTTCAATGTGGTTCCCTCGCTCCGAGTCATGCGGACGATATCGCGACCGAAGCATGCCATCGGGGCCGCGAACGACAAGACTCGGGCAATGGCCGACGAGTTGTACAAACATCCGTATCCATCGCCCGAGCTTGCCGCCGCCCATCCGTTCGTGCCGATGTCGTTCGACCGGTACGAGCCGGCGGAGATGCTGGAGCGAGCAACCAACTTTCGAGACCAGATGGAGAAGCGCCGGAGCCCACGAATGTTCAGCCCCGAGCCGGTGCCACGAGAACTGATCGAGCTGGCCGTCGAAGCTGCCTCGACGGCCCCATCCGGCGCCCACAAACAGCCCTGGCGCTTCGTGGCGACGCAGAGCGCTGAAGTGAAAGCCGTCATCAGGGAGGCCGCAGAACAGGAGGAGCGCGTCAACTACCTCGAGAATCGGATGAACGACGAGTGGCAAGAGGCCTTGGCGCCCTTGGGAACCGATCACCACAAGGAGTTCCTAGAGATCGCACCCTGGCTGGTCGTGCTCTTCGAGCAGCGCTACGAACGACGAGCTGACGGAGAGCGACGCAAGAACTATTACGTGAAAGAGAGCTGCGGTATCGCAGCCGGCATGTTCATCACGGCGCTCCATCAGATGGGGCTCGCCACGCTCACCCACACGCCGTCGCCGATGTCATTCCTGCGAAACGTGCTCGGCCGACCGGAGAACGAACGGCCATTCGTGCTTTTCCCGATCGGTTACCCCTTGGAGGGGGTGCGGGTTCCGGACATCGAGCGCAAGCCACTAGGCGACGTCCTCGTGACGGTCGAGTGAGTTCGGAGCTCGCCAGAGTGTTCTACGATCAGCCGGCATGGACGGGCACGATCATCACCACGAACACGAGCACGCCGATGACCACAGCGAGCTCGGTCCGATGGACGTACGCGTCAGAGCGCTGGAGACGCTGCTCACCGAGAAGGGCTACATCGATCCTGCTGCGCTCGACGAACTGATCGACACCTACCAAACCCGTGTCGGCCCTCGCAACGGGGCCCGGGTCGTGGCCCGAGCATGGGTTGATCCCGAATTCCGCGACTGGCTCCGCCGCGATGGCACCGCCGCCATTGCATCGCTCGACTACGGCGGCCGCCAGGGCGAACACATGATTGCCGTCGAGCAGACCGACCACACCCACAACATCGTCGCCTGCACACTCTGCAGCTGTTACCCCTGGCCGGTGCTCGGCCTGCCGCCGACCTGGTACAAGAGCGCCCCCTATCGATCACGAGTGGTTCGCGATCCGCGTGGAGTGCTGGCCGAGTTCGGGATGACCTTGCCCGACGAGGTCGAGGTTCGGGTCTGGGATTCGACGGCCGAGATCCGGTATCTCGTGATCCCCCAGCGACCGGCGGGAACCGACGACTGGACCGAGGAGCAACTGGCGGAACTCGTGACCCGTGATTCGATGATCGGCGTGGGTGTACCCCTCGACCCCATGTCGCTGGGCGACCACGAATTGTCGTCGACGTGAGTGGGAACGAGCGTTACGTCACCAACGCCGACCTCGGGGGCACGACCGGTCACGGAGCGATCGAGCACGACGACGAACGGGTCGTGTTCCATCACCAGTGGGAGGCCCGCGTCCTTGCAATGACGGTGGCCGCCGGCGCCTCCGGCAAATGGACCCTCGACATGAGTCGGCGTTACCGCGAGACGCTGCCCGACTACGCCGATCTCTCCTACTACGAGATCTGGGAGGCCGGATTGGAGCGGCTCCTCGTCGACCGGGGACTCGTCACCGCAGACGAGCTCGCCGCTGGACATGCGCTCGTGAAGCCGCTCGAGGGCATCCGAGTGCTGAAAGCCGAACGGGTTGCGGCCGGGATGAGATCAGGGTCGTCAACCGAACGCCAGGTTTCAGCCCTTCCCCGTTTCGCGGTCGGCGACCTCGTGCGGACCCGAGCCGATCGCGTCGACCATCACACCCGCCTCCCCTCCTATGCCGCGGGGAAGATCGGCAGGATCGAACGTCTCCACGGCCCCCACGTCTTCGCCGACTCCCACGCTCACGATCTCGGCGAGCAGCCCGCTTGGCTCTATGGCGTGGTTTTCGACGCCGCCGAGCTCTGGGACGATGCAGCACCCAGGCCGGATGCAGCACCCAGACAATCGGTGTTGATCGACGCGTGGGAGTCGTACCTCGAGCCGGTCGACGAGCGTGACACGTGACGGCCCTACTTCCGGGTCAGCCCGGGTTGGCGGGAGAGCCGGTGTTCGGCGAACCGTGGGAGGCTCACGCGTTCGCCATGACCCTGCGTCTACATGAGCAAGGCCTGTTCACCTGGCCGCAGTGGGCCGCCACCCTCGCCGAAGAGATCACCCGAGCTCAGGCTGCGGGCGACCCCGATGACGGCACCACCTATTACGAGCACTGGCTCGGGGCGCTGGAACGACTCGTGGCCGAGAGCGGCGCGGCCTCGACCGACGACCAAGAACGCATGCGAGACGCTTGGCGTCAGGCCGCCCACCGCACACCCCACGGACAACCGATCGAATTGCACCCTGACGATTTCGACCGATGAGTCGCAACATCACCGGATGGTTGTTCGTAGCCGCCCAAGCCATTCTCCTCGGCGCACTCATCCTCCTCCCCGGCCGCGACGACTGGCCCACACCCGGCTGGCTCACGACCGTCGGTTACGTTCTCGTTCTGACCGGGCTGGCCGTCGTCGCGATCGCCGCATTTCGCCTCGGCCCTGCGCTGACCCCGACTCCGGTTCCCACGAAAAACGCCCGACTCACCACCAGCGGGTTCTACCGGCACGTTCGCCATCCGATCTACACCGGAGTCCTGACCATCGTCGCCGGTCTCACCATTCGGTCCGGCAGCTTGATCAGCCTCGCCGTCGCCGCGGTGACCGTCATCTTCTTCAACAGCAAGGCCGGATGGGAGGAAGCGCGGCTGGCCGAGCGCTACGACGGCTACGCCGACTACGCAGCGGTCACCCCACGATTCGTGCCCCAGCCATGGCGGAAACCGTCAGCTCGTTGATCCCGCAACTCGTCACCTGTTCTCGAAGACGTAGCTGAGTTCGGCTCCCTTGTAGGTGGCGGTCGCTCGCCAACAACCCGATTCATCAGGCTCGATGCCGTTGATCATGAACCAGCCGTCCTCGGCCGTGTAGGCGTTCGTTCCTGGTGCTGCAGAGACGACGGGGTCGTCGTCTGCATCCAGTCGCTCATAGATGACCTCGACTTCGGGCATCTCCTCTTCGCCACCGCCGGGGAAGTTCGCACTCCACCACACGCTCTTTCGCAGCGTGTGCCCAGCTCGGTCGAGCACGGTCCAGAGGTCGGCCGAGCCGAACCAGACGGTTTCGGGATCGCTGGGGTTGGGATTCCAGGGCAGCGGCGGTTCGAATCCTGGCTCTGGGGGAATCGTCGCCGGGCAGGCTCCAGGTCTGATCGGCGCAGCCTTGTTCTCGCCGGTGTTCGGGTCGATGAGGAGCGGGCCGCGGTTGCTGTCGACCGCCACAGCAAGTGAACCGTCGGCCGCGAGGTCGGTCCCGCTGACGCGATCGAAAACTCCCTCCCGTCGCCAGAGAATTCGCCCATTGGTGGGGTCGACGCGGAGAATGTCGCCACCCACGGTCCGAACGATGAGGACGGCTCCGTCCTCGAACTCGAGAACCGAAAGGCCATCCGTGTCGAAGGGCACATGCGGGTCGAAGGCCGCATTCGGACTGTCCAAGTCGGTGGTCCAGATCTCTCTGCCGGTCTGCACGTGGTAGGCCCGCAACGTGGCATCCACGATCCCATCACCGTCTGGGACGTCCATGAGAATCACGCGATCGCTGAACACCGCCGGCTGGCTCCATTGCCACTCGGTTCCCTCACGGCCTGCCGTCGTCCAGAGAATCTCACCGGTATCGATGTCGATCCGTCTGAGGATCGGGGGCCGAGGATCACCTTCGATCGCGAACGACGAGCGAACGAACCACTGGTTCGCTTCGTGGCCTGAAAGTCCGAGATCCCGCTCGTCCGGATCGCGCTCGAGGCGCCACTGTTCTCGTCCGGTGGTGGGGTCGAGCCTCAGGAAGGCCCCGCCGGTCACCTCGAGGTAGACGCCGTCCGAGCCGCCGTGAAGGGCGGTGCCGAATCCTCCCGTGTCGGCACTCCAGACTTCGGCGAGCGTGTCGAGGTCGACCGCAGTCACCGCCGTTTGACCGGTGCGATTCACCGCGACGTTCTCGGCCTCGAAGACCATCGGTCCCCAGCGGGCACAGTTCGAACAATTCGCGAGATCGGGCCAGGCCAGGCTCAAAACACCCGCGTACTGAGTACCGAGATGGATCGGCCGCAGATCGAACACCTCTGCGTCGGATTCCGTGAGGGGTTGGACGGCCGCAACGGCCATCGACAGAAGTTCATCGGGCCGACACACCGTCGCAGTGGTGCCGGAGATGGCGACGGTCGAGCCGAGTCGGTTCTCCCTCATTCCTCCGGGATCGGGACAGAATCCGAAGGAGAGCTCGATCGTGGCCGATGGCCCCTCGATGACAGTTGACGAGGGCGCCGGCCATTGGGTGAACGTCATCTCCTCGGCCCACCGCTCGGGGAGGCTGAGCCGGAACCGAGCCCCGTCGATCAGGCGAAGGTCGAAGACTGCGGCACCGTTCTCGATCACGGTCGGCGGGCCGAGGGGCCTGGAGATGAATCGTTCCGGGAACTGCACGAGCTGCCACAGCTCGTCGAGCGTCGCCCCCTCGGCGACAGAACGCCAGCCCGTTTCGGTCGGCCCCGCAATGACCGAGGCGGCGGGACCCGCCGCATCACACGCCACCCACAGACCTTCGATCTGGACGACCCAGGGGTTCGAAGTCGTTCCGTCCTCGCTGCCCATCTGCTCACCGGTGAGGAACGCAACAAAGTCGCCGGCCAAGAGACCCGAGGGTGGTTGGCCGGCGAGCGTCCAGAGCGACACGCTGTTCCCTATTCCATCCAGCCGCTCGTCGCCGATGGCGTCGCGAACCTTGACATCGAGCACGGTGCCGCCTGCTTCGGACCTGGCGCTGATCAACTGACCTCGAAGGATGATCGGGCTGAGTTCGGTCAGTTGTGACGGAGAATCTGACGGCTCGTAGTCGACTGTCGGGACGCCTCGGCCGAGTGACTCGGCCAATGTCGTCGAGCAAAGTCTCGCCTCCGGATCGAACCCATCACCGTCGGCGCGTGCAGTCACATCGGTCGACGGTTCGGTCGTGCCAGTGGCTGCGGTCACCTGCTCAGCGTCGTCGCCGAAATTGGACAGCGCGATACCGCCGACGATCATCGCGATCGCAGCGGCCACCACCGCAATCACCGGACGGCGCGTCGTACGTGCGACATCGGTCGAGCGGGGGACGGCGTTGGTCGAGATTCGGGCCCAGGTGTCGGGCACGGTCACGTCAGCCAAGGCCTTGAAGCGCTGCTCGAGCAAAGGATCGAGTTCGTCGCCGGGCAACTCACCGCCCACGATTCCGTCTTCGAAGGTGCCGTCATCAACCATCGGATTCCTCCAGTACAGATCGAAGGTGGGTGTGGGCTCGGTGCAGTTGGACCCGCACCGATCCGGGAGAGGTGTTGAGCAGGTCAGCGATCTCTGCGGGGCGGAACTGCCCGACGTAGCGAAGGACGACGATGGCGCGCTGCTGGTCGCTCAAGCCGTCGAGTTGTGACAGGAATACGGTGACCGAGCGATCCTCGACGCCGCCGTCCGGACGATCGAGGTGAAAGTCGCCCAGTCCGAGCGTCCGTCGATCCTGAAGCAACCCGGCGGCGATGCGGAAGGCGCAGCGCCACACCCAGGCATCGACGTCCCGAATCTCGCTCCCTCGCCGTATGGCCTGGGTGAACGCCTCGGCCTCGGCATCGCCTGCGATCTCGGCATCGCCTCCGTAGGCGAAGAGCGCTCGCCAGAGCCGAAGGTGAATACGCCGGTAGGCGTCCTCGACTCGGATTGCGTCCATCGTCTCCACGACAGTACAGGAACGAATTCGACGCGAATCGTTAACAGGCCGACCACAAGGACCGCAGAGTGGGCTCGCAAACGAAGGCTGGTGGCATCGGGCCCGACCTGACAGCATCATCGGCATGAGCTTCTACACCGCAGCACAGCAGGCCGCCCAGGATCAGTTCGAGAGTCGGGCGCTCGCCGACCGCATGCGCGCTGCCATCGTTCGCGACGCGATCGACGAAGCGAGCCGGCAGTTCATCGAGGCCAAGGACTTCTTCTTTCTCTCCACCGTCAACGGCCGGGGTGAGCCGACCGTCTCCTACAAGGGCGGGCCGGTCGGACTCGTCACCGTCCTCGATCCGACCACCATCATCTTCCCCATCTATGACGGAAACGGCATGTTCCTCTCGGTGGGGAACATCTCCGAGACAGCCGAGATCGGTTTGCTCTTCATCGACTTCGAAACGCCCAACCGGGTGCGAGTCCAAGCAACCGCCGCCGTGAACCGCGACGACCCGGAGATGGGTCGCTACCCGGGCGCAATCGCAATCGTCCGGGCCGAGGTGAAGGCGACGTTCGTCAACTGCGCCCGCCTCATACACAAACACGTGAGGGTCGGCACCTCGCCCTATGTTCCCGACGACGAAGGCGCGACCCCGCTTCCGTCGTGGAAGCGCATCGACGCCATGCAAGATGTGCTTCCCGAGGCCGACCGGCAGCGAGTGGACGAACATGGCGGTGTGATCGGAGCCGATGTGTACGCAACCAAACTTGCTTCCGGCGATTCCTGACCCGCGTCCTCGCGGAATTCAGAACTCTCGACG
Organism: Acidimicrobiales bacterium; assembly: GCA_037969565.1. Taxonomy (GTDB): domain Bacteria; phylum Actinomycetota; class Acidimicrobiia; order Acidimicrobiales; family SZUA-35; genus SZUA-35. The sequence continues at coordinate 4,286 of JBBKXQ010000157.1, read as the reverse complement.
GATCCGGGGGTCGGCCCAGAACAGCACGAGGTCGATCAGGCTCGTCACGAAGACGTAGATGACGGTCGTGTAGATCGTGATGCCCAACAGCACGTAGAGATCTCGGGCCAAGCTCGCCTCGACGAGCACCTGGCCGAGCGCACCAATTCCGAAGACGATCTCGACCACGAACGCTCCGGCAATCATGGAGCTGACGTTGAGACTCAGAACCGTCAGAAGCCCGAGCGACCCAGGTCGAAGCGCATGACGGAAGAGCACGTAGCGAGTCCTCATCCCCTTTCCGATCGCGGCGACCACGAAGTCCTCTCGCAGAACCGTGACGACGTCGGCCCGAACGACCCGAGCGATGACGCCGACCTCGGCGAGCGCAAGCACCGTCGCCGGCAGGATCAAGCCGCCTAGGTTGCCGCTGACCGAATCACTCAGACGAGTCCAGCCCGATGCACGAAACCATCCGAGCTCGACGGCGAAGAGCCAGATCCCGACCGTGGCCGCCATGAAGGCCGGAACCGACTGGGCGGCACCGACCAAGGCCGACAGAAATCGGCCCGCAGGACGACCGTCAGTCGCCGCCGCAAGCAACCCGAGGGGAACACCAGCGGCGACGGCAAGAAGCATTCCGGTGAGTGCCAACTCCAGTGAGATCGAAAAGCGATGACTGATGACGTCGACCACCGGCGTGCCGTCTCGCGTTGAGCGACCAAAATCGCCTCTGGCAGCTTCGACGACCCAATGCCCGAACCGAACCACCACAGGATCGTCGAGATGGAACTCCTCGGCGATCTGTTGGTCTCGCTCATTCGCCGGATTGAACCCCTGGGGAAAGAGCACAGTTCTGTAGCCGCCCGCAATCGACACCTCGATCGCGATGAACAAGAGCAACGATGCCGCGAGTCCTGTGCCGAGCAGTCGCAACGTCAGCGTTCGCAGAAATCGCCTCTTCACGACCCAGCCACCATGCCGAGAACCAACACCCTTACAGCCATCACCTACAACACTGCCAGACCGGTGGGACCCAGAGGCCAAAACGTCGATGGAGGGGGAACCCAATCGGCGCTCGAGCGTCGACCGTCGAGCTACGTCGTTCGCACTTGGCATGCAGGCCTGGAATGATCTTCGCCATGACCCAAAGCGACCCCATTCACACCTGCATGGACCGCTGGCACCAGCACCTCAACCGTCAGCTGCCCGGTGGCCTCGATGCCCTCCTTCACGAAGACTGTGTGTTCCTGTCGCCGATCGTCTTCACCCCGCAAGAAGGTCGCGAGATCACCAAGCTCTACCTCGGTGCAGCAGGCAACACCCTTGGCGGTGATGACGCAAAGGCCAGCGCTGCCGGTGGGAGTTTCGGTTACACCAAGCAGATTCTCGACGGCAACCAGGCCATGCTCGAGTTCGAAACCTCGATCGACGGCAAATACGTCAATGGCGTGGACATCATCACCTGCGACGATGAGTCCATGATCACCGAGTTCAAGGTGATGATCCGTCCCCTGCAGGCCGTCAACCTGGTCCACCAACAGATGAAGGCCATGCTCGAGAAGATGGCGACCTGACGGAACCCTCCGCCTCGAACGTGCGGGGGTTTTCTCGCGCTGGGACTCGTACCTGACCGGAACCCACGGTTAGCGTCCGGCGATGGCTGGACCCCTCATCGGTACCTCGGTGCAACGAGTCGAAGATCCCCATCTCCTGCGGGGAGATACCACCTACGTTGCCAATCTGGATCTGCCGGGGGCTCTGGTTGCGCACTACCTCACGTCCATCCATGCTCACGCCAGAATCGTCGGTGTCGACATCGGTGAGGCGAGGGAGATGCCGGGTGTCGTCGATGTCGTGACGGCCGCCGATCTGCAATCGAACCAGATGCTCGGGACACCGAAGGACTATGCCGCTGGGGCCGAGCGACCGATTTTGGCCGACGACGTCGTTCGGTTCGTCGGGGAAGCCATTGCTGTCGTGGTTGCCGAGACCGAGGCACAAGCCATCGATGCATTGGAAGCGATCGTCGTCGAATACGACCCGCTGCCGCCAGTCATCGGTCTGCGCGATGCGGCGGCCGACCACACGCTTCTCTTCCCCGAAATCGGCACCAACATCGTGATCGCCGAGGAGGGCGGAAGTCCGGGCGAGGCGGACTTCTCGCAATGTGAGGTCGTCGTCGAGGCCGAGTTCGTCAACCAGCGATTGGCTCCGTGCCCGCTCGAAACTCGAACCGCAGCATCGCTCTGGACCGAAGACGGTCGACTCGTGCACTATGCATCGTGCCAAGGGGTCCACCCGCTCCAACAAGGCTTGGCGATCTACTACGGACTCGACCTCACTGATGTGCAGGTGATCACCGCTGATGTCGGCGGAAGCTTTGGAGCCAAGGCCCGTTTCTACCCGGAAGACTTCCTGCTGCCGTTTCTCGCCAAGCGAGCGGGCCGCCCCGTCCGTTGGACGCCGTTTCGTTCGGCCGACATGGTCGGGCTCGGGCATTCTCGGGCCCAGCTCCAGACTGTGAAGATCGGCGGCGACCGAGACGGCACACTCAAGGTCCTGGACGTCGAGATCCTCAACGATTGTGGCGCCTATCCCGCGGCGGCGTCGGCCTTGGCGAGGAACGCCGCCCGTATCCAACCCGGGCCGTTTCGGATGGCAAACGCCCACACGCACTTCCGCAGTGTCGTCACCAACACGACGCCGATCGTGGCGTATCGCGGAGCCGGACGTCCCGAAGGTGGAGCCCTCATCGACCGGGCGGTCGACTGTTTCGCGGCCGAGATCGGCATGGATCCACTCGAGATTCGACGCATGAACCTGCTGCGGGCGGAAGAACTGCCGTACACCAACCCGTCCGACCTCTACCACGACTCGGGCGACTACCACGAGGCGTTGGAACTGTTGGTCGACGAGCTCGGGTTCGAGGGGTTGCGGGCCGATCAAGCGGCCCGCCGCCGAGCCGGTTCGACCAAGGTGCTCGGCATCGGACTGAGCACGTTCATCGATCGCACCGCTGGCGTGCTCGGCACCGAGTTCGGCGCCGTGGAACTGCGAGTCGACGGGGGTTTCCGAGTTCTCACGGGATCCTCTCCCTACGGGCAAGGCCATTACACGACCTGGGCCATGCTCGTCGCCGACCGCACCGGCGTTCCGTTGGAACAGATCGAGGTGTTTCACGGGGACACCGACGTGGTCCCTCGCGGTGGTATCACGGGGGGTTCCCGCTCGGCCCAGAAGGCAGGGTCGGCGATTGCCGAAGCCGCCGAATCGATGGTTCTCGCGGCCAAAGCGCAAGCCGCTCAACTACTCGAGGCCTCGCCGGGCGACATCGTGCTTGACGTCGCCTCCGGCCGTTTCCATGTGACCGGTGCACCCGGAGCAGCCGATGTCGGCTGGCACGATGTGGCCCAGGGATTGGCCCGCATGCGCCAGTTCGACGGTGCTGACGATGCCGCGTCGGCGGACTTCGCCTTCTCGTGCGAATCCGACTTCGAGCCGGTGGGGCCGACCGCTCCCTACGGGGCATACGGAGCGGTCGTCGAAGTCGATACTGAAACGGGCCAGGTGGAGCTGCTGCGCATGGTCACCGTGGACGACGCCGGAACCATCCTGAATCCGATGATCGCACTGGGCCAGGTCCACGGAGGTCTCGGCCAGGCCATCGGTCAGGCCTTGTTCGAAGAGTTCACCTACGACGATCAGGGCAATCCACTGACCTCGAACTTCCTGGACTACGTGTTCCCGTCAGCGGCAGACATGCCGTCGTTCGAGTGCCATCTCACCCAGAATGCCTCGCCCCAGAATCCGCTCGGAGCAAAGGGAATCGGCGAGTCGGGAACGATCGGCGGAGTTCCCGCGGTCCAGAACGCCGTTGTCGATGCGGTGTCACACCTCGGCGTCCGCCACATCGACCTGCCGCTCACTCCCGAGCGAGTGTGGAGCGCACTGAAGACAAGCAAACCTGTCGTCCGGTGACATCCCGGGCATCACCTGAATCAATCAAGCCCAGGAGAACACCCCCGGCATCTGAACCACCAGATGTGTCAACACCACTGACCCACACCGGAGATCATCACGATGTCACACCCCCTCGCTAGGGTTTGAAGGAGGTGGTCAGCACTTCTCGATCATCTCGAATTTCTCTTGACAATCCGTTGACAATCGAACTGGTGTTCGCTAACGTCACTCTCACGGTTCGTCCGCTCGAAGTACCGACTTCCCCCTAACTCAACCGATCCGGCCTCGCTTTCTTTGTCTGGGATCTGACGGGCCCCATGTGGGCCTGGGGAAGTACGTCGAAT